>QHXW01000276.1 GCA_003223115.1 Acidobacteriota bacterium
ACCCATGGCGCGAACTGTTGCTGGCTGCCAACCGGCGATACCTGGAGTTCATCTCGACCATCGAAGAGGACAAGGCCGGCACCGACAAGCTCAACAAGATCTCTCAACCGGTGGAAGAAAACGACCGCAACTTATCGCGGCTTCAACTTCTTTGATCCGCACGACGAGAAATTATTCTAATCCCTCGTCAGCGGTGAGTTCAACATCAGTGGCTTTCAGAACAAGGATCTGCGGCGGCGGCTGAGTGACCGAAACAGCGGCCAGATTTCAAGGACGATGAAACGTCTTCGGCTTCACGGCTTGATCAAAAAGGTTGGCCACACCTACAAGTACTACCTCACCGCTCTCGGCAAACAGGTTGTCGCCCTCGGCCTGAAGCTCAAACAACTCTACATCATCCCCACGCTCTCAGCACAACCGACTGGCTGAAAGTCCTGCCAAGTTCGGTCAGAATCTGTTGGTATAGGTACTAAAATAACTCACGGTGAAGGACGACGCTTTTTTCTCGCGGCCGCGATGGCTCTGTCAGGCGCCGATTCATATGGGCAGCAATCCTCGTACACCCCCTTCCTCAGTCCGAACTTTCTTTATGTGGGTGGCAACGCCACTGACATCTGGTATCTCGGCAGGATTACGATTAGGGCCTGACGGCTCTTTGGAACGGTTCTCCTCGGCCCACCGCGATGGACTCTGGTTGCGTATAATAGGGCGTCGCTGACTGCCGCTGACCTGTCAACTTCCCAGCTCGCAGAGATCACCCTGGTGAATGCGCAATCGCGCCCTGTTTTTGATGTCACCTATTGCCCCGTGGTTTACAACGTGCAGCCCACCGGAGTGGCATTGGACAAAAGCCGGAATCGTCTGTATGTCGCGACTCCCCCGCAAAGCGGAGATTCCCGGTTCCCACCGAACTCCGTTGTTGCTTTGGATCTCCGCACCGGGAACGTCGGACCCATTCTGCGGACCGGCAGCATGCTTTGGATCTCGCTCTCTCTGATGACGGCGGCACACTGTATGTGGTCCTAGAAGGTGAAACCTAGTGCATCGCATCGACCCGACGACTCTCACCGCCGCCGGCGACTTTCAATTCCGTCCGGCCGGAGCCCAGACGCCTTTCTCTAATGCGCAGGCAAATGACATGCTCACCGTTATGCCGGGCAAGCCGGGGACTGTGGCGATGTCTTTTACCCGGATGCCGGCCTCTCGAGAACTCAGGTCGCCATTTTCGACAACGGCGCGAAGCGCGCAAACGTGCTGGAGGGTAGCGTCATTTCCGGCATTCTGTTCTCCCCTGACGGCAAATACTTTTTCCTGAGCGGATGTATTATGTGGTCACTCCGAACGCCGGCGATTCTCGGGCCGTCACGCTTCGCTACTCCGTCGATTCCACTGGTATTCCGGCTCAGAATCCGGCCATGGCAGCCGGTGGCGGCGCGGCAGCGATCGCGGACAGTACGCTTTTACCTCGCTCGCGACTACGATCGACTACCAGGCAATGCAGGTCACCGGCAACTTCGGTGTCGGCGGCGCGATCACTCGATTCCGCAAACCAGCGCGCTTTCATCCTGTACACCCCGCGATTGCGTCCAGCGTTCTGAAGTATCCGACTCTGCAAGCCTTTTCGCTCCCCAGGCTTCAACCCCTCGGATCGCAGTCGATTACGACCTCCGCTGTCACTTCTCTGAATGACTCGGAAAGACTCATTCGCTTCGGCTCGGACAGTCTGATTCTCAGCTCGACCGCCGGATTGCTGGTCTTTCACACTCCGCTCGCCGGCCCCGTAGCTAGCGTTATCGGCTGATTCCGCCGGAAAGATCACATCCAGATCGGGGCTATGGCGTGGCAGCCTGGCCTCACCTTCAATCGCTCCAAGAATGCCAGGCATGAGGCCAGCAGCTTGCGCTCCAATGCGTTGCGAGAAAAGAGGACAATGAGTGGCATGGCAGAAGGCAGTTTATCGCGAAGAATGCTGCTGTTCGGTTCAGCGCTGGCGGCGGGCGGCTTCAATGGCCGAGCGGCGGCTGATGAACAAAGTGGCATCGTGAAAACCAAGTACACGTACAAAACCGCAGGCTGCAGCATCGGCGCCGACGTGCACCGCAAGCCCGGCAAGCAGACCCTTCCCGTCATTGTATGGATTCACGGTGGCGCGTTGATCATGGGCGATCGCGGCGGGATGAACGTCACCCAGCTCAGACGCTATGTCGAAGCAGGCTTCGCGGTTGCCTCCATTGATTACCGCCTAGCGCCCGAAACCCGTTTGCCTGATATCCTCACCGACGTCGAGGACGCGCACCGTTGGGTTCACGAGAAGGGGCCTGGACTGTTTCAGATCGATCCTGATCGCATGGCCGTAATCGGACACTCGGCCGGCGGTTATCTCACACTGACGACGGGTTACCGGTGTCATCCCCGGCCGCACGCTCTCGTATCCTTCTATGGATACGGCGATATCGCCGGTGATTGGTACAGCCGGCCCGATCCTTACTATTCAAAGCAGCCCGCTATATCGAAAGAAGACGCCTGGGCGCAGGTTGGTCAAACGCCGATCTCCCGCTCTTCGGGTGGCCGCGACAAGTTTTACCTTTACACGCGGCAGCAGGGATTGTGGCCGAGACTTGTGGCGGGCCTTGATCCGGACACGGAGAACAAGGCATTCGATCCGTACTGCCCGATTCGCAACGTGACTCACGATTATCCGCCGGCGCTGTTGCTGCACGGTGATAACGACACCGACGTGCCGTACGACCAGTCGGCATCGATGTTGCGCGAGCTGAAACGCAACTCCGTAGATTGCGACCTGATCACCATCGAGAATGGCGGGCATGGTTTCGATCGTGCGATGGACTCTCCTCAGGTGGCCTCAGCATTCGATCGGGTGATCCGGTTTCTTCAGCAGCACGTTGGCTGAGCGCGCGTGTTAGTTGCGCCCTCGAAAGCTAATCTGAACGATGAGCGATGACTATGACGGTGTCATTCTGGGTACGGGGCACAATGCCTTGGTTCTGCAGGCTTATCTCGTGCGGTGCGGTTTACGTGTCATCGCTCTGGACCGCGCGGATGAGCCCGGCGGAGGACTCGCTACCGAGGAGAATCCGCGACACTCCGCGTTTCGGCACAATACGCATTCATTCTTCCACCGCGCCATCACCGCCGCGCCTTGGTATGGCGACCTGGAACTGGAGCGCCATGGCGCGCGTTATCTGGAACCAGAACTCAACGTTGCCATGATTCTGCTCGACGGCCGGTCACTCGAGTGGTGGACCGAACTGGAGAAGACTGCGGATTCTTTTGCGGCGTTTTCGAAGCAGGATGCGTCTGCACTCAAGAGATGGGTCGAAGAGTTCCGGCCGATCGTCGACCAAATCCTGATTCCGGAAGCTCAGTCGCCTCCCTTGCCCCCGGAAAAGCGTCGAGCGCTTCTGCGGGCATCGAAGCTGGGACGGCGGTTGCTCGAAGTGGCCCGGCTTTCGCCGCTCGAGTTTGTCCAAAGTGAATTCGAGTCGGATGTGATTCGCGCGGGACTCCTTTTCTTCAATGGGCTGCGAGAGGTGGATCTCAGGCTGAAAGGCTTCGGACATAGCATTCCGGCGCTTCTTGCCGGGAAGCACAAGGCCCAAATGTGCCAAGGCGGTTCGGCGAAGCTGGCCCAGGCATTAGTAACGGACATCCGCGAGCATGGAGGTGAGATTCGCACCGGCGCCGGTCTGAAGGCAATCTTGATGCGGCAGGGTCGAGCAGCGGGAGTCGAGCTCGAAAGCGGGGAGCGCATCACGGCCAAAAGTTTTGTAGCTTCGGGATTGAATCCGCAGCAGACGTTTCTGGAACTGCTGGATGCGGATCAGGCGCCCGCAGAGGTCAGACAGCGGGCCTCGGCGTTTCGATACAATCTGCTCGCGCCCCTTTTCGCCCTCAACTTGGTATTGCACGAGGCGCCACAGTATAGGGCCGCCGCACAACGGCCCGAGCTTAACCGTGCCTTCATGGTGATTCTGGGCCTCGAGCGCTTGGAACAATTTGACGAAATCGTAGCGGCGCACGATCGAGGAGAAATCCCGCCCACGGTGATGTGGGGAGCTGCTCCCACGGTGTTTGATCCCGGCCAGGCGCCACCGGGCAAGCACACGGCTTTTATGTGGGAGAAATTACCGTACGCGCTTCGCGGAGCGGCTGTCCAATGGGACGTGGAAAAGGATGTCCACGGGCGGCGCATGCTGGAACTCTGGTCGGAGTTTGCTCCAAACCTGGCGAGCGGCGCGGTGATCGACTCCTTCACACGGACGCCGCTCGACACGGAACGTAAGCTTCCGAACATGCGGCGCGGAGACTTACTTGTGGGAGGATTCTCGAATGACCAGGTGGGCTATCATCGTCCTTTTGCCGGGGCAGGGCAGTACCGCACGCCGGTGCCGGGATTGTATTTGTGTGGTGGCAGCACCCACCCCGGGGGAAATATTACGGGCCTGTGCGGCTACAATGCCGCCAGCGTCGTAGCGGCTGACCTGGGCCTTCGGGTGTGGTGGACTCCGTCTCAGATCGAAAGTGTACTGAAGTCGCTCGAATAGTCCCAGTACGTCTCGCCGCGCCGTAATGCCCACACTTTAAAATGGATCATGGGCCTCCGTTCCGCGCGCGTTTGTTGCACGATCATTGTTTGGCTCTTGGGCGCGGGCGGGCTATTCGCCCAGGTGATCGCCCCGGGCCAGCCGGTACCGCACACGACTAGTCCGCCGGTGGTTTTCGTGAGCGGCTACCAGAACGATTGCAGCGGATCGTCGTTCGCCAATATGTTCGGGATTGCCGACCACGTGCTTCACGCCAACGGCAACGTGATTCTTTATTTCGACAACTGCACCGTCGCCGGCAAACCTTCGACCGAAAAGCTCGGCGAGGCGTTCGGCGCCTTTCTGGCTGCGTTGAAATACGATGACGGCAGCGCTTTGAACCTTGTCGACGTGGTGGCGCACAGCATGGGCGGCCTCATCGTGCGCAGTTATTTGAGCGGCAAGCAGGAACAGGACGGCGCGTTTTCACCGCCCGCCGCCACCCGCCTTCAGAAAATCATTTTTCTGGCAACGCCGCACTTTGGCAGTGGCGTGGCCGCGCTCGGGCTGGGACTGAACGCGCAACTTGATGAGTTGACCAGCGGTAGTCACTTCCTCTTCGACCTGGCGATCTGGAACGATAACACTGACGATCTTCGAGGCATCGATGCCGTCACGCTCATAGGGAACGGTGGAACAGGTGGAACAGGCCGGGCCACTGCGCCCGGTTTCGATGATGGTGTAGAGTGGCATTGACTGCTGCGTCATTGGGTTTCTATCGAGCGGGCCGAACGCGGATCGTGCCGTTCTGCCACACCGACGGGGGAGGGCTGATCACTCTCGGTGGATTCTGCGATTCGAATGCAAAAGGAATTGCCAAGGTCCGGTCAGCCTCCGGCGATAACGCCCGCTTCATCGTGTCGTTCCTGAACGGGACGGCGGACTGGCAGACGATCGGCCAGGCGGCGGAGCAGAACCAGTTCCTTTCCGCAAACGGCGGATTGGATCTTCGGCCGCTCACCGCCTCCGGATCGCCCCAAAAACTGAATTCGGCTGAGGCCAGAACGGTGAGTGGGACGGCCAAAACGTTGAACATGTCGAACGACGAGATTGCCTACACCGATCTGTTCCCGGCTGGCCAGGTGGTGCTGACTGCGAACGCCGCATCGGGAACTTTAACGCGTCCGGTGACCGTTCCGGCGGGCGCCGGGCAGGCGTTTCTGGTAAAGCCCGGGCCCAACATCAGCCGGTGCAACCCTCCGCCGCGGCTGTGTTCCCGTTCTCCTTCGAGTCTCGCACGCTTGTCTCCATCTACGGGGAAGCGCTGAGCCACAAAGGCTCACGCAAGGAAGTAGGGGCTTCGGGAGACCAGCCTGGACACCGGATGGCCGTACGATTGTCTTTTCGTTCGGGGAGCCGGCGAGCAGGGTCTGTGGAGAATTGGCGTTTCTGGATCTGGCAGATGGCCCGCTGAACCGCAACGGCTCGCATACCTAGACTACAACCTCTCCCAGCCCGTGATTTCACGCCACGGCCGGCGCCTCGCTTACACCCATAACCTTTTCCATTGGAACATCTGGCGCATGGCTGCGCCAGATAGCCAGAGTGCCGGGAATGTCAAGAGCCTGGAACCGGTCGACAAGGCAACCGCGTTCATTTCCTCGACGCGAGACGACGATTCTCCTCAGTTCTCCTTAGACGGCAAGAGAATTGCATTCGTGTCGAACCGCTCCGGAAGCCCTGAGATCTGGGTGAACAATAGCGATGGTTCTAATGCTGTACAGTTGACTTCTTTCGCCGGACCGTCAGTCACAACGCCGCGCTGGTCGCCGGACGGCGAGCGCATCGCCTTTGACTCAAATGCGGCAGGAGAGTTCGATATATCTGGGTGGTGGGAACGAGCGGAGGCAAGCCGGAGCGTATGACCATTGATCCGGCAAATGATGGGAACCCGAACTGGTCACATGACGGCCGGTGGATTTACTTCGACTCGGCTCGCGCAGGCGAGCAGCAGGTATTTAAGATTCCCGCGAACGGCGGCGAGGCCATCCAGGTAACGCGCGAGGGCGGCTTCGCACCTCTGGAATCACCGGACGGCAAGTCCCTCTACTATGTCAGAAGCAACCTGCCCGCGGGGCGGGGCCATACTGGCGAGGAACTCGATTCGATGACCAAGGTGCCTTCCGCGAAAATTATCAAAAATCGGCCCCTGCAAGTGCCTGAAAACACGGGCCAACGGCGCGAGTTCCTAGGAGCTTGACGGCAACCAGCGTGTGGAAGATTCCCCTGCAAGGTGGTCAAGCGATCAAGGTCCTTGAAGGCTTGAGCAGCTATCTCAATTTGGCCATCGTGCCCAGTGGCTTGTATTTCGTCCCGATACAAAATGCCGCCCACGCTCGTGTATTGGCATATCCCGGCTCCTCCATCCAGTTTCTTGACTTCGGGAGTGGTCGGATCAGGTCTGTCGCGAATTTGAAAGAGTTATCAACTTGTCCGGAGGCCCCGGCGGCCTGGCTGTTTCTCCAGATGGTCGCTGGATTCTGTATACGCAGATCGATCAAGCCGGCAGCGAACTCATGCTGGTGGAAAACACTGAGTCGGCCCCACGCGGTCACAAAGAGACGCTGCGGGCCTAACACACCATGGGCGATTTGGCTGAACTGTTCCTGTTGTAGGAGCAGCGATGTGGCAAGAGATGCTCAGCCATTACTGGAGGTAAATCCGTCATTCACGATCACCTCGCGAGCACGGATTTAGGAGTTAATCCCGTCGCGGGAGTCACAAGCCAGCCAAGAGCCGCTTGGGGTCAAGTGAGGCTACTTATTCGAGTTGTTCGACGATTCCTAATTAACCTCCAGTTACCCGATTCGCCTCAGAACAACATTTAATTGGGACATTGGCTGTTTGCATTGGAATTGAAAGCAGTCGTGTTAACGAAAAGACCAATACGTCCCGGGGGTGCTAACGTTCGGCAAATTCCAGCGGAACACGGCGGCGTTTGAATACTCGAAAATGTGCAAGCGCGGATCAAAGGCCCACTGCAAGTCATTGATCTTAAATGGATTGGTAGCGCTAACGGGAATCGAACGAGTTAACGGCCAGCCCTGGCAGGCACAGTTGGGTCTAAGTGGTTGCAAATACGTACGCCTCGTCCTGGTCGCACTGCCCTGAGACCAGTAGTGAATCGCGGCGTGGTCTCCCGGTGGTCTCCAGGTCGCCGCGATTAGGCCACGTTAGCGTTGGGGGCGAGACTCGCGTCGGGCCGTTAAGTCGACCATCCGCCAATGACGCGATGAGGTTGTAATGCGAAAGCCACCGGCGCCCAACCGAAGGTTCGAAAAAGGGGAAAGCCGCATGGCCAGCCCGCCAGCCGCGCCGTCAGCCGCCGAGCGCCTGGTAAAGGGCAGTCCGGTCTACGTGGCGCACGATGGGAAACCTTTACAGCTACGGAGCGTCGAGCTCTCTATGAGTTTTTCACGAGCTTTGCACCGTTTAAATCTTTCTCAGTTCCCTGTACATCGGCTTTCCACGGCTGAATCAATTGCGGTTCATCGCTCGCGACCCGATTTTCACGGGCATCCTGAAAGTCATCAAGCTGCCGGTGCAATCCACCTTCTGGAGATTCGTGAATGGGCTCCATCTGAATGTCGTCCGGCAGATTCTGACCATCATGCGCACCCTGCGCGAACGGGTCTGGGCGGCGGCCAATGTAAAGCTGGAGGTCGTCACGATCGACACCGACACCACGGTGCACACGCTGTATGGCCAGCAGATGGGCGGACGCAAGAGCTACAACCCGAAGAACAAA
>QHXW01000277.1 GCA_003223115.1 Acidobacteriota bacterium
AAGCCGTGGCCCATTTAGGAGAAAGCCGTGGCCGATTTTTAGAAAAAAAAAGCTCTCGCATGGTTGACCTCTCGCAAAGAGGGAGAATGGACATTCATTGCTATAGCCGTCTTGCAACGGCACAGAAGTATCTGCTAAATCGAAACTTAGGCTGGGCCATACTAACTCGCGCCAAAAATCCGTTAGAAAATCCATGAAAAACATGTTGACAAAGAACCAGATGGTGGTACATTCAAAACCTTACGTATTACGGTTGTAGGTGAGGTCGTTCACCTCTCTCCGTTCGAGGGCCCGCAGGCGTGACGCCCGTATGCCTTGATGCGGCAGGAGCATTCGCAAGTGCAAAGGCCGCCACAAACGCTGTTGTAAAGGGCGTTTTGACTAAGTAGCCGCAGTAGAAACATCCGAATTGGGAGATGTGTGTTTGTACGAAAGGCACGCGTCTCCAATGCGCAGATCTTATTAATGTGAGTCAAAGGGCGGTAGCTTGCTCAAGTACATGCGCTCTGATGCCCTGTCGCATATCCTTCGCGAAAGCCGGATCACCGCGATCGGGCGCGGCCTCCCTACGATTCTGTTAGCCACTTCTCGGTAATTGAGATGAGAAAGCCCAGAGTCCTTTGCAGTGTTCACTAAGAGTAAGACCAGAATAGTCAGCTTCAGACTCTCGGACGAAGAGTTTTACAGCTTCAGAAAAGTTTGCATTTCCGAGGGCTTCGGTAGTTTCTCCGAACTGATCCGCGCCGGGGTTCAAGAGTTAATAGCCAACCGCCACGGGAACAGTGCAGAGGCCCTGCGTGCCGCGGTGGAAAGGCTCAATGCTCGCATCGAGGAAGTCGGCCGTGATGTCAAACAGTTGAAGACATTACCGGCGGAGGTAATCAAATGACATCGCCGCAGTTAGTCCTTGATCCACGTTACAAGCAGTCGATCGAACCGGCCGGCGCGCCAAGGCCCAACCCTTGGTTTGCCATTCGAGTGAAATCACAATACGAGAAGATCACTGCTGCTGCTCTACACAACAAGGGTTACGAGGAGTTCGCCCCGATGTATCGCAGCCGGCGTTTCTGGTCGGATCGGGTCAAGGAGCTGGATCTGCCTCTCTTCCCTGGATACATCTTCTGCCGTTTCGACCCGCTTCATCGGCTGCCGGTCCTGACCTCACCCGGCATCGTCTCGATTATTGGGCTGGGCAAGATTCCCGAACCGGTTGATGACGGCGAGATCGCTCGTATTCAGGCCATCGTCAGCTCGGGCGTGCTGGCCTGCCCCTGGCCCTTCCTTCGCGCCGGCCAGAAGATCGCGGTCACGCGCGGCCCGCTCTCGGGCGTCGAAGGATTTCTTGTCAGCTCGAAGAACCAGTACCGATTAGTCGTATCGATCCAGCTTCTGCAGCGTTCGGTCGCCGCGGAGATCGATCGCGATTGCATTGAGCCAGTGAACTAGGCATTCGGAGGTCTTTAATGAAGCTCGCAATTCTTCTACTCGCAGCGATCGCCCTAGCGGCCCAAACCCAGCACCCAATCTCGACCGACCCCGGTGGCGCCAACCTGCCCGCGCAGAAGATCGGTCCCAACGACCTCCTCAACATCTCCGTCTACGACGCTCCTGAACTCACCCGCACCGTGCGCGTCGGCGCCGACGGTCTCATCCGCCTGCCCATGCTCAAACGCCAGATCAAAGCCGACGGCCTCATGCCCGCCCAGCTCGAATCCGCCATCGCCGAGGCCGTGACCGCCGAACAACTGCTCGTCGACCCCTTCGTCACCGTCACCGTCGCCGAATACAACAGCTACCCCATCAGCGTGGCCGGAGCCGTCAAGCAGCCGCTCACGTTTCAAGCCAACAACCCGGTCACATTGCTCGAAGCCATCACGCGCGCCGGCGGCCTGAGCCCGGAAGCCGGCCCCGAAATTCTCGTCAGCCGCCCGAAGATCGCATCGGATAGTGGCGGCCCCTCGCTCGTCCAGCGCATCCCCGTCAGGGGCCTCATTGATGCCGCCGATCCGGCGCTCAACATTCGCCTCACCGGCGGCGAGGAAGTCCGCGTCCCCGACGTCGGCAAGTTCTTCGTGCTCGGCAACGTACACCACCCTGGCGTTTTTCCCATGCAGGGCAATACCGAAATCTCCGTCCTCAAAGCCCTTGCTTCCGCGGAAGGCCTGATGCCGCTCGCGAGCAAGGAAGCCTACATTTACCGCCGCGAAGGCGCCACCGGCCGGAAAAATGAAATTCCCGTTTCGCTGAAGAAAATTATGGACCGCAAAGCGCCCGATGTGCCCCTTATGGCGGATGACATTTTGTATGTTCCCGATGCCACCGGCCGGCGTGCCGCCCTAGCTACCCTGGAGAAAATCGCACTATTCGGAGTCGGTGCCAGTTCCGCGCTGATCTACACCACCGTTCGGTGACTCAAATGCTTGAAAACAACACTCCAAAATATTTGGCGGAACCAAGCCTGGAAGTCGCTGTTCCTTCGGAGGCATTGCGCCCCTCCTGTTCTCCGCCGTCACCGCTGGAAGCTGCTCTCGTTCGTCTTCGGTTGTGTGGCGGCGACCGCAATCGTGTCATCGCGTCTCACGCCAATCTACGAGGCCACTACCACAGTGGATATTGATCGCCAAGTGCCCACCAGCATCATCGGCCAGGACTCCATGCGCCCTCCTGTCAATGATTCCGACCAGTTCATCGCGACCCAAGTCAAGCTCATCCAGTCGGATTCCGTCCTCCGCCCGGTCGCTCAGCAGTATCATCTACTCGAGTTCGACAAAGGGGAGAAGTTCTGCGACGCTGAAGAGAACGCTCCCGTCCAACTAAAGAAGCTTAAGGTCACCCGACCTCCCAACACCTACCTGCTGCTAATCAGCTATCGATCCCCGGACCCGCGCCTTGCCGCCGACGTAGCCAACCGGATCGCCCGATCCTACATCGAGCATACCTACAAGATTCGGTTCCGCTCCTCGGCCGAGCTGTCCTCTTTCATGGAAAAGCAGCTTGAGGAGCTGAAAGTTAAGATGGAGCGTTCCTCAGCCGCCCTCGCGAAGTTCGAGCGTGAGCTGAACGTCATTAATCCAGAGGAGAAGACCAGCATCCTCTCCGCCCGCCTGCTCCAGATCAACACCGAATACACCACTGCGCAAACCGATCGCGTCCGCAAGGAATCCGCTTGGAAGTCAGTCCGCAGCGGTTCCCTGGAAGCCGCTGAAGTCTCAACACAGGGTGAAAATCTGAAGGCGCTCACCAGCCGCCTGGATGAAGCCCGGCAGAAATTCGCCGATGTGAAGACCCATTACGGCTCCAACCATCCTGAGTACCGTAAGTCTGCGGTCCAGGTAGAGGAAGTCGAGCGCCAGTTGCAGCAGAGCACCCAGAACACAGGCCGGCGCGTCGAAGTCGAATATCGCGAAGCGCTCGGTCGAGAGGCCATGCTGCAAAAAGCCGTCGCCGAGACTAAGAACGAGTTCGACCGTCTAAATGCCCGTTCATTCGAGTATCAGGCACTAAAGCGCGAGGCCGCCGCGGACAAGAGCCTGTACGAGGAACTGGTCCGGAAGATCAAGGAGGCGGGCATTAATGCCGGTTTCCAAAATAGCTCCATTCGGTTGGCCGACTTGGCGCGCCCCTCCATCAAGCCCGTCTTCCCAAACATGAAGCTGAACGTTCTTTTGGCTTTCCTGTTCTCGACTCTGCTCGGCGTGGGCGCTGCGGTCCTGAGTTCCAAACCCAAGTGATAGGCAGCCTCCCAATGGTCGGATCCTGGCGGCATCGCCTCGTACCGCTATGCATTAACATTCGAACCTCGCCGCCAAGCATCAGAGCCGCGATGCACGTTGGAAGTACGACGGCCTTGGTTCGCATGGGTGAACGTTGCGAGAACAGCCCGAGCGGAGGGTTCGAAGAGGCGGTCCGCACTCTGCGCAACTCCATACTGCTCGGCAGCTTCGATCGTCGCTTGAAGTCCATTATGGTCACGAGTGCCTCACCCGCCGAGGGCAAGACCACTACTGCTGTGCACCTGGCCGTTGCGCACGCCGAACAAAAACACAAGACCTTGCTGGTGGACTGCGACCTGCGCCGCCCTGGCGTGCATAAGATACTGGGCGTCAATTCTGAGAGCGGTTTGGCCACGGTCCTGCAGAATGGCCTCCTATGGCGTGAAAAACTCATCAACATCGAGGAGATTCCAGACCTGGACTTCCTCCCCACCGGCATTTCGAGTCGTCGCGCCGCTGATCTGATCGGCGCCCGCCTGCCAC
>QHXW01000278.1 GCA_003223115.1 Acidobacteriota bacterium
GGCTGTGAGCCTGCGATAAACGGTCTTAGCGCAGCAAAGTTTCAGCAGCCAGGTGGCAGCCCGTTGCCAACGCCCTACCGCCCTGGAGCCGCCTGCTAATTTCGGAATCGTGGAGCAATCGCGTGACAAAAGGACACTCAACGCTCGCGACCTCTGTCTTCGGCAGAGCGTGAATGTGATCGCTCGATCACTTCTCGCGGCAAGGCGTCCACGTCGATATAATGGCCTTTCAGCGAATGTACACGGTGATGGCCGTCGAGAATGGTGCCGTCCGGTCTGGTCTTCAGGCAATGTTCATGATCGCGTAGTGTCCGAAAACTCGATCTGTTGAATTTAATGATGGTTGCGAGATGACCGGGTTGTCTCGAGCCCTGTCCTGAATCCGACGTAACACAACGTTACATCGCCCGGAAATCGCCTCTCAACCTTAACCTAACGTCATACCAACAACGCGAAAACCTGTGTTTTCAGTGCAGTCGAGTTTTTGGATACTACGGCGTTCAGGTTTTGGCCGAGTTGGTCTGGTAGTTGGTTCAGGCCGTCATCACTGCAGTCAGCGCGAGCCGAGAATCCGCTAGCGCCAACGGTCTCGGTAGCAGTAATCGCGATGCTGTTCGTAGCGAACACGGCCATTAACCCAATGCGCACGAGGACGTCCATAGTAGGTAGCGCGCACAGCGCAGCCGGTCAACATGGCCAGCGCCGCTGCTAAACAAAGTGCCCGCTTCATATCAGCCTCCTGTTGATGCAAACGTCTGACGCCTTGGCCAAGTTGCGGAGTTCATCTCCCGTTAATGAAAAGTGTTGCTGCACCGGCATTTGCTTGGCAGCCAAGTGTTCTGAAAATTACGCTAACGTTGGGGAAGCGCCTAGTAGCAGGGCAAGTGCGGCAAAGCCGATGATGATGCCCCAGAGAGGGCCGGGAAGAGAGTTGAGGAGGCGCCAATTCTTCGGTGAACTGGCCACCTCCGATTTACGCCCAATTCAGTTGCCCCGGAACCTTTAGAAGTTCGGAGCAATGGCGTTTTCTGCCCATTCTTTGGCTTCATCGACTGAAGCGAATTCCCCAATTTGGGTTACGGTCAACTTTTCCGGTTGTATCGAAGGAGTGGCTACTGTTGCGGTAAACCTGCGCGACGATTTTTCCGTGCCGTTCTAGACTCTAGCTAGAATCTAGAATCCGAAACTCAAAGGCACCGTCGGTGCTGGTGGCTCTCATGCTGAGAGGATACCCGATGCGGCACGGAGACCGCCACACAAACGCGCTACCTCTGTGAGCACCGCCGCCAAATAAACGCAGAGGGAAGTGGCTGCGGCCAGGTTGACGATTCCCGCACCGAACAGATTTCTGCCGGCTCGCGCCCGTCGAGAGGCGCGCCCGGAGACCGCCGCGTGACAACGCGCCCGAACACGGGTTTCCCACTCGATATCCGGTGCAATCGGCGGCAGGCCGGCTAAAGCTTGGAGTAGTCGATCATCGTCTTGTGGCATGGATCACCTCCTTACGAACGGCCTCTATGGACGGGTCGTGGTTCGCTAGGAGCTAGGAACCGTGATATCAACCCCCGCGCTCGGCTCAGGCGCTGCCGGAGGGATTCCGGACTGATGCCGCACACTCTCGCCGCATCCACCGGGCGGAGTTGCTCAACGCCGACCAGCAAAAGCACCTCGCGATACATGGGCGGCAGCGATGCGATGGCTGCTTCCAGGCGTTCCTCGAGCTCATTCAGGGAGGCCAAGTCGAAGGGCGATGGGGGAAGCCCGCCTGGCCATAGGAGGATCAGATCGGCTGTGTAGGAATGCTCGCGAGCTCTGGAGCGGCAGTGACTGAGATAAAGGTTGCGCGCCACTGTGAAGAGCCACGGACCGAGACGCGTGTCCGCATGAAGATCCTCGCCTCCCGAAACCAATC
Organism: Acidobacteriota bacterium; assembly: GCA_003223115.1. GTDB lineage: Bacteria > Acidobacteriota > Terriglobia > Bryobacterales > Bryobacteraceae > QHXW01. The sequence continues at coordinate 1,913 of QHXW01000278.1, forward strand.
GCAGCCACGTTTCCTCCAACAGGTCCTCGGCGACGGAACGGTTCTTCGCCATTCTCGTGAGGAAGCTCAGTAGCCGATGGTTGAAGATATCGTAGATCTCGTCAAAGGCGGTGACGTCGTATGGTCCGAAAACTGGATCTGCAAGAAATAGCGTTACCGCAGTCCTCAAGTCTCGCGATAATGAGCTAACGATGCCGAGAGTCCTGGATCCATTCCGGTTCGTGCTGATTGCCGTCGCCGGGTGGATGAACCAACACCAACTGCAGATCATCGATTACCTTCGCGAGGAGAACCGGGTTCTTCGCGAGCAACTTAGTGGGCGGCGAGTGCGCTTCAACGACGACCAACGCCGTCGATTAGCAGCGAAGGCCAAAGGGTTAGGACGGAGGCTTCTAGCGGAGGTCGCCACCATTGTCACGCCCGAGACCTTGTTGGCCTGGCATCGGAAGCTGATTGCCCACAAGTACGACGGCACTGCGCAGCGCGGGCCGGGGCGTCCGAGAACCGCCCTCGATATCGAGAAGTTGGTGGTTCGACTCGCAGAGGAGAACCGGGATTGGGGCTATCGGCGGATCCAGGGCGCATTGTCCAATCTGGGGCACGCAATTGCGCGCAGCACGATCGCTGAGATTCTGGAACGGCACGGGATCGAGCCGGCGCCGGAGCGCAGCCGGAAGACGACCTGGAAGGAGTTTCTGAGCCGGCATTGGGAACTGATTGGGGCCGCGGATTTCTTCAGCGTGGAAGTGTGGACCCGGCGGGGGCTGCAGCGGTTCATCGTGCTGTTCTTCATCGAGTTGTCGACGCGCAAGGTGGAGATCGCGGGCATCGCGGCTTCCACAAACGGGCTGTGGATGCGTCAGATCGGCAGGAATCTTACCGATTGCGTCGACGGAATTCTCAATGGCAACGCGTATCGAGCAAGTCTCCGAGGACGCGCTCCGTCTCAATCAGTGGACCCTCTATCCAGCTATGGTCCGCCTCCAACAGCAAGGCTGGATTAAGGGGGCGTGGAGAAAAACCGAGAACAACCGGGAGGCGAAGTATTACGCTACGCTATTACGAAGGCCGGACAAAAGGCCTTGGTTGAAGAAACTCAGCGCTGGCGGCGAATGGCTGGCCTGGTGGACAAGCTTTTATGCGAGCAGCGCGGGTTTCACCATCACGCCACCTTATGTATCGCAGCTTATGGGTTCCTGGTCGCCGAGCGGAACCGTTTTTCCTCCTCTGCCCGCGCCGGCCATGTTGGACTATCAGCCCCGGAGCCGCCGCCGAACTTTCGCCCGCGCGGCTCGCCGCGTTCGCCCCGAACGGCATAATCCGAACTCGATCGCCACTCTCCGCATAATGATCGCGCGTCTACTGATTGCAACTACCTCATTGCCCGTTCTGTGGATCACCGCCAGGATAGTCGTGGGCATCTACCTCGATGTTCTCCACGCAACGTTGGGGAGCATGGGGTCGGTCCGCCAAGGACCATCTATCACTTCCACGCTTGAGAGCTGGATCAGCGAAAGGCAGCGCCAGATCCCCTCACCGCTACTCGGCAGTGGTCCGCTCTGGGTTTCTCCCACACTCGCCACTCGCCGGGCTGGCTGTAGCCCACCACAATGGGCCGGTGTTGAACCGCCGCCGCAGCCACAAGCACAAGGCGGTGAACTTCGTCCTACAGACTGTTCGGTGGCCGAGCCAGGAACACCCATCTCCATTCTGGATACCGTCTAACCTGCCAAGTGATTGAGCATAGGCATTTTATAGCACAGTAATACTAGGATGAACGGACGGGATCACCGTGGACGTTATTGAGGACGTTCGTTACACCGACCGCCTTGCGCGCAAGTCACGCGGATTCTCAATATGCGTTGTCGGCCTGCTTGGCCTCGGCATCGGGCTGAACAGCGCGATTTTCACGCCGCTGGACGCGCTACTGCTGCGTCCACTGCCCGTTAAGAAACCGGCAGAGCTGGTGCGACTGGTTCAGGTCAGCCCCAAGCTTGGACCGCGGAGCGATTTCACGTACAACGCGTATCGGGCGCTCGATCGGTACGCCTCAAGTTTCAGGGTGTGACAAACACGACGTCCCACGGGTACGCATTTTCCATCCATGAATTGAGTTTTCATTCGTACGAGAGGACAGTTATCTTTAGCGCACTATGATCCACGATATGCAAACCTTATACTACTTTATGACGCCGACTGTCTCATGAACGAGCAATTCGTAGGCATTGGGGAATCAGCGAAAGAGGATATTTGTGAAACGAAATTACGTGGTATGTGGAGTGATGGCATTTGGGCTTGTCGCAGCCGGCGGTCCGGCGTGGGCCAAGAAGTTCACTCTGGATACAGCGCCGGTGAAACAGGGGCGCATCTTTGTCGATGAGAAGTTTCTGGGTATTGCGCCTGTGACCGTAGACCTGAAAGTCTCCCGCAGGAGCGTAATGAAGGCACGAGCCGAGAAGGGGGGCGCTTTGGGTCTGTGGTCCACGGAGTTCACGAAGGATCAACGCCAAATCGTGATGATCCGGCTGGAGGAGGATGAAGCTTCCAAGCAAACTGTGGCGTCCGATATCGCTAATAAGTGGCTGACAATTGACCCTTCGACTACGGGCGGCGCCCAAAAGGTGACCGATGAGGGGGAAGCATGGAAGAAGATTGTTAGCATCGTGACGGATAATTTTGCCGACATCGAGCAGTTGGACCGTGCGAGTTTTTACTTGCGCTCGGCATGGCGGGTCCGGCGTTACTCCTATGCGGTAGTGCGAAACCGGCTGATCATCAAAAGAGGGGTTACACCGAATCTCACCATCCGGGTGGAGATCGAGAGCCAGATTTATCGATCTGCGGAACCCCTGATGGCCTCGCTAACGATTCGGGATGAGATGTTCACGGAGAACCCACGAGTGTATGCGTCGGATCAGGATACGGTGCGAATCTTAAGGGATCAGTTTTAGAGGCTGTCCTTCGCCAAAAATGCGTCCGCCGATATGTCGTTACGTGGCAACGCGTTCATGACGGTGATGCAGACCGCCGAGTTGCGGGATCTCGATGATCCTGCCGATACTCGAGACCTGTCGAGAAATCATTGCTTGTCCAGGCCCAAATGGGTCCTCGATCCGTAGTACAACTCGTCAACTCATCACCCATAATATTGAATCGCGCGATGTTCATTACCTGTCATTACCGAAAACTGCGTCCCGGTTGAAAACACCAACGTTAAGACGTTCGTGAGATCATCGTCGTTTCACACACCCATGAGCCCTGTCTTCGTTGCCTTGCTCGCTTTGCTTACACTCTACATTTCAGACCCGTGCCGGCCAGCAGGCCGAGATCGCCGCTCTGCGCCACCAGATCGCCGTGCTCCAACGCAGCTCACCGCGTTGTCTGCGCCTCAAGCAGGTCGACCGACCTGCTCTGGATTCTGTTGTCGCGCTTGTGGCCCGAATGGCGGCGCTGGGTGTACATCGTGAAGCCGGACACCGTTGTCCGCTGGCATCGCGGGGCGTTCGCTCGATATTGGACTTGGAAGTCGCGCCGTCGTCCTGGAAGACCGGCGGTGGCTGCCGCGATTCGCGACCTGATCCAACGCATGAGCCGACCGCAAAAATCATTAAATTCAACAGATCGAGTTTTCGGACACTACGGGATCTTGGCGGCAAGCGCACTGGGCTTTGCCGCATTTCATCATCCGCTGGAGAAGCCCCTTTGCAGAAGTACTCCAGTTGTTGAAATTCCCGCGTTAAATCCCGAAAGCGTCGCGAGTAGATCCAGGATCGCGGTCGGTTGGAGTCGTCGAGGTCTGCTCATAAATGGTCTAGACACAAAGCTATTCTTACGGTAATTAATACCGTAGGAACATGTTCAACAGCAAATGCTGCAACGCCATCTCTGCCGCGCGATCCAGGCTCACTCCCGATTCTTGAGTCGCCGAACGTACCTCGCAAAAGAACGCGGGGGTTGTGCGGTTAAACGATACAGTACTTGACAGTGGCAATTATTCCGGCGTACCCTGGTTGCAGGCATGAGCCACTCCAAGACGCTCGCCGAACTTTCAGAGGAATCGAGGATACCGGCGCGGACCATCCGCTTCTATATCGCCCGAGGGCTTCTCGACGGGCCGGTGAAGGCCGGGCGCGGAGCCGTCTATACGGCAGAGCATCTTGCGCGGCTGGAGAAGATCAAGGACCTGCAAGCCGAAGGCCGGATGCTGGCCGAGATCGCCCATGATCTAAACGGCGGCCCGTCGGTGCAAACGGCAGTTCCGCCTTCCCCCTGGTGGCAGCATGTGATCCAAGATGACGTCATAGTGTGGGTGCGCGGCGACGTGAGTCCATGGCGTATGAAGCAGATTCGCGCGGCGGTCGATGACATGGCCTCCCGGTTGCGGGAGCCTGAGAGCAGCAATGCAAGGAGAAATCGCAAATGAGCACAGCAGCCAGTTTCGCGCCTTTAGTAGCAGCCACTGGGAAAGCCGTAAATCTTTCAATGCAGAGGCTGTGGCTCACCGGTCAGGTACTGCCGGCCGGCGCCCGCCTCGTGGTGCAGCACCTGTTTCAGTCCGAGGAAGACAAAACAATCGAAGTGATCTATTCCTTTCCTCTGCCTCGCGACGCGGCCTTGCGGCGCTTCCGCATCACCGGTGAGGGTTTTGAAGCGCACTCGGAGCTGAAAGAGACCGAGGCGGCTGTAAAGGCCTATGAGGAGGGAATGTCAAGAGGCTCGCTTTCCACGCTCGCGCGTCAATACGGAGACGGCTTGGTGAACCTCACGGTCGGAAACATCCGGCCGAAAGAGACGGTCACCGTCCATCTGGAGGTCCTGTGCGGAGTGGAATTGCGAGACGATGGCTTCCGCTTTCGTTTTCCGTTCACCCTCGCTCCCGCTTACCACTCTCGCGCGAAGACGGCGGTGACGGCGCCTGCAGAAGGCGAGATGGAACTCCCGGCCGACGAATTTGGCGACATGATCCTTCCCCGTTTTCGCGAGGACGCCTCCGTGCTTCACCAGGTCGGCTTCGAACTCTCGATTGTGAGCCAGTTGGGACTGGACGAGATCGGATCACCGTCTCACGCAGTGCGAGTGAGGCAGGATGGCGGCCGCTCGGCCCGCGTGGCTCTGGCTGACGAGAAAGATGTCCCAAACCGCGATCTGGTGCTCGACACGCGCTTCAAATCGGTTGAGCCTCAAGTGCTCGCCGGCCGGAGCAAGGATGGCAGCGGCCGCTTCGCCGCGATTGTGCCATCGTCAAGTTTCGGAGTCGCCACGGAAGCGCCGCGGCGCGTGGTGATTTTGCTCGACCGGTCGGGATCAATGCAAGGCGAGCCCATATCGCAGGCACGCAAAGCTATTGAGGCCTGCCTGGGAGTGCTTTCCGAGACAGACTCCTTCGGTCTTGTCGCGTTCGACAACGAGGTGTTGAGGTTTCAGCCGGTGCTGGTCTCCGGCACCCGAGAATTTCGAGATAAGGCCCATGAGTTCCTGAAGCAGGTGGACGCGCGCGGAGGCACCGAACTAGCCAGAGGCTTTCTCGAAGCAGTGAAACTGCTCGAGGGCAGAGGCGGCGACATCCTGATCCTCACCGACGGGCAGGTGTCTGGCACCGGAAAGATTCTGGCGGACGCGCGTTCGGCCGGCGTCCGGTTGCATTGCCTCGGTATCGGAAGCGCCAGCCAGGACAGGTTCCTGGCGCTGCTCGCACGGGAGACCGGAGGGGTTAGCCGCTTCGTTACCCCGCGCGAGCGCGTCGACCTCTCGGCAGTAGATCTGTTCGCCTCCGTTGGGCGGCCCGTTGCTTCGGGGTTGAAGGCCGGCGCAAGTATCCAACCCGAGCCACCGTCTTTCGTATATAGCGGCACACCGGTGATCCTGTTTGGCGAAGCTGGCGAAACGGGAGAGAGCCAAATCGAGCTGAGTTGGCACGGCGGAAGGCTGAACCTGCCCGTCAAATCCAGCGAGAGCGATATCGGGGAAACTGTGTGGCTGCTTCAGGGCTCGCGTCTGATAACTGACTGGGAAAGCCGGTACCCGAGCAGCGAGGCTTTGGCACCGCTCGAAAAGCGCAAGCAAAGCCGAGTGGCGTCGAGACTCCTGGCGCTCAGCCAGACTTACAGACTAGCCAGCCGCGAGATGTCGCTGGTCGCGGTGGTGACCCGTCCGGGCGACCGTCCGGGTGAGTTGCCGGAGACGCGCGTCGTCCCGGTCGGCATGGCGCAAGATACGGTCTTTGGGGCGTACTTCCTGAACCAGACGTTTACAGGCGGGATATCCGCGATGTGCCCTCCGGCGGCCTCTCTGGTCACCAGTGTGATGGCTGAGCGGGCCTTTGCGATGGACTCCTTTTCAAGCGCCTCCACGGCGGATTCAAGCGCCTCCACGGCGGAGCCGGAGGGTGCACCTTCGGCCGGCCTCTTCCAGAAACTGTTCTCCAGGCCAAAAGCTCCCGGCAAGCGACATCAGCAAGTGCCGCGCGCAGTGGAAGTATCCGCCGGCAAGGCCCGCTCGTCACAGACAGCCGAGGATATCCTGCTCGATCTCGCTTCCCGGATGGATTCTGATGGCGGCATGCCCGGCAAGAATCGCGAATCACGCGCTAGCGCCACCGTTATCGCGCTACTGGCGTTCCTGTCGCAAGGCCACACAGACACGCGCGGCGCTTTCCGTTCACACGTGGGACGGCTTGTGTCATTCTTGAAGTCGCTAACCAGCCTCCCCAGCCATCAGCAACAGATTGTCGACGCCGTCATCGAGTTGGCCTACAGAGGCACAGCGCCGGCCGGCGAGTGGATTACACTCGCCCATACCCCCGGCAATCACTGGTATGAAGTTGAAAGAAGCGTGCTGAACGCATAAAGCACGAGAGCCGGGAGACCTCGGCATGGCCGCGACGACCCTAAAGTTGGCACACGAGAGGCACACAACCAACAACCGTGCGTCTGAGTTTTGTGGTGGTTTAGTTAGAGCGTTTGGCTGATCGCCCGTCAGGCGATTATAGGGCAGATCGACCTCTAATGCCCATTTTGCTTTCACGTATTTACGCTTCTCTACTGGCCAGTAATCAGATTGCGAGTTTGGCCTGACGCTTACAGTACAACTCGGACGAGGCGTGCGGCCCTTCACAGGCACGACCACGGCCGCGCTGTTCGACGCGATTTTGCACAAGGCGCCGGTTGTGCCGGTGGAACTCAACCCGGAAACACCCGCGAGGCTGGGCGAGATCATCAACAAGGCGCTGGAAAAAGATCGTGACGTGCGACATCAGCATGCTTCGGAATTGCGGGCGGATCTTAAGCGGTTGAAGCGTGACACGGATTCAGATCGATCGGCAGTATCGGTCGTCGCTGTAAAAAAACCCGCCACACCCGCTGTGCGGTACAGGCGGTGGGTCGAGATTAGTGCAGCGGCCATCGTTCTGCTTGCATTGCTCGCCTTTGGCTGAGGCGCCCGCCCCCGCCGCCAAAGGTGCTCGGCTCGACACAAATCACCCGCGATGGCCATCAAAAAATCTCACCCGGCGGTTCCAATCACTTTGGGCCGATGGCTCAAGGCTCTATTTCAACGAAGAAGTCAATGGCGGTTGGCGAATCGCTCAGGTCTCGGCCTTGGGAGGGGAGACGCTGCCGTTTTCCACTTCTATACCGACCCCCGTGATGATCTCCATGGACCCGAATCGATCCGAGTTGCTGGTTCAAAGCTGGGTCTCGACGGAAACGTTCCCACCAATCTGGGTCGTACCGATACTGGGTGGAACGCCACGCCGATTCGGCAAAGTGCAGGCCACGGACGGCGCTTTTTCGCCCGACGGGAGCCACATTGTTTACGCCGCGGGTTCGGACATTTATCACAGACCAATCTTAACGGAACTGAAGAGCGCAAGCTACTGACTATCTCCGACCCCGCCGGCTTCTCCCGCTTCGCACCAGACGGAAGTGCCCTCCGCTTCACTCCGATGGATTACTAACTCCAACTCGATTTGGGAGGTTGGCTCCGATGGAATCGCGCTCCGCCCGATTCTTGCTGACTGGAACAAGCCACACAAAGAATGCTGTGGCTCTTGGACTCTGGACGGCAGATATTACATTTTTGAGGCGGCCCGCGCAGGAACCAGGAACTCAAACCTCTGGGCCCTCCGCGAAAAGGTAGGGCTGTTTGGAAGGCCAAATCGCGAACCGGTCCAATTGACTTTCGGTCCGCTCGATTTCCAAATGCCCGTTCCAAGTGCCGACGGCCGTAGGCTCTACGTGATCGGAGTGCAACAGCGGGGCGAGTTGGTGCGCTACGATCCGAAGTCGAAACAGTTCCAACCCTTCCTTTCCGCTATCTGGGCCGAACAACTAGATTTTTCGAGAGACGGCCAGTGGGTGGCCTATGTTCTTTACCCCGAAGGCAGCCTTTGGCGGAGCAAACTTGACGGCAGCGAGCGCCTTCAACTCACTTTCGCTCCGACGCAGGTCTCACGACGTGTTGGTCTCCGGACGGCAAGCGGATCGCTTTTTCGGCCGCCACGTCCGGCAAGCCCTAGTAACATCTACTCCGTCGCGGCAGATGGTGGTAACCCAGAACCGTTGACAGCCGGAGAGAGACCCGATTGGGACCCGTGCTGGCTGGCCGACGATAAGTCTCTTGTTTTTGTGCATTTTCCTCCGATATCGGAAGGAACCGTGCCGCAATCTGGTTGTCCCGTGACTCCGCTGTCCAGATGGTGACGACCTTGGCCTCACGGGTTTTTGCGGAGCCATCGGGCTGTTTACCAGCG
>QHXW01000038.1 GCA_003223115.1 Acidobacteriota bacterium
ATTTAATGCATGTCTACACAAATTGAACCCACCCAACCCAAACTCATGAATCCAAACTCATGAATCAATGGAGCTTACTCAAAAGGCAGAGGTGAACATCCGTCGTAGAATAGAATAGGCATTGCCTTAAGGCATTGCCTATGCTCTTGTGGGCAGGTGTCGAAGTCGAAGATCCGTGACTTCCGGAACCCGTGCCTCATCCGGCCGCGCCCGCGTCCCGTGGTTTCGCTTGCGATCTGTCGGGTCAACGTTATGCAGGGAGCTTCAATCCTCAATTGCTGCCGGCGCCGAGTTTGGCTTCCAGTTCTGAAATTCGCTTCAGCAGCGGCGAAGGCGCGGGATCGAGCGCGGCTGCCTCCTTTAAATACCGCAGCATGTCTTTGCCGGAATCCGATGGAAGTTCGAGTTTCGTGCCACGGTGCAGGACGTACGTGGCTCCGCTTTCCATGACCAGGCAGCCAACTTTTCCGATGTTGTCGTAGACACGAGACAAACCGATATCAATCAGGCTTACTTTGCCGTTAAATCGCGGGGTGATGGCCGCGTTGGCATAAGTATGTCCCACGACGATCCGCGACACGCCGAAATTCTTCAGCACACGCTCCACGTGATCCGCAAGTTGCGCCTCATCGCCCTGTGCCAGGCCGCGATACCAGAGCGGCCCGTCGACATCAGTCACTATGCCGCCGTTCAGTTTTTCGGAATTCTTCAATTCATCACGCACGCGCCGGTTGATGTCGCTGATTTTGGAGGATGCATATTTCGGACTGATGCCCGCGTGCAGGAACAGAGTGTCGTTGATCTTGATCGCGGCGTCGTGGCTGAGAATCCACTTCCCGTAGAGACCGCTCGCGGCCAGTTGCTGGCGGTGCTCGAAATACCCGAGCGGATGCTGCGCTTCCCAGTGAGCGCGATCGTCGCTGGGGCGCTCTTTATGAAAGGCCTCTGCGCGCACCTTCTCGGAGTTTTCATCTCTGTACGCGGCGAATTCAGCGGGCGCGACATACCGGAGATCGCCATAGATGTTCATGGCTTCATGATTTCCGATGAGCGCGTGCACGGCTCCGCCGGCCGCGGCAGCCTGCTGCTCCAACCGCATCAGCAGGTCCATGCATTTGCGCGACTCCGAGCCCCGATCGAGCACATCCCCCGTTTGCACCAGATGCGTCTTGCCGCCGTTCCAGTTTCCGTTGTCATCAATGAGCTTGGCGGTTTGGAGCACTGCCACCAGTTGTCCGTAGTCTCCGTGGACGTCGCCCACTGCGACTACCCGTTCGACATTGCTCCAGACACCTTCGGTTGACTCTCGGTCGCGCCTTGCGATCTGTCCCGACTCCTGACTCCTGATCTGTGACTTCTCCTGTCTCTTGACTTCCGACCCAGCCGTTTCGATTCGAGGCGCTGCGGCGGTTTTGATCTGAGAAGCTGCGGAGCTTTCGGCCGGTTGAGGTGCGGAGCTATCGACCTGTTGGGCTGCTACGGCCGTCGCCGCGATTTCCGTCTGGCCCGCCAGTATCCTCGACGGGTGCGCACTGCGCCATTCGCTGGCGAGCGTTTCGGCGCGCTGAATATCCTTCGGTCTTAGTTTTTCGGCCGCCGCATGCACCAGTTCCGGCGCTCGTGAATCACCGGCCTGACGAGCGATGGTGAAATACTGAAGCGCCTGGACCAAATCGCGCTTGACGCCCTGGCCGTTGTAATAGAGGATGCCGATGTTGGCCGCCGCTCCGGCGTGCCCCTGGCCGGCAGCCTTGTGGTACCAGTTCAGCGCCTCGGCGTAGTTCACCGGAACACCTTGGCCGATGTCATACATGACGGCAAGGTTGAACTGCGCGCTGGCAACGCCTTGTTCGGCGGCTTTCCGGTACCATTTTTCCGACTGCGAGTAATCTTGAAAACCACCAGGTCCTTCGTTATATAGCGTCCCCAGGTTATTCTGGGCCCCCACCACGCCTTTCTCGGCCGCCTTCAGATACCATTTCATTGCTTGGGACGGATCTTTGGGAACACCCTGCCCGGTGCTGCCCATGACGCCCAGGTTGTATTGGGCGTTCGAATTGCCCTGCTCCGCAGCTTTTCGATACCAGTCGGCAGCCGCCTTGAAATCCTGCTGTACGCCGAGCCCCTGGTTATAGAGCAGGCCTAGGTTATATTGAGCGTTAGCATCGCCCTTTTCGGCCAGAGGGCGCCATTCTTGGAGCGCCGTGGCGTAATCGGCCCGCTGATAAGCATCCAGTCCGGCTTTAAAATCGGCGCGTGCCAGACCGGCTGCCAGAATGGCCAGTACGAAGGTTGTAGCGAGGTGTTTCATCCCAATTCCTCCGGGATTCAGGCAATTACCTTGCCTTGACAGTGAACTGCCATTGTAAACCCTTTCGCTTTTCCTACCCGTTTGGGCGATAGAGTACTGGGCCGGTCCTGTTCTGAAATTGGAACAAGAGCCTTGAATCCTAATGAAAACTCTGATAAAAAACTGAATAGCGCTTCTAATACGGCGGTTCTGTTCTAAATCCAGAACAGTCGGCAGATAAACAGAGACGCTTGCATCGCGCCACGCAGCCCCCGCAGGAATCTTACCAGCAGGCTCGCGTTCGATGTGCATCGAATCGGAGGATACATGCCGCTACGGATCTATCTGGTCTATCGCTACCCGCTGGTCTTTCAAGCCCTCAAGGCATTGATGGAAGGTGAAGGTTTCACCGTCATGGGGCACGAGATCGGCGCTGAAGCTATCCGCTTCGCCCAGAAATTTCAACCCGACATCGTCATTGTGGATTACGACATGCCGGCCACCAATGGCCTGGAGAGCGCACAGCAGATTTTGATGGTCAGCCCTTCAACCAAGATCATCGTGCTGAGCCGGCACTTCGAAGATTTTCGTGTGCGGGAAGCTCTCGATCTTGGAATCCGCGGTTACGTGCTCAAGACCAAAACGGCCGATGAACTCATGCGAAGTATCGCGGAGGTTTCTCACGGGCGCACGTATTTTTCCCCGGAAATCGCCCACGTTATAGCCGAGGTCGTGCTCGAACCGTACGGCATTAGAAATCCCTTACGGCGCGCAACACAGTTGACCGACCGCGAACGGCAGGTGGTCACGCTCATCGCAGAGGGCAATTCCACAAAAGAGGTGGCCGCCCGCCTTGGCATTAGCGTGAAAACCGCCGATTGCCATCGCACCCGGATTATGGACAAGCTCAATCTGCACCAGACCGCAAACCTGGTGCGCTACGCTATTCGCCAGGGCTTCATCGAAGCCTGAGTCACAAAACCCGGCGGTTGCGCCGCGTAATGGACAAATTGTTGACTCCATTCCGGAATTTCAGAAACACTGCGTGAATTTTCGCTAAAATCCGTGCGGCTTCACTTGCCGCCATGAGATATTGGACCTTCAGGCATTGCTGAGATGGGATTAGAGGATAATCCTAGTACACGTAAACGGCCGGGGTATTTATAATCTAAAAGCTAAGGTTTTAAAATGCGATCCGGTTTTATTCCGGCGCCCTCGGAACTGGATAAATCCCAAAGGTTTATCAAAACTCCGCATTGGAGACGGCATTCGCCGCCCAGTTCCTGGCATAGAATTTCGAGGTAACCATGAATTTAACGAAAATTTTAGACGATCTGCGACGGGAACGCGAGCAGATCGACGAAGCCATCCTGAGTCTCGAGAGACTCGCTGCCGGTAGCCCCAGAAGAGGAAGACCCCCGGCCTGGCTAAAGGCTCATCAGCGGAAGGGCCGTCCGCCTGTTACTGCCAAGAACTCCGGCAAGAGCGCGTCGGCGAATAAGGAAAGGACCGTCGCCGCCGCCGGCGATTGAGCGGTTTCTAGGCCCTGCGTCTGACTGCTTCCGGTGGCGAGCCGAAAGTGCCGAAGGCGCCCAGAATCAACGGCTGGGCTTTGCCTGAGCCGTCAAAAGAAGGATTTATTTACCCGCCCTGGCCGGCGCGCACCCTCTGGAGCCGGCACCCGACTTTCATCGGTTAAAATCTATGGTTTACTGGCACAACCGCGTCACGCTATAATAGATAAATACGTGAACATTTCGCGCGTTCACGTGCGCCGCCCTATGATGAAAACTGTCCTCAAGACGCTGGCCCTCACGTTTGGTGGCGGGCTTGCGCTTGGCGCCGGCTTCCGTCTGGGACAGGAATCGCATAAGTCCCGCAAAGATTCGAATCTCGAGCTCGATCCGCTACTCGGTCGCTTGAAGAGCGTCGAAAACCGGATTATCCAGATCGAGACCACGGCGCGGGTCGCGCAAAGCGCCACACTGCATGCGGAGAGCCCGACTCCCGCTCCCGTTGTTCAAACGCTGGCCGCATTTGAAACCAAACTCGCAGCGCAAGTATCTGAAGTTGAGCGCTTGCGGAATCAGGTGCGCACGGTGGACCAGCGCGTCAACGAGCTCGATTCGCACCTGCCTGTGATTGTCCAATCCACGGTTGAGGTGCGCTTCCATGAAGTTGAGACGAGGCTGCAACAAGAGTTCGAGCAGGCTCAGAGCCGCTCGATGGAGGCCTTCGTCAGCACGCTGCAGGACAAGGTGGTGGACCGGATCTCCACCCTGGAATTCAACCTTGCCGAACAGTCGCACGCGATCGGGAGCCTACGCGACGCTTCACTGAAGACCGATGAAAACCTGCAGAAGATGCTGGTGGGGATTGAGCGGCTGGTGGATCAAACGCGGACGCCTGCGCCGCCTGCGGTCGAGCCGCCCCCGCCTGCAGCTCCGACGCCGATAGTATCCGCCCCAGCGTTTTCGCTTGAACATGTGGCGCCGCACAAATCGGAAGAAGTCGTGCAGCCCGTCGCCGTTCCCGATTCAAAATACTTCGAGCCGGTGAGTGTTGAGAATCTCTCGGCTCCAGAGCCGCAGCGGTTGCAGCCCGTCGCCTCGGAAACAGCTTCAGCGTCCTCTGAATCGGATATGGCCGTTCCGGCTTCGGAGTTCATCACGGAATCTTCTTTCACATTCGATCGCAAAATTCCCCTGCTGGCGCAGGTGCCGGAGATCGTTTCGCCCCGGGCGCCCGAATTGGTGCGTTCCAACGGCTCGCCTTACGAGATCGAGAAACCCGCCGGCGTTCCAGGCTCCGAGCCTGCGGCTGCGGACAAAGCGCCGGATGAGCCGAAGGCCGACGAATCCGACGAATCCTATGACTGGGTCAACAAAATCGGACTGGAATTACTGGCGCCCAAGGCCAAGAAGCGTGCGGGATGGCGCGGTCCGGTAGGAGTGGGTGCGGCTGCGGGATTGATTATTGTGGCAGGCCTATTCTACTCGGGAATTCCGCAAAAATATTTTGCCGGTCAGCCGACACCCCCGCAGACTCCAAATCTAGCATCCACCGGCCCCGGCGCTGAATCTACAACAGAGGCCCCGGCCACCGATCTACCCACTTTGGAAAAGCGTGCTGCCGGCAAGCCTGGCGATTTAACTACGCTGATTGACCTCGGGCGTGAGTACGCCAGGCGTAAAGACTGGGCTAAAGCCGAAGCGGCTTATCGCTCGGCGCTCGAGACCAGCCCTGGTAATCGCGACGCCGCGTTCGGTCTCTCCGACGTGCTGTATCAGGAACAGAAATACGAAGAGAGCGCCGCGGTGGTTAACAAACTCTCCGCGATCAAAGCTCAGTAATTTTCCAGAATCTCGAAAATTTTGAGGCTAGAATCGGTGCCTCGCCTGAGTCCGCGCAAGAGAAGGGATGGCATGCAGCCCATCGACACCGGGCGGAGCGACGTCCCAGAGGTTGTCGGACCTTGACTGCGGCCACTCAATTCGGAGGCTGAGCTCTTTTCAAACACACCGTCAGCTGGATTCCAGTAGAGCCCTGATTCTCGACGCTTACAGAGTCTCCGAACAGCGAAAGACCGCAGCACCTTCCCGGTGGCAGGATCGCGTACTGTCTTGGGCTGGACCTGCCCAAGCGCCGGAAACAATTGGCGATCGTATGCAGGAAATCCGCGCGGCTACCGGGGGGCCAATCCAAGATCACCGCCCGGGATGATGGCCTCGCCGATCGCCAGTCTAGTCTGCCGCGAGGAAACGATCGAACGACGTAGTCTTGCTGCCGCAGCATATCTTCCAATAGCTTCAGATTGGCGGGTTGATCGTCCACCACCATGATGCTCGAGTTCTTCTGGCCTCCCGTGTCCACGTGGCGGCGGTGGTTGACACACGTCTGATTGTCCGGTCACAGGACCGCCTCCTCCAGCAGGTGAATGAGTGCATCATACTCGTACTTGTCCGCGAGTTGTTGGACGGTGCCAGCTGATTGCGCATCTGGCTTACCGATCGTCTGGATGAGGACGTCCATGTGGGACTTGTCGCCATCTAGAGAGCCGTTCCGCATTTCGATGATGAATGCAGCCGGCAGTTCTTTGAATTACTCAGCGGTCAAGGCGGAGGCCGCAGCCAGCTCGGTGTTCTGGGCGTTTTCTTCTTCGGCGTATCGATATTCGATACCTTACCTAGACCTAGACAGCCTAGCGCGCGCGCGAACGGGCCGGTGATGGGAAACTAGATGCGTTCGAATTTTCCTCAGCAGTTCGTATTCCAGGAATGGCTTGGCCAGATAATCGTCTACTCCGCTTCGAATCACGTTGTTGCGGTCCACCTCCATGACGCTCGCGGTCAGCGCGATGATCTTTGTTTGCTTTCCGGCGGGATTCTCCCTGATTCTATGCGTGGCCTCGAGGTCGTTCATGACGGGCATGCGCACGTCCATCAGGATCAGCGCCGGTCTCCATTCCTCCCAAATTCGGAGTGCCGCTTCCCCGTTTTCGGCCTGCCGTACCGCAGAGCCGACCATCGTGAGGAACTTGTTGAGGCAGCCACGGTTATTTGGCTCATCATCAACAATGAGCACATCTGGAGTTTTCTGTAAACCCATCACGCGTCGATGGACTGCTTGGCTGATCACCGCATCTGATTACCGCGCTAAGAGAACACAAAAAGTCAGGCCGAACCAAGCACGCGTGGTCATGGCAGGCGGAAGAAGTAGACCACGCCCATCGACGCTCCATAATAGGCCGGCATGCGCCCCCGCTGGGGTTCATATCATAACGATCAGCTTCTATTTTCAGCGAGAGCGCGGGTACCGGCCGGTAGGTCAATCCAGCCAACTGGCGTGTGAGTCCGCTTTCATCGGCATACCGGCTGTCATGATTGAGCCGCTCATAACGAATCACGGCAACGAGTCGACTCGTGATCCGGTACGATGGCTGCACATAGTATCCCTGGCGGAAATACTCTGCCGAGCCTCTCACCACGTTTTCCGCGGAATAGGCGAATTCGCCCAGGAACTGGCCTTTCTTCAATTGCACGTCCACACCGGTGACCTTGTCCCACTTCTCTTCATTCAACGGTCGATGCAGCCGCTGGAAGCTGACGTCGAAATTATTGAAGAAGTGCCGGGTTGGTATGTGAAGGGTGAACCTGCCGCCTACAGCCCGCGGTACTTTCGAATTGAAGCGTGCGGGAATCAAGTTGAAACTCTTCTTCCTGACTGATGCCAGTGTAAAACTGATAACTGATTCCGCCGTCCTCCCAGTATTTGTCGCCGTGGATCATCACCCCCTTAAGCGCCGTCGGGAACACGCTTTGATCGACCAGCGGCTCGTCTACCGTCAAGGTGGTGGATTGGTACCGGTGGGTGCGCCAGTAGGCGGGTACGAACAGGAATCCAAATCCTGCTTGGGACTGCAGCCAGTCATGCCAGTTGGAGTTGACGGAGGCGTTATCAGTTTGACGCTCAGGTTCGGTCTGCGGGGGAACAGATGAATGCCTTCGCCGTCATGCTCGGGAGCATTGCTGGCGTTGAATTCGGAATGGACAGAAGAGCCACGGGTGAATGCTGCGACTAAGGAACACACTACCGGAATACTCGCGGGAGAAGTGAGAATGATCTAAATCCTCATTGTTAAGTCCGCGGAAGAACAGGAAAGCGGCAACCTCCAGGGGGAACCCGCGGGTTTTGACGGGCGTGTCCGGCGCTGAGTGTTCCTGATGCTTCGGTTCAGTAGTTGGGGGCACTTCCTGCGCCGACGCAGTCATGCACAGAGTTTGGAAGAGCAGGAACGGCGTAATGCGGGGGCCTGCAAGTGACGCTGCGAGGCCACTTTTAGTCTTATCGGCAGCAACTCGCGAAAATGGGAGTCCTGTCTTTGCGGCGCGGGCGCGTGTCCGTGTCGCGAGGAGCTACGCCTAGACCCCGGTAGCCAGCCGCTCCATGCCGGCGGCATTCGATTGGACAGGGCTTGTGGGAACTAGTCCGCAGGCCGAAGCCTGCGCCGCCTTAGACTGAAACCGTGACTTCCGGCTTTTCGCCGTCGGGGATGTGGGACTGCAACGAGTAAATGGAGTCGAGGACTTTTTCCATCAGCTCATCGCTCTGCGACACGGTGCTCTTGAGCATTTCAATCGAGTGCACCTGTTCGGAAAGTTTTTGATCCAGGCCGCTCATAGCGCCGGTGAGCATCTGCTCCATTGTGCTGACGATCTCGGTCAGAGTGGGCACGTTCTGGAGCTTGGTATCGTGCTCGGTAATCTTGTGTTCCAGTTCCGACATGCGCCCGTCGAAGCGCGCGTTCAAAGACGCCAGCGAGGCCTCGAGCGAGGCCAGTGCCACCTTGGTCTCCTCCGAGCTGCCAGGATTATCTGATTCTTGAATAGAATGCGAACCGTTTGCCGGATCTTCGAGAACTGCCAACCGGGCTTCCAGGTCGGCGAGCGAGCGTTGCAGGGGTTTGTTGTCGGTCGAAGCGCCCGAATTCTTGCGCTTGTTCCAGATCACCGCACCGATGGTCACTCCAGTCAGCAGGAAGGCAGTACGAGGAACACTTCGCAGCACTCTCAGCATACAGGGAAAGTATACTACAGAAAATTCTGAGAAGCCACTAAGGAATATACCTGCTTGTCGGGCCTTCCCTTACTTGCCATTCTAGAGTGTCAACTTTAGTTAGCAATAGGAGAGCGTGTTTGGATTATGCTCCGGGCTCGCCCCTCGGCGCCGCCGCGCACGAACGATTTTTCATCGAATGCGATACGCACGGGCGAATCCTATGGATGAACGATCGCGCCCGGGCGCGGCTGGGAAGGCTGGAAAGCCTGCTCGAAGCACTCCCTCCATCGGATCTTTCCGCGCTGTTCAAACTCCTCGATCCCGAGCCCATCGCGCCGTGGCCCGCGATGGCGAGTTCCCTGCAGGCACCCCTGGAATCCGGCGGAATTCCGGTTCAGCTCGTCCGGCTGATAGGATTCGGCGGGCGGGTTATAATTTCCGCCGAAGTGCGGATGCGTGCTGCAGACACGCTACCGGCGCAAGACAATTTGTTTCGCACGCTGCTGGGGCTGCAATCGAAAGTGGTCCAGAACTATTTTCGGCTGCGGGAGGCGCAGCGCAAGCTGGACATCCAACTCGGCCGTAAACCCAGATCTCTGGGTGTGGTGTTGTCGGAGGCGCTCGAGATGGAGCGCACGCGCCTCGCTCGGGAACTGCACTCCGGCACCGGGCAAACTCTAGCGGGAATCAAAATGAATCTGGAGCTGATTGAGTCGCAGCTGTCCAACCCGCCGGCGGTCGTGACCAGCGGCCTAAGGCGGTTGCATGCGCTGGCGGATGAGGCAGTGGCCGAAATCCGGTCGGTTTCGCAGCGGCTGTATCCTCCGGACTGGAAGAAGCTCACATTGCGGCAGGCCCTGGAATCGCTGTGGAACACCACCGGGATTCCGGAGAACTTCAGGTCGCAACTCGATATCCGTCTGAGTGATTCTTATTTGCCCGATGCCATCCGGTTCACGGCCTACCGGGCCGTGCAGGAGGGGCTGTCGAATGTGTTGCGGCATTCGAGCGCGACAGAGGTCAAGCTTCTGGTTCAAGAACAAATCGGCCAAATTCACATCGCTTTAGTAGATAATGGAACTGGGTTTGATGAGCAGGATGTGTTCCGTGGTGCGTCCAATTCTCTGACCCGCGGGATTGGCCTGCGAGCGCTTCGAGAAGAACTTTTCGCTTTGAACGGCCAATTCAACATCATCAGTGGACCGGGAGGGACGCGGATGGAAATCACACTGCCGACTACGGAGAACGAATGAACCAGCAGACCAAGATTATTTCGATTGTCCTGGCCGACGATCACTCCATTGTGCGAGAGGGCCTGGCTGCGTTTTGCGAAAACCGGGCCGAACTCCACATTGTGGGACAGAGTTCAGATGGGCTGGCTGCGGTGGAGATGATCAAATCATTGACACCGGATTTTGCGATCATCGATCTTCACATGCCGAAGTTGCACGGCCTGGAAGTTATCCGCAAAGTGCGTGAAGTAAACTCGCAGACCAAGCTGATCGTTCTCTCTATCAGCCGGGACGAGAAGATGGTAGTGGAGGCGCTCCGCGCGGGAGCTAACGGTTATCTACTGAAGGACGGACCGGCGCGGCACCTGCTGGATGCCATCAGCTACATACAGGACGGCGGCGTCTATATTTCGCCGCTGCTGCGCCGCGATTATCTTCTGGAGGCTCCGCGAAAGGCGCCGGTCGAGGATCCACTGTCCTCACTCAGCCGCCGCGAATACGAAGTATTCTCGTTCCTGGTGGACGGCATGCGGCCCAAGGATATCGCAAAGCTGCTGGACATCAGCCCGAAGACTGTCGATACCTACCGTTCGAATATCATGCGCAAACTGGGCATACACGATCTGGTGGGACTGGTGAAGTTTGCCATCAATCGCAATCTGACTTCGGCGGCTAATCCCCCCTCTGCGCCCTAACCTGCAAGATCGCGCAATCACTTCCGCCATCTTGGAGAAACCAGCGTTGGCTTCCGTGCAGCGTGCTGTTCATTCGAAACGAAAAGAGGCAAGAGAGGCTGCTACCGATTCCAACAACTAAGCCAGTCAGCAGCCTCCAATGGGTGAATGAGAGGGCGGCGGGATTGAAGCAGCGTGTGGTGACTGTGAAATTAAGCGGAATTATGCTGACAGCGGGAATAAGCCTCGATGGAGCGAATCACCTGGTCTACAGCAGCCCTGCGCACGTATAGCTCTGCCAACTGGCGCTGAGGCATCGGGGAGGGTGCGTCCCAACTGGCCTTCCGGTAGCGGACCGAAGGGCGCGGCGTATTGCGGGCGCGGCGGTAATCTTCGAGAACGCGAATGAGTGCTGCACCTCGGGCTTTTCTCTCGTAAAGAACCCCGAGGGCGTAAGCGATGGAATCTTCGAATTGAACTTCTATCGGCTGCGGCATCTGAGTTTTCTGATCCTCCTTCCCAGATATTTCCGATAGCCATAAGATATACCCGATCCATAGCCTGATTGCAACAGTTTTCTTTGAAAAACAATGACTTACGCGGCATAACTCAGCTTACTAGTGGACACATAAACTGGGTAAAATGTTCCCATTCATTGTAAGGTGTTCACCTAGTTACAGTAAACCGATGTGATAGCATGCGTTTATGTCGGTTCCGAAGGTGCTTATCACGGGAATTACAGGACAGGATGGCTCGTATCTGGCGGAGCTTTTGATCGCCAAGGGATACGACGCCCATGGTATTGTGCGCCGGGTGGCGATTGAAGATCCCGAGCATCGGCTGACGCGCCTGGAAGCTATCCGGTCGAAGGTGAAGCTGCACGCCGCGTCGCTCGAGAGTTATGCCAGCATTCACCAGGTGGTGGCCGCGGTAGAGCCGGACGAGTGCTATCACCTGGCGGCCCAGAGTTTCGTCAGCTATTCTTTTGACGATGAATTTTCCACTCTGAATGCCAATATCAACGGCACCCACTACCTGTTGGCTGCCGTCTAGAACATTGTTCCGCGGTGCAGGTTTTATTTTGCGGGTTCGAGTGAAATGTTCGGCAAGGCCGACGAGGTGCCGCAGACCGAACGTACACGCTTCCACCCTCGCTCGACGTACGGCATCAGTAAAGTGGCCGGCTTCGAACTGACCCGCAACTACCGGGAGGCTTACGGGCTGCACGCATCGAGCGGCATTCTTTTCAATCACGAATCGCCGCGGCGAGGCTTTGAGTTTGTCACACGAAAAATCACCTCGGGTGTGGCGCGCATCCTGGCGGGCCGCTCCCAAGAACTACGCCTGGGAAATCTCGACGCGAAACGCGACTGGGGACACGCGCGCGAGTACGTCGAAGCTATGTGGCTGATGCTGCAGCAAGGGGAGCCGGACGATTACGTGGTGGCCACGGGTGAAACCCACACCGTGCGCGAGTTCGCCGAGCTTGCTTTTGCGCATGCCGGCCTGGATTACCGCAAGCATGTTTCGCCGGATCCGGACTTGTTCCGGCCGGCCGAGGTCACCCTGCTGCAGGGTGATGCGACGAAAGCGCGGCGGAAACTCGGATGGTCACACCGTACCGGATTTCAAGCCCTGGTGAGCGAGATGGTGGAAGCCGATTGCCAGGCGTTGGGCTTGGACGCAAAAGCACAGGTGACCGCCGGATAATTCCGGTCCTGCGGCAAGTCGGGCTTGGCCTTCCGCGCGCATTGTCCGAAAAACCGTCTACGTGTTCCGGGCGCAATCAGTTTCAAGGCACTTCAGCGGACAATTACCGGCGTATACGAGGAATTGCCAAGCCAGAACGCGGATTCGCCGATGCCGACACCGTCGAGGATGCCGTTCGCGTTCATGTCGAGGATCCAGAATCCCGAGCGGAAAACCCCGATGGAGGTTTTTACCAAGCCGCTCCAATCTCCAGTCACGGGCAAGTCGCCCGATTGTCCAAAAAATGCGGCTTGATCGACGCCAGCGGTCCAGACGCCGTCGCCACTCAAATCCAGATACCAGCGCGCAGGTGGCGGGAATCGATCTGGGCAGCGAGCGACACTGGGTGTGCGCGCCGGGGTTGGGGGGAGGCGGTCGAGAAGTAGTGGATTTCGGAGCGACAACACCAGAATTGGTGCGGATGGCGGAGTGGCTCAAAGATCGAAAAATAGAATCTGTGGCGATGGAAAGCACCGGCGTCTACTGGATCGCGCCGCATGAGGTATTGGAGAAAGACTTCGAGGTGCTGCTGGTAGACACGCGGCAACTCGCGCGCGTGCCGGGATGGAACAAGAAGACGGATCCGGACGACTGTGAGTGGATTCAACGGCTGCACAGTTGCGGGCTGCTGAATGGGTCGTTTCGTCCGCAGGAACAAGTGTGCATGCTGCGGACGCTGGTACGCAACAAAGCGAATTTGCTAGCGGAGTCCGCGGATTGGGTGCGGCGGATGCAGAAGAGCCTGGACCAGATGAATGTGCGGGTGCATCGGGCGGTGTCGGATCCGAACGGCGTGACGGGGATGGCGATGGTGTGCGCCATCGCCGCGGGAGAGCGGGACGCCGGGAAACTAGCGCCATTGCGGGACCGACGCTGTCGCAAAAGCCAAGAGGAGATTGCCGAGCAGTTGAGCGAGCACTGGCGAGAAGATCACTTGTTTAGCTTGCGACAGAGCTTGCAGATGTACGACGCCATTGCAGAGCGGATGACTGCCTAGGAGCAGGAGATCCTAACGAAGTTGGCCACCCTGGAGGGAGAAGAGCATCCGGGGGGAGCGGTGCCGCCGGTGAAGAACCTGGAGAAAGCCAAAGCGAGGGGGCAAGAGCCGATGCGCCAAGCTTTGTACCGGATGAGCGGGGGTGGATGTTACGCAAATCGAGGCCATCGGCGTGGAAACCGTCGAAGTGGTACTCAGTGAATACGGGCCCGACTGGAGCCGCTTTCCCACCGAGAAGCAGTTCGTCTTCCATGCCACACGGGCCCCGCGTGTTGCGAAAAGCGGGGGGAAGCCAGTAAAACACAAGAATGCAAGCACGCGTGTCGCCGCCGCACTCCGCATGGCTGCGCTCGCGCTGCGCCACAGCGCAACGGCCCTAGCTATAGCTAGGAGCCTACTATCGAACGCTGCGGCGGATCGGGGGAGACGTGGCGGTGTTCGCCACCGCCAGGAAATTGGCTAGCCTAGCTGCCTAGCTTGCCTAGCTTGGTCTACCGCCTGCTCCGGTGGGGCCAGCCGTATGTCGATGAGGGGGCAGAAGCGTTCGAAAAACGATACCAGCAGCAACACATCAAAGGCCTGGCTGTCCGAGCGAAAGAACTTGGCTATCAACTGATGCCGACAACAACCTAGGAGGAAGTCACAGGGCAGTCGCCCAATACTGATTTGTCTCCAGCCTGGCCGAAAGTGTAGAGCCGTTCGCCACCTGCCACACCGTCCCAGACGCCGTTTCCGTTGTAACGGATGTTCACCTCTGATGTTTTGAGCTAACCTCTTAAGCTTCATTCATTTGACTGCTATTTTGTACTCAATTATGTAGACATGTATTATTGCTATATTTTCTTTGTTAAATGAGGGTCCGAAGCAAACGTGGCTTTGAATTGGGGCGAACGGACGAGGTAACGCACGGATGGATTCGCCGGTCCGCGATTTTCCATGAAATGAAGAACAACGGCAGCTCACCGTAGGCGGCATTCGCCCTCGGAACCAGGCAAGGGGACACGATCAACCACGCCACTGCGGCCCAGAAGCGAAAGGTCGCCAACGTTTGTACTGCGAACGTTCCCATGGGTCATCGAGGTCTCTCAGGTGTTATTCGGTGGGAACTCAGTGTTTCTTTAGTCCCTTTATCATGGAATCGATGTTTTTTCTGGGCAAGATATTTTTCGATAGTGCCGTGTGGCCCTTTATCCATGCGGGTTTGGTGGCCATTCCAAAAGAATCGGACTTGTATACCGTTTTTTGGTTCCGGCTACGCCGGGTTAGGGGCACGCGGAGAAGCTTGGGTCGGTTTGGGAGAGGGCGCAATGGGCTCGTGGCATAATCTGAGGAAACAAATCGATACAGCCGAGATGGAACGCAACATGGGCCCGGTCGCACCAGTTTCAAAAACATTGCCGGCGCGGTATTACACGGACCCGGGACGATTCCGGCTCGAAGTCGAGAAGTTTTACTTCGAGAGCTGGATCTGTGCCGGCCGGGTGAAGCAGGTTGCCGAGCCTGGCGAATACTTTCTGCGGGAAGTGGGTGGCGAAAGCATCATCATCACGCGCGATGTGAGTGGCATGCTGCGAGCATTCTATAACGTATGCAGGCACCGCGGCACCCGCATGTGTACGGTGGCCGAGGGTAAGCTGCCAGGGCGCATTCTATGTCCCTACCACGGCTGGAGCTATGGGCTCGACGGGTGTCTTGTGGGCGCACCTCACATGGAAGAGTCCAATTTCTCACGCGAGGACTATCCGCTGCATAGAGTATACACGGATGTTTGGGACGGCCACGTCTTCATCAATCTCAGCCAGTATCCGGAACCTCTCGCTGGTCAACTTGCCGGCTTACCACAAAAGTTCGCGCCCTGGGGGATGCAGGATCTGCGTTTGCACAAACGCATCATGTATGACGTCAGAGCCAACTGGAAGCTGATCATCCTGAATTACAACGAATGCCTGCACTGCCCCGTGCTTCACCCTGCGCTGAACCGATTGACCAATTATCTGGGCGCGGACAACGAATCTCCGTCACCGACATATATGGGTGGCGCCATGGGCTTT
Organism: Acidobacteriota bacterium; assembly: GCA_003223115.1. Taxonomy (GTDB): domain Bacteria; phylum Acidobacteriota; class Terriglobia; order Bryobacterales; family Bryobacteraceae; genus QHXW01. The sequence continues at coordinate 15,552 of QHXW01000038.1, forward strand.
CGCGGCAATGCGGAAACCATGAGTATGGACGGCCGGAGGCGCCGGAATTATCTGCCGGCTCTGACTGAAAAGGAACACAAGAAAGTCTGCTATTACACCATTTATCCCAATTTTCTTCTCAGCCTGCACCCGGACTACATGATGACGCACACGCTGTGGCCCAAGGCCGTGGACCGGACCGAGATTGTCTGCGAATGGCATTTCCATCCTGCCGAGATGGCCAAGCCTGATTTCGAGGCAAACGATGCGATCGAGTTTTGGGATCTGACGAACCGGGAAGACTGGGGCATTGTGGAACTGTCGCAGGCAGGAATCCAATCGCGCGCATATACGCCGGGCCCCTACTCCAGCCGCGAAGAGTTGTTGCACGTTTTTGACACCGTCATCGCAGGTAAGTGAGGCACGCAGCGTGCCGCCCTGAACACGCAAGCGTGTGGGGATTTCCACGGCGGCAAGCGCCCAAATTCGGTAACAACCTGCGGCGCCATTGAATTCACTAGGATTCCGTGATTCCACTTTCCTGGCGGCACAGTTGCACTCTCCCAAGCAGGAGGCAGCTATGTTCGATATGCGCGGTGATATACGAAGTAACAGCGGACCGCTGACGGAACGGTCCAAGGTTTCAGAGAAGATGAACAAAGAACTGGACGAGCCGAGTCACACTCATTGGATCGCGATCGGCGTGCTGGCAGCGGCGATTGGCGGCCTGTGCTCGTACGGCTATCCGACGTTACGCCATGTCCCCGGGATGCTGGCGCAATTGCCGGGCTTTCAAAAGTCATTGGAGCGCGTGAGCATTCATCTCGCCGAAATGGAAGCTGTGGTCAAGGACTGGGGGCGCAGCCAGCAAGAGCTGCAGGAACTCGTGGCGAAGCTCGACAAACAGACGGCAGCCCGCTTTCAGGCGTCACGCAAGCAGGTGCAGGGCCTCAAAGTAGAAATCCAATCTCGCGTTCATGATGAGGTAGCGGCCGAAACGCAGGAGATTGAGACGCAGCTTTCACAGGTACAAGCGAAAAGCGCAGCCGACCGCGCCAACAATCGTGCCAACGTGGAGAGGCTCGAAACGGAAGTGATGACGCTGCAGGAGGAGACTGTGCGGCAAGCCGGCGAACTGCGGAACGCGCGCAGTGAATTCGAGCGCGAGTATGCAAATCGCAACCAGCAACTGGCTAGCCTCAACGAGCAGATGGGCCGAGACCGGCGTGACGCAGACGACCTGGCGAAGAAGCTCGCCGTGAAGCGCATCGACTTCGAAGTCAACCGGGGCCATAAGGAGGACCTTGCCGAAGGAGTTTCGCTGGACATTACGGGCACTGATGTCTGCCACCGGCGCGCGAACGGATGGATGTGGCTGATGCCGGACCGGCGCACCATCTGGCTCCGGGGGCAGGCGGCACAGCAGCCAGTTATTTTCTACGGATACCCCAACGGTAAACGCCGCGAGCTGGTAATTACTAACGTGACTAAGAACTCGGTGACCGGGTATCTGATTTTGCCGGCCGACACGGGCTCATACATGACCGCCGCTCTCTCGAAGGGCGAGTAAGCATGTCGATCAAGCAGTATTCAAAGGGCCGCGGCGATCTGGTGATGCGGGGCGCCGCGGCTTTTGCGTAACGATGTTGAGGACTACAGGCAGGAATGCCTATTCCACTGTTTTCCTTTGGCTCAGAGTTTGCCGGAACGATGAAACCAGCGCCACGATGGCGACCACCACATTCGCCACGATTACCGGCATGGCGTGAATCAGGACCCCGTAAGTCATCCACAATAGGGCGGCCAGCGCCTGAATGCGGCGCAGCGTTGCCGGCTGCTTCGAGAAGTATGAACTGGCGAAGGTGGCTGTCGCCACCCAGCCTATCCAGTCGGGCATTGTGGCTTTCTCAGTTGGCCGCGAATGGGAACGCGCCAGTTTCGCGGATAGTCAGAGAATCAGTGCGGACCTTCTCCCAATCCTGCAGCACGAACCCATGCGACTCGAACATGGCGCGAATCATAGTGGAATCCCAGCCGGCAATCTCTTCCATCATGGGGACCAGCACACTGAGCGCGTCGTCACTCAAAATCGTGCGCTTAGCAATCGGAGTAATGTATTTGTTCTCGGACACGGCGATGGTCAGCCCGTCGAGCCGATTCACATGCAGCATCACATGGACATCCGAGCTGCCATCGCCCACATAAACCACGCGATCGTGTCCAAGCTGTAGTTTGAGGCGCAGCTCTTCGAGCACGGCGACCTTTCCGTATCCGGCGGCTACACGATGAATGGATTGGATTTCCCCGGTAGCAGAGTCGTACTCGAAACGCGTTCCGTAGATGTGGTCCTTCGGAACGATACCTTCGAGTGCCGACTGGATCACTTCTTCGGGCGCCGCTGAAATCACGTAGAACGAGAAATGGTAACCGTCGAGGCCGTTCAGCAATCGTGATAGCAGGCGAATGTTTTCCTTCAGGTGGATTCGCTTTCCCGCTTCGATCAAGTGCTCGCGACGCACGCAGCGATATTCCGGATCGTGCAGCAACAGGTACGCCAGTTCCGCTCCTTGTTGGACCAGATGGGCGCGCGACAACCCGGCGACCTTCTCCTCGAATCCAGTGCTGCCCAGTAGCTCGCTGAGCACGATACCCGAATCGTTGAAGCTGAGTGTTTGATCGAAGTCGCTCGCCAGCAGATATTGTTTAGTGATTCTGCTTTTATCCTGTGTCATCTGAACATCCTTTCCGCGGCTGAAATAAGAGTGGCCTTGGTGCCGATTGCCGCAATGGAACTTACTCGAAATCTTAGTTAGATACTGGAAACTGATCTCGGTCCTGGAGATGAAACTGTTGAAACCAGAAGAACTTAACGCGCACGGCGACAGAGCCGCGCGGCGGAATTGATGAGGGCCAGTATAACATATCTTGAGTTTGTTCCAAACGAAAACACGAAATACTAGCGAATTTATGAGATGCCTGAAGTCGCGCTTCAGATTCCAGAACACGGCGGAAAATTTGTGTTTCCACTCACTAATTCAAACTCATTAGTGGGTTAACTTTCTGAGAACGCAGTACCGCTACCGGATCCAGCCTCGACGCCGATTCGATTATTCTGCACGCAAAATCGTGACGGGGTCCACTCGTACCGCGCGTATCACGCCCGGCAGTGCAGCCAGCAACGCGGCCGCGATAATCGCCAGCGATCGGAGCGCGTTACAACTGGCACCCGGAGCGCCAGCATCGTCACGTCGGTAGCCTTCACCTGGTAAAGCAGCGTCGCGAGGTATCGTACCGAGACCAGGCCGAGCGCCACACCCGCGAGCGACCCACCAGCACCATGGAGAAGATGTCCACGGTCACGCGCCGCGCGATGTCGGCGGCCGGTGCGCCAACCGCTATGCGAATGCCGATTTCACGGCGCCGCTGCAACACGGAATAATCGAGCACGCCGTAGAGCCCGATGCCTGCCAGTAACAGCGCGACCGCAGCGAAGAACAAGGCGAGCATAGCGAGCAGGCACTCGCGAACCGTTTGCGGCCGGTTGATCTCCAACTGAGTGCGGATGTTGTTTACTCGAAAACCGCGCCCGACCCGAGCCACTTCCTCGCGTAGAGCCGGCGCGAGCCGGAGCGAATCAGGGCGGCACCCAGCTCATGAGCCGGCATGACAAGCATCCGTCGCAAACCTCTTACGGAATCTCGCATAATACAGTGACAAAAAGTCAAAAAGAGAGACCTGCGTGTTTAGGAAGGAAAACGGAAGGCGTCGAGAACGGCGCACTCGCGCCATGCCTTCCTTCACTGCTTGGTGAACCTCCCCAAGATCAGGAGCGCAACGGTTGGCCAGTTCTTGCCCTTTGATGTTTCCCCACAGCGTCTCTACGGGGTTCAGATCGGGCGCGTAGCCAGGTAATCTCTCGACCACCGAGCCAATCGCGCTGTGGCGCCAGATAGGCCTTCATTTCCCGACTCTTATGCGCCGGTAAACCATCCTACACCAGAACCGCCTTTGGCCCCCGCAGTTCACGCTTCAAGTCCTTCAGAAACTGGACCAGGCTGGGGGTGTTATAGCTCCCCTCGCGAGTTTGAAAATACAGTTTGCTCCGCTGTCCATCCCAGCGATAACCGAGGGCGGCGCAAATGGACATCTCTTCCAGTTGAATGCGTGAATCCAGAGTGGCGTCTCGCCTTTCGGCGCCCAGGTGCGTCGGACGGGGGGCCGTTGCGAGACGCCACTCTCGTCCTGGAAGAAGATCCAGGCTTTGCGGCGCCGAGCGTTTTTTTTACTGTCGGCCACTGCTGCTCCAACCCAAGCTTCACC
>QHXW01000039.1 GCA_003223115.1 Acidobacteriota bacterium
CTGCGGTGAACAGCCTCGCCTGAAACTCATTCAAGGTGCGGAACACCTTCAGCCATCGCCTTTCCGCTCCCGAAACAGACCGCCCTCGCGTGGACCTGATCATCCACCTTAGAATATGCTCGTCTCAAACATTTGTTCCGTTTATTGTTTGACTCCGACTTAGCTCAGAATCTGATGCCGCGCTCTTCGTCCTCACTCGCCCCCGGAAGCCTGTTTTCGTGGGCGGAACAGATCCATCACGTCAATCTTGGCGTCGAAAGCCACATCTATGAAGCCCACCATCATTTCATCCCAACTTTGGTCACCCCAGCGAACTTCTGCCTTCGGGTCGGGATTGCGCGGATTATTCGGAGAATTATCGAAATGCGCTGTGCATTCGATTCGTGTGCCGCGCGGCAGCGTCAGGGGATCGGTGAGAATGTAGGGCATCTGCCAGAAAAAGATGTAATTGGCCACGCGCAACAGCGTCTCGTCGCGCCCGTCCGGAAAGATCATGCGATAATCGAACGACTTTCCGCGCAGGTGCATGTGCGGGTTCATGCTCACCACGCTCACATCGTGCTGCAATGTAAATTTTGATTGCACCTCGGTGTCCGGCGCGCCCGGCGGAATCACGAACTTGTCCGTTGCCACAGCCAGCGTATACACACGTTTCGCGGGCGGCCCTTTCGAAAACGTCAGCCCGATCTTGCTTCGGTCCGCACCCGCCTTGCCATTGGTGGTGTAATGCACTTGGAAAATCAAGTCCGAGCCCGCCTTGATCAACTTGGCCTCGCCCTGCGCCAGAATCTGCGGCCCCACACCCGGCACGTAGAAATCCAGAAACTCGTCGTATGGCGTGCGTCCGAAGCGCCAGTCCTCCTTCGGGACGAAGGCCTCGACGGGCTTTGCATCGGCAAAATATTTCGATCCCGGCGGCCGCACGAAAATCAACGCGTGATGCACGAGCTTGCGATTGCCGGGCCGCAGCTCCGCGATGCTCACCCACTTGTCTTCCTTGAATCCCGTGGGGATCACGAAGTGCTGGTAAGGTATCGTGCCCGATGCCGGTACCTGAAATTCCTGAGGCATCTCGAGCACCAGGTCGGGCTGCCCCATCCCCCAGCCTTCTACAAACTCGACTGGCGGCGGAGCGTCTTTGGCCTCGCCTTCGGGCGCGCCCGCATCCACCCAGGCCGCTACCGTATCGATCTGGGTCTGGTTGAGCGACTGGTCGTTGCGGAATTTGCCATAGTGCGGGTCCGCGAACCACGGCGGCATTTTCTTGACGAGCACGGCTTCGCGTATGGCCTTGGCCCACGGGCGCACGTCTTTGTACGTGAGAAACGACATGGGCGCAATTTCGCCCGGCCGGTGGCACCCCTGACATTTGCTCTGCAGAATGGGCAGAACATCTTTGGTAAAAACCGGCGCGGGCGATGCCCCGAACGCCGCGGCGCTCCCAAGCACACCCAACACGCAAACGACAGCAACCCTCATGAATAGATCCCCGGATCAGAATACGCTAGTGCGCCGGCCGGTTCAAGATGATCAGACGAGAACTGACGAGAACAACCGCCGATGTCATGCACGAAATCACCGGCTGTCTCGCTCCGCCCTGACCGCGTCTGCCGCGGAAATGCGGGGATTCACAGGCGAAAGTCTGGCCAGCCGCTCTTCTAATTCAGCCAGCGTGGGACGTGAGGCGACGTGCTCCACTTCCCGCAGCAGCTAGTCGGAGAGCGACAGGCCTTCCGTCGCTGCCTGTGCCTTGAGCCTCCGATGCACGGCATCCGGCACGTGCCGAATTTGGATCATCCTGGACATGTTTCCAGCTTCATCGTATGTGCTCAACATGTCAAGGTTAGAGCACGCGACCGCCTAAAGCCTGAGGTGAAGTCGCGCGTGTCAAGTAGATCAATGACAAAATAATGCCATGCACAGACGTACTTTCATGGCATGCCTCGGTTTGAGCGGCCGAGGACTGGAAACTCAGCAAGGCGCTGCAACGCCGAAGGAGATGGCCGTCGCCGGCGCGCCGCCGATGGTCGAACGCCCCTCCACTTTGCCGTTCAAAGCGCTCACGTGGACATGATCTTCTTTCTGACTCAACACGGCGCCGATCTCAGCGCTGGCCGGAAAGCCCTTACTCGACGCCATCGATTCCCCCGACCAGTCGATACCAGCCGAAATGGCGCAAGTTTTGTTGATGAATGCGTCCGATCCGATTTCCAACATCGGCTGTCTCCCCAAAAACTGCGGCGCGGGAAGCCGGTAGTCGGCTGCGGTCGAAGTCACAGGCTGTTCAATCCGGCTCCGCCGGAGGCATGTTGGACTCCTGCCTCCTCCGCTTATCTGCTCGCAATTGCCGCTCCCTGCCTCATCTAGTATGCTTTTCGCTTGGCTCCTCACTTGATTCTGGTCGGTGGATTCCTCGGAGCGGGCAAGACCACGCTCATGCTCAGCGCGGCCCGGCTTCTGCGCGGTATTGGCCGTTGCGTCGGCATCGTCTTGAATGACCAGGGCGACGAGCTCGTGGATACGCGTCTGGCCGAGGCAGCGGGATTTCCTGCGCAGGAGATTACCGGCGGGTGCTTCTGCTGCCGCTTCTCCGAATTTGTACAGAAGCTCGAGCGCATGGACCAGCCCGGCTCGAAGCTCGCGCCCGAGTTCATCTTTGCCGAGCCCGTGGGCACTTGTACCGACCTCTCCGCCACTATCCTGCAGCCTCTCAAGCGCTATTATCGTGAACAGTTCCGCCTGGCGCCCTTGACGGTGCTTGTCGATCCCGCAAGAGCCGAAGAATTACTGCACCCTGATGCCGACCCTCTCCTCGCGTACCTGTTTCGAAAACAGATCGCCGAAGCAGACCTGGTGCACTTCAGCAAGGCCGATCTGTACCAGCAGTTTCCCGCGCTCGATGGCGTCGCCGCGCGCCCGCTCAGCGCGCATACCGGATCAGACATTCAGGAGTGGCTCGATGAAGTACTGTCCGAAAGCGCCGTCGCCGGCTCGCGGATTCTTGAAATTGATTACGCCAGTTACGCTGATGCCGAAGCAGCGCTCGGTTGGTTGAACTGGCAGGGCGAGCTGCGCCTTCGGAGCGCGCTGACGCCGGCCGCCGTGATTGGCCCTCTCATGGCGCGGATCGACCAATTGCTGAGCGCACGTCAAATTTCCATTGCTCACCTGAAAGTTCTGGCGCGGTCCGCCAACGGCTCTTTGAAAGCCAGCCTGTGCCGTAATGGCGGCCAGCCGTGGGTTGACGGTGCGCTCGATGCCCCTCCGTCTCCGCGCTATGCGCTCACCATCAACCTCCGCGCGGCAGGTGCTCCGGAAGAACTGTCGAGTGCGCTCGACCTCGCGCTTCGAGATTTGCCGGGCCGCGCTCGAACTGCGCATTGGGAATCTTTCCGGCCGTCTCCCCCGGTTCCCGAACATCGTTTTGAGGACGTCGCATGAAAATCAGCAGACGAAAGTTATTGATGGGCACTGCCGCTGGCGCCGCCGCGGCTCAAACCGCAACCAGCGCGCAATCGGTGAAACCGGGGACCACAATATCCGGGCGGCGTGCGTCATCACAGCCCATGCCCGGCCGCCGCTTCACCAAAGAGTCGCTCCGGGAGATCGCGTTTCCGCTCGGTGGAATCGGCACCGGCACGGTCTCGCTCTGCGGGCGCGGTGATTTTCGCGACTGGGAAATCTTCAACCGACCGAATAAAGGCGGCGTTCTGCCGTTCACGTTCGTCGCGCTGCATCTTTCAGGTGGCGGCCTGGCCAAACCGCTCATACGCGTCGTGGAACGGCAGCCGCATCCGCCGTTCACCGGTTCCGATGGCGTGGCGCGCGAGACTGGCCTGGGGTTGCCGCGCTTTCGCGAAGCCGTATTCACCGGGTCTTATCCATTTGCGCACATCGATTTCGTCGACTCGAAGCTGCCGGTTGAAGTGTCGCTCGATGCCTTCAATCCCATGATCCCGCTCGAAACCGCTGATTCCAGCCTCCCGGTCGCGGTGCTCACCTATACCGTCCGCAATCGATCCACATCGGCGCTCAATGCCGCGCTCGCATTTTCCATCATGAATCCTGTGGGCTACGACGGCGTGACCCGTCTCTCTTCCCGCTATGCGCCTTCCTTCGGTGCCAACCTGAACGAATTCCGTACCGAAAACGGCCTTTGCGGATTGCATCTTTCTTCCACGAAATATCCGCCAGATTCTCCGCACTACGGGTCCTTGGCCGTCGTCACCGAGGCCGGCAATAACTCGTACCGTCTGCGATGGGAGCATGGCGAGTGGTGGGATGAGTTTCAAAAATGGTGGGATGAGTTCCTGGCGCGGGGCAGGTTCCCCAACGCCACCACTGGTCCTTCGGACGACAAGACCAGCGAGTACGCATCGCTCGCATCGCATGCCGTAATCAAGCCCGGCGAGACCAGAAACATCACTTTTGTTCTGGCCTGGCACTTTCCCAACACTGAAAATTACTGGCGTGAGCCGGTCAACGCCACCGACTGGAGCGACAAAAAAGAAGGGCGCAATCAGCCGCTCAAGAACGAATACGGCGGCAAATGGAGCTCGGCCTGGGAGCCCGCCGTTCACACCCTGCGCGAACTCGGCTCCCTGCGCACGCGCTCGCAAAAATATCGCGACACGCTCTACGCCTCCACGCTGCCGGCACCGTTGATCGATGCCGTGTCCAGCCAGGCATCCATCCTGCGCACCAATACCGTGATGGTGCTGGACGGCAAACTGGTGCTCGCCTTTGAAGGCTGCAATGATCACGCCGGCTGCTGCCCCATGAACTGCACCCACGTCTACAACTACGAGCAGGCTCTGGCGCATCTTTATCCGGATCTCGAGCGCAGTATGCGAGAAACCGATTTTCTGATGAACCTGCGGCCCGATGGCAGCATGAGCTTCCGCACGCCTGTGCCGCTGCGTGCCGGCGGTAACAAGGTGCATCCCGCGGCCGACGGCCAGATGGGCTGCGTTATGAAGGTCTATCGCGAGTGGATGCGCGGCGCGGGCGACGAATGGCTGCGCAAGCTCTGGCCCAGCGTCAAACGCGCTGTCGAGTACGCCTGGGTGAAGTGGGATGCCGACCGCGACGGTGTCATGGAAGGCGAGCAGCACAACACCTACGACATTGAGTTCTACGGCCCCAACTCCATGATGGGCACTCTGTATCTCGGCGCGCTCACCGCCGCCGCGCGCATGGCAGAGCACCTGGGTGATCAAGCTGCCGCACAAAGCTACAGCGCGCTTTTCGAAAAGGGACGGTCAAGCCTCGATCAACTGTTGTGGAACGGCGACTATTACGTGCAGAAGGTCGACGAATCGCAGCCCAAAGCATCGCACTACCAATACGGCGAAGGTTGCCTTTCGGACCAACTGCTAGGTCAATGGTTCGCTGAAGTGGTCGGCCTCGGAAAGCTGTTGCCGCATGATCACCTGCGCGCCACGCTCGCTTCGATTTTCCGTTACAACTTCAATACCGATTTCGATGATTTCGCAAACGCCCAGCGGATTTACGCCATCAATGACGAGCGCGGCCTGCTGCTGTGCAGTTGGCCCAAGGGCAAGCGGCCCGCTCTGCCGTTTGTCTATTCCGACGAAGTCTGGACCGGCATCGAGTATCAGGTCGCCGCGCACCTCATCTATGAGGGCATGGTCAAGGAAGGCCTGGCCATCGTCGACGCGGCACGTGCGCGTTACGACGGCGAGCGCCGCAACCCCTGGAATGAAATCGAGTGCGGTCACCACTACGCGCGCGCCATGTCGAGCTGGTCGCTGCTCACGGCAATTTCGGGCTTTGGCTATTCGGCTCCAGAGCGCGACCTCCGCTTCCAGCCGCGCGTCCCCGCGAATCCGTTTCGCTCTCTCTACTCAACCGGAACGGCCTGGGGCAGCTACACCCAACAATCGACAAGACAGGCGCTCGACGCCGAACTCGCCGTCGAAGGCGGCACCCTCGAGCTGGCAACCATACGCCTGCCATTCGCCGGCGCACGAGCAAAAGTACACGCAAGTGTGCCCGCGTCCGTCGAGATCGCGGCCGGCGAGGCTACGGTGCGCTTGACGGCTCCAGCCAAGCTCGGCCCCGGCGAAAAACTGAAGCTGACGCTCTCCTGACCGAGTGGAATAGGCATTCCTGCCAGTTTGATGCAGCCCTGCTTCCGCCTCCAACTCCTGCCTACTGGTTGGGATAGAGCTCCGGCGCGCCAGCTGTAGGTGGAGGGTTACCGGACTCGCTCTTTCGATATGCGAGGCGGGATCTCATTTCCACCATGGCCACGTTTCCGGAGGCCCCCCCTATAATCCCGGACGGCCGGATTTCCCGTGGTCCGGTTTGAAACCTTGGCTTTCTTCCGTGAGCCTTCCCATCCTCGGGCCAAGGTTCAAGCACTGGTTCGCATACGCCCCGTCTTCCGTGGTTCACCCGGCCTCGCGTCCAGGCCAGCATCGGCGTGACGCCGGTTTTATCAAGCCGGCCACCGCGCTGACAAGGACACCGCCAAGTGTCCAGAGTCCCTTCGCCCCCTGCCGGTGTTACCGCCATCGGGAGAGACGTGTACCGCCCCCTGAGAGTACATTACTCATCCGTCATAGCTACTACGAACTCATGCGCCAAGCCCGACGGGCTCTCCTCTCCTTCGACTCTACGTCTCGTTTGAGAGGAGTCCTTGCAGGTTGCTACCAGCCCCTGGGGCTCTTCCCGACGTTAGCTCTGACAATCTTTCCTATGATGCCTGGGCCCCTATCCCGACGGTTGGCAGATTGCACAGCTTAAGCGGAATATTACGGTAGTACCGTATGCCGACCCATTTTCCTGTGGGGAAGGCCGCTGTGGCAGAGGAAGAACCAGGCCTGAACATAAAGAAATGGCTGCAATCTCGCCCCCCCGCTGTGAGCAATCAGGGTGACAAGCAGCTCCTCTCCTGCCTCCCGCCTCTCCCTCCCGCTATCAGATAATAAATTCATTCATCATGTGCCGTAGCATCAAAGTTCTCCGCCGTCCTGCCGTCCCCGTAACGCAGGATGAAATTTCCACCGCTGCCCTCCAGTTTGTGCGCAAGGTCAGCGGCTACCACAAACCTTCGCTTTCGAATCAGGCAGCGTTTGATACAGCCGTGAAAGAGATCGCTCAAGCTACCGACCGCCTTTTGCAAAGTCTCGCGCCAACGCCACGCTCTGTGGTTGACTCAGGGTCTCGCCAAGACGCCGCCGGCAGCCAGACATGACACGCCGGTTTCTGCTCGCCTCGCTTTCGGCTGCTGCCCTCGCGGCCCAGAAAGATAAACCAGTGCAAAAGGATGCTCTGTTCAATCTGCCGTCCGATCTGCCCATCCCCATCGACGACGGCGCAGCCAAACACTTGCCCGGAATGAAGGTGCCCGCCATCACGCTGGTATCGACTTCAAACCGGCGGCTCAACATGGCTGATGTGGCGCGCAAGCGCACCGTCATCTACTGCTATCCGCGAACCGGACAGCCTGGCGCGTCCATTCCGGCTACCTGGGATAAGATCCCTGGCGCGCGTGGTTGCACGCCCGAGAGCTGTGGCTTCCGCGACCATTACCAGAAGCTTCGCGCCCTCGGTGTTCAAGTCTATGGCCTCAGCACGCAGACCACCGAGTACCAGCAGGAAGTGGTTACACGGCTCCATCTGCCCTTCGAGATTCTAAGCGATGTCGATTTCAAGTTCACCAAAGCCTTGCGGCTGCCCACCTTTGAATTCGACAGTGTCACCTTGCTCAAACGCCTGACACTGATCTTCTCCGGCGGCAAAATCGAAAAAGTCTTCTATCCCGTCTTTCCCCCAGACAAGCACGCCGAAGAAGTCATCGCCTGGCTCGCTGAACCGCGCGCATAGCAACCGGTGCCGCGTGACCATGTTGATGCCGCGACCGTCAGCGAGCGGATGCCGGTCAACGCTCTTGATTCCACATTCTGAACCGCGAGTGCCCAGCAAGCGGTCCCCAATTGGTTCAACCGCCCTCCCCTTGCGCTTCTACAAAAGCAATGATACGATCCCTGTCAAAGCAATGGGGAAATCATGGCGGATGAACGCATCGACCTGCCGCAAGGCACTTTGGACCTCCTGATCCTGAAGACGCTCGCGCTCGAGCCGCAACACGGCTGGGCCATTTCGGAGCGCATCGAGCAGATCTCGAGCAGCGTCCTGCAGGTCCAGCAGGGCTCGTTGTACCCGGCTCTCCATCGTCTTGAGCGCCGCGGTTGGATCAAAGCCCATTGGGGAGTATCCGAGAATAACCGCCGAGCTAAGTATTATGCGCTGACGCGAGCCGGCCGCAAGCAACTGGAGGCAGACACCGGTGCCTGGCGCAAGTTGAGCACCGCCATCGCACAGGTACTAGATATGGCTTGAGGAGTCAAACATCAGAAACGACGCAGGTGGCTGCGACTACATGAAAGGAGTCTGATATGCGTGACTGGCGTCTCTCATTCTGGCTGGTGGTTGCCAGCATTTATGCGCTTTCCAATGGCCTCGGCGACTGGGATCGGTGGCAGGATCTCGCGTTTTGGACGCGGCTGCACGCCTCGATTGACGTCGGCACAGGGTTGTCGATGCTCCTCGGCGCCATTGGGCTGATGGTGGCTCGCGGCGGATTGCGAACCGTGGTCCTGATCAATGCAGCGGCGCCGGCTCTATTGGGCGTGAGCCTCATCGCGGGAGCCTTGCTCGGGACCATTCCCTGTACCGGGCCCACTTGAGCCGTGAAGAACTGCGCCCTCGGCGGGGGCCTGATCGTATTGGCCGGAGTGGTCTGGTCCGGGCGTTGATGTGCGCCTGCCGTTGTGGAATAGGCATTCCTGCCTGTGGTGGGACCGGCGTTGCCGCCGGTCGTCGTATCCGGGCTTTCGCCTGTCGCCTGTGCCATGGGAATTTACATGCTGACTGATTTTCTTTATCGTCTCCGCGCCCTCTTCCGCCGCAACGCCGTCGAGGACGAGCTGGATGCCGAGCTGCGCTTCCACTTCGAGCGGCAAGTCGAAAAATACGTGGCGTCCGGTCTCGATCGCGCCGAAGCCGTGCGGCAGGCCCGGCTCAAGTTCGGAGGTCTCGAGCAACTCAAGGACGAATGCCGCGAGGCGCGTGGCTTATCGCTGCTTGAGACTTCAGCTCAGGATCTCCGTTATGCCTGGCGCGGCCTGCGGCACAATCTCGGCTTCACAACTGTCGCGGCCCTGGCCATCGCGCTCGGCATGGGAGTCAATACCGGCCTGTTCAGCGTCGTGCACGCCGTCCTGCTGCGGCCGCTGCCATATCCGGGTTCCGAGCGCCTGGTCAGTATTTGGTCCAGCTTTGTCGCCAACGGCGTGCCGCAGTGCGGTTCCTCGCTGCCCGATTACCACGCGTTGCGGAGAGAAAACCACACTTTTGTGGACATGGGCGCTTATCACTGGATGGTTTTCAGCCTTACCGAATCGGACGGCCCGGAACAAATCGAGGGCAGGCGCTTCACGGCAGGCTTGTGGTCCATCTTGCGAGTTCAGCCGTTGCTCGGCGCGTTGTTTACGTCGAGCGCTGAGGAATGGGGCCGGCACCGCGTCGCTGTCTTGAGCGAGCACCTGTGGCGCAGGCGCTTCGGCGGCGATCGCGCCGTGATCGGCCGCACCATCAAGCTCAATCAGGAATCCTATACCGTCATAGGCGTGATGCCCGCCTCGTTCCAGTTTCCAAGCGCCGGCGCGGAAATATGGACGCCCATTTCCTACCCGCCCGGCGATGATATGGCGACGCGAAGCAACCATTTCTTGGATATCCTCGGCAGGTTGAAGCCGGGTCTCACGCTGTCGCAGGCAAAGGCCGATCTTTCTGTGATTGCGCGCCAGCTTAGCCGCCAGGTACCGGAGAGCGCCGGCCTGGGCGTTCTGTTGACCGGGCTGCAGGACTCCATCGTGCGCGACATTCGTCCGGCACTGATGCTGCTCCTGGGCGCTGTGGGTTTCGTGCTCTTGATCGCCTGCGCCAATGTGGCTAGCCTGTTGCTTGCGCGCGCTACCGTCCGGCAGAAAGAGTTGACTGTGCGCGTGGCGCTCGGCGCGAGCCGCCCCCGCCTGGTGCGGCAACTGCTTACCGAAAGCCTGCTGCTCGCCGGGCTCGGCGCGTTTCTGGGCTTGGGTCTGGCTTACGCCTTCGTCGCGTTGCTGCCGGTGCTTGCGCCCGCGGGCCTCCCTCGCATCCAGGAAGTGTCTCTCGACCCCGTAGTGCTGAGCTTCACGACTGCGCTCGCGATACTTGTCGGTCTGGCCTTCGGCCTTTGGCCCGCCTGGCAGTCCACCTCCATCGACGTGAACGAAAACCTGAAAGGCTCCGCGCGGAGTACTACAGCCGGGCGAACTCGCGGGCGCGTCCGAAAAACGCTCGTCGTGGCCGAGGTGTCGCTGTCCCTGGTGCTGCTGGTAGGCTCCGGGTTGCTGATCTTGAGCCTGGTGCGTCTCGGGCAGGTCGATCCCGGCTTCCACCCGGACCATTTGTTGACCATGCAGGTCTCTTTGCCTGACGCGCGCTACCACCAGCCCGACCGCATTGCGGCCTTTGTGAATCAGGCGGTTACGGGTCTTGCCGCTTTGCCGGGTGTTTCCGCCGCCGGTGCCACCACCGCATTACCGCTAGGCGGCGGCGAATGGGGGAAGTTTTTCAGCATCGAGGGCCGCGCGGTCCCGGCATCGCTCAGTCAGGTGCCCAACGTCAATTATCGTGAAATCACACCGGCCTATTTCAGCGCCATGGGTGCCACGCTTCGCAGAGGCCGGCTGTTCACGGCTGGGGACGGTCCGCGCCAGCCACGCGTTGCCATCATCAATGAAGCCGTCGCCCGTCGCTTCTGGCCTAACGACGATCCTCTGGGCCAACACATCTGCGTTTGCCCACCGGAATCTCTTCTGCGTCAATTGATGCCCAAAGGCTTCACTGGCATTCCATGGCTCACCGTTGTCGGCGTGGTTCGAGATCTGCGACAGGACGGGCTCGATCAGCCGGCCAACCCCGAAGTCTTCGTGCCATTCACTCAGGCCGGCGACGAAACCAGCCCCTCGTTTTATCTCGTGGCTCGCACCGCCACCGACCCACTCCGTTATGCGCAAGCGGTACGCGAAGTCATCCGGGCGCTTGACCGGGATCAACCGGTCGCGGACATGCAGAGCATGGAAAACCGGCTGGCAGACTCGCTGGCGCGCCGGCGTTTTACCATGCTTCTGCTGGGTCTGTTTGCCGCCATGGCGCTCGCTCTGGCCCTGGTGGGCTTATACGGTCTGATGGCGTACACCATGAGCCAGCGCCGTCACGAGATGGGCATTCGCGCGGCACTCGGGGCGCAGCCGGGCGATCTGTTACGCCTCGCAGTGGGCCAGGGACTTCGGCTGGCAGCCATCGGCGTCGCTTTGGGGCTCGTGATGGCGGCTTCGCTCGCACGCCTCCTTACCAGCCAGCTCTTCGAAGTAAAGCCAATCACTCCGACCCTCTATGCAGGCGTCGCATTGCTGTTGATGTTGTTTGCTGCGCTTGCCTCCTGGGTGCCTGGATGGCGCGCCAGCCGCGTGGACCCGGCGGCCACGCTGCATCAGAGTTAAGTGCAGGACGATCGATCATGCTGACTGATCTTCTCTATCGCCTTCGCGCTCTCTTCCACCGCAACACCGTCGAACACGAAATCGATCATGAGTTGCGCTTCCACTTCGAGCAGCAGGTCGAAAAATACGTGGCGTCCGGTCTCGATCGCGCGGAGGCGGTCCGGCAAGCCCGGCTCAAAGTCGGCGGCCTCCAGCAGCTCAAAGAAGAATGCCGCGAGGCGCGCGGCACCTTCACTCTCGAAACTATGATCCGGGATCTTGGCTACGCGCTGCGCATGGCGCGCAAGAATCCTCTGTTCGCATTGGCAGCGATCACCGCCATCGGTCTCGGCATCGGCGTGAATACGGCGGTGTTTACGATCGTCAGCGGCGCCCTATCCTTTGACGCGGGTATCGAGGATCCCGGCCGCGTCGTTGTTGCATCAGCCACCGATACCTTGGGCCGGAACGTGCTGTCTCGCTCCGACCCAGAACTTCGCAGCTTTCGATCGCAGGTAAAGACAGTCATAAACCTGGCTGCGTACCGGTACGACGTCGTCAAAGTAAGCGACAAAAGTGGTCTCCAGGAGCGCTATTCCTGTGCCGAAATGTCCGCTAACGGCTTCGAGGTGATCGGACGGCGACCGTTAATCGGACGTAGTTTTGAGCCGCGACCCCGGTGGAACTGGCGTCGAAGTCGAAGATCCGCGATTCTCCCGGAATCCGCGACCTTCCGGAACCCGTGACTCATTCGGGCCGCGCCCGCGTTGTATCCGGGCTTTGGCCGGTCTGGTCCGTTCGTACCGCGACTGTGAACGAGCGGTGCCGATACGAGTGGCAGCTACGACCCAATTGTCCCCCTAATCACAACTCAAGAAAATTACAATCGCCCGAATTTCCTGCATGTTCCGTGCACGAAAGCCTTCCACGCTACGCTACGCTCCCTCAGCTATTCATCAAAATTGGTGTTCGGTTGCCGCAAAGCTCACAATGGCGCTTACAGTTGAACCCAAATTTCTCAATTTGTAAAACGAAGAAGCCAAATCCCAATTCCGAACAGTCCGCCGCCCCTTAAGAACTTCGGAACAGGATCGCTCCTGAACGCGTATTTGTGCTCAAGGCCGCCGAACATATGTCCACTTTCACCCAGGATGTCCGCCTCGCACTCCGTGTCATGGGCAAAAGCCCGAGTTTCACCGCCATCGCTGTTTCCGCGTTGGCATTGGGAATCGGCGCCAATACCGCGATTCTCTCGGTCGTGAGCGGCGTCCTTCTGCAGCCGCTCCCGTTCAAAGATCCGGACCGTCTGATGACCGTTGGACGTTCGTTCAAAGATGGCGGCCTCGGCGGGGCTTCCGTCCCTAAGTACATGGTCTGGCGCCAAACCAGTCAGGTCTTCGATGCCATGACCGCCTACGATTTCGCCGGCCCGGGGTTGAACCTGTCGACCGGTGACAAGCCGGAGCAGGTGAAGGGCATCCATGTCTCCGCCGAATTCTTCGAAGTCTTCGGCGCTACTCCCTTCGCTGGGCGCACGTTCAGCAAGGATGAAGACCGGCCCGGCGGTCCCCGTCTGGCCGTCATCAGTTACGTTCTGTGGAAACGGCATTGGGGCGGTGACCCCAACGTGATCGGCCGGCCCATCGTTTTGAACGGTGAACCCTTTACGTTGGCCGGCGTGCTGGGCCACGATTTTCACTCCTATCCTCCGGCCGATATCTGGATCCCGCTCCAGGCCGATCCCAATAGCGTCAACCAGGGTCATTATTTGAGGGTCGCCGCGCGATTGAAACCGGGAGTATCGCTTCAGACCGCAAAAGCACAGCTCAAGATGGCCGGCGAACGCTTCCGCCAGATTTATCCGCGCTGGATTCAGCCGGATGAAAGCGTGACCGCCATTCCCATGAAAGAGGATATGGTGGGCGACACCAAACCGGCGCTGTTCATCCTTTTCGGCGCAGTGGGTTTCGTACTTCTCATCGCCTGCGCTAACGTCGCCAACTTGTTACTCGCGCGGGCCGCTTCCCGGGCCAAGGAGATTGCTATCCGCACGGCATTGGGCGCAGGCCGTCTGCGCCTGGTGCGCCAGTTACTCACCGAGAGCGTGATGCTTTCGGCTCTCAGCGGCGTGCTGGGCCTGGTGATTGGTGTCTGGGGGGTGCGCGCGTTGCTGTCCATCAGCCCCGGCGACCTGCCGCGCATCGCCGAGCTGACCGAAGCCTCATTTCTCTCCACCATCGATTACCGCATGCTGGGATTCACACTCGGCATCTCGGTTTTGACGGGCGTGCTGTTCGGCCTCGTGCCTGCGCTCCAGCTTTCGAAGCCCGATCTGAATTCCACGCTCAAAGAAACTAGCTCACGCTCCACCACGGGCCGCCACCATTACGCCCGCAGTGTATTAGTCGTCAGCGAAGTGGCTCTGGCGCTGGTTCTTGTGATCGGCGCCGGGTTGCTCATTCGCACTTTCGTTTCTTTGCGCGCCGTGAATGGCGGGTTCGATCCGCACAATATGCTCACGCTACAGGTTTCGCTCAACGGTGAAAGGTATGGTTCCACCGCCCGCGTTGAAGTGCTCACCCGGAAGCTGCTCGAGCGTATCGAGAGCCTGCCCGGAGTGGTAGCCGCCACCACCAGCCTTGGTATACCGCTCGAAGGTGGAGCCGATATGCCGTTCAACATTGAAGGCCGGGCGCCCGTGAAAGGCAACCCATTCCACGGCGATGAGCAGTGGCGCTGGGCCTGCCCCGATCACTTTAAAGCGCTCAAGGTGCCCTTGTTGCGCGGCCGCGTGTTTACTTTGCAGGATACGGCTAAAGCCCCGGCCGTGCTCATCATCAACGAAACTATGGCCAAGAAGTACTGGCCGAAACAGGATCCTATTGGGCAGCGTGTCACCATCGGTAAAGGACTGGGACCAGAATTTGCGGATCCAACGCGGCAGATCATCGGCGTGGTGGGCGACGTCCGCGAGAACGGCCTCAACACCGCCGCTCCGAGTGTCATGTACGTTCCCATGGGACAGGTGCCGGATGGCTTGACGCAGCTCGCCAATCGCGTCTCGCCCACAAGCTGGATCATTCGGACCGCCGTCAATCCGCTCACGCTCGTCCAGGCCATCAGCCGCGAGTTTCTGGCGGTGGATAACGACATGCCGCCGGCACGCGTCCGCACCATGGAGCAAGTGATTTCAGAAGTCACCGCGCGGCAGAATTTCAACATGCTGTTGCTGGCCATCTTCGCAGCCATAGCGCTGCTGCTCGCCGCCATCGGCATCTATGGCGTCATGTCGTACGCGGTGGAACAGCGCACGCACGAAATCGGAATCCGTATGGCGCTGGGCGCAGGTACGCCCGACATGCTTCGGCTGGTCGTGATAGAGGGCATGCGGCTGGCGGGCATCGGCGTCGTGGTCGGGCTGCTCACCGCGTTTGGGCTGGCGCGGCTGCTCGCGAAGTTGCTGTTCGGCGTCAAGCCCACCGATCCTCCCACGTACGTTGCCGTGGCGCTCATCCTCTCCGCGGTGGCGTTCATCGCCTGTTACATACCGGCGCGCCGCGCCAGCAGAGTCGATCCCCTGATTGCACTGCGCTACGAATAGCCCGCCAATCTGCCGCCGGTCCTGCACCTCGTTGCAAATTTGGGACGTGCCGGTCCCGAAGCGGACAGTTACACTGGGTTGTCTGCTGATATCAAGCGGCTTATACCGGCATGAAATTTGCATCTGAGAGGGACCTATGATCGTGCCGCATGATTTGCGCTTCGCGTTTCGGAGCTTGCGGAAAAGCCCCGGGCTCGTGTTCATTGCCGTTCTGTCGCTTGCAGTAGGCGTTTGCGCCAATACGACGCTGTTCAGTGCGCCAATACGACGCTGTTCAGTGTTTTTGATTCGCTATTCTTGCGCCCAGTCACGGCTGCGCACTCGGAACAGCTCACCGGAATGTGGATCGGCGCGAATAACGGATGCTCGTATCCGAACTATCTGGATGTGCGCGACAACCACATTTTTGCGGGGTTGGCCGGATACCTTGCGACCACGCTCAATCTGCGCTCAGGCGAACAGATCGAAAAAGCATCCGCGCAGATTGTCACCGGAAATCTGTTCCAAATGCTGGGGGTCAACGCCGCACTCGGCCGCACATTCGAACCCGGCGAGGCGCAGCTGCGGCGCGAACCGCGGTTAGTGGTTGCGAGCCACGGTTTTTGGCAGCGGCGATTACGTGGCGATCCGAATGCAATCGGCAGGACGCTGAATCCCAACGGGCAGGCGTTTACGTTGATCGGCGTTTTGCCCCAGGGTTACCGCTCGGTGGACGGTCTTGGCTTGGTGCCCGAGCTGTACGTACCCGCCAGCCCGTTCCTGATTCCGGATCTGAACAACCGGCATCGCTCTACACTGCACCTGGTGGGGCGCTTGCAACCCGGCCACACAACGCAGCAGACGCGGGCTGCTTTGACCGCGTTCGTGCAACGTCTGGAGCAGACTTATCCGAAAGAGAACGATGGTTTCAAGCGAAGCCACAGCGTCGTTTACCCTTTATCTGGATTGAGAGGGATTTTCGGCGCCGCAGGCGATGGCGGCGATGAAAGCGTGGCGTTGGTCCTTTTCTTCGCCATTTTGCAGGTTGTTGTTGGGCTTGTTTTGCTCATTGCTTGTGGAAATGTTGCAGGGTTGCTGCTGGCGCGCAGTGTGAACCGCCGGCGCGAAATGGCGATCCGGCTGGCACTCGGCGCGCGCCGTAGTCAAATCGTGCGGCAGTTGCTGGTAGAAAGTTCAATGCTGACGTTCGGGAGCCTGGGTGTCGCGGAACTCCTGAATCTGTGGATCGCACCGCTGCTGCACAGTATTCCAGTGCCTGGTCCGGAACCGCTCGAACTGCAACTGCAGCCGGACCCAAGCATCGTGGCATACTCGCTCGCACTGGCCATCGTCACAACGCTCCTTTGCGGCCTGGCGCCGGCGTTCCAATCCACCCGGCTGAGCCTCGTGCCGGCGCTCAAGCAAGAGATCGGCCAGCTGGGCCACCGGCGATTCAGCTTGCGTCATGTGCTCGTGTCGGGACAGGTGGCAGTATCGGCCATCTTGCTGATCGCCTCGCTATTATTCCTGCGCAGCCTGATTCACATCAACCGCGTCGACCCCGGCTTTGATACCGATCACACGCTGGCAGTAGAGCTGGATCTTGAAAAGAATCGCTATCCGAAACAGAAAGCCGCTCAATTTGTTGAGCGGGCGATCGAGCGCGTTCAACAACTACCGGATGTCGAGTCCACCAGCGTGGCGGCGCTCATCCCGATGAGCGGGAACGCATTCGGCACCGCATATGAAACCCAGGACCGGCCGAACGTTCGTGGGCCGCAGTCAAGATACCACTTGGTTGGCCCACGTTACTTTCACACCATGGGGATTCCGGTGCTTCGCGGGCGTGAATTTCAGCGCGATGATCAAATGCCCGGTGCGGCACACGTGGCCATCATCAACGAAACCTTTGCGAGGCGGTATTTCCCTGACCGAGACCCACTCGGCATCGTATCTCGAAATCATCGGTGTGGCGCACGATAGCAAATATAGTACGCCCGGAGAACAGACGTGGCCGGTTCTTTGCCATCCTTTTCAAGGTGAAGAAGGTCTGGGGACCTTTCTGCAGGTGCGCATGCGCGGCTCGGCGGCCGCAGGCGTGAATCCCGTGCGCCAGGCGTTAACGGCACTGGATCGCGACATGCGTATCGAAGTCAAAACCATGCGCGAGAGCATTGCTTTCGCATACGTGCCGAACCGAATCGCTTCCATTGCACTGGCGGCCACGGGCGTGCTCGGTCTTCTGCTCGCCATGATCGGCGTCTACGGAGTGATGGCGTATGCGGTGAGCCGGAGGACTGGCGAGATTGGGATTCGCATTACGCTGGGGGCTTCGCGGTACGCGGTGCTCGCGATGGTGCTGCGCGACGGGCTAACGATCATCGCCATCGGCTTGGCTGCCGGGATTAGCATGGCGTTAGTGCTTGCGCCGCAACTTTCCGGTTTTCTGGCGGCAGGCATGGGCGCGACCGATCCGCTCATCTTCGCGGGGGTGGCGGTATTGCTGGCTTCGGTGGGACTAAACGCCAGCTTGGTTCCGGCGTGGCGCGCGGCGCGAGTCGATCCGATGATTGCTCTTCGCTATGAATAGCCCGCAACGGAACCGCGACCGGAGAGCCAGCGGTCCGCTGCTTTCAAAGGAGTAGCGCGTCGTTGGCCGCACCCCGCGACCAGAGAAAATCCATCACTACGTGTTCCAGCTCGCTGAGCGCTTTCTTTTGTTCGCTACGCATTTGTAACGTTACAAACTGGAGCGCAACTTCTTGGCGTCGTCAAGGGCTATTTCTGATCCTGGCCCGCTGCATCAAGTTCGCTACATTGGTCCTGGGTGCAGCTTTCTGACTTTGATTACACGCTTCCACCGGAGCTGATCGCGCAAGAGCCGCTGGCCGATCGCTCCGCCTCGCGCATGCTCGTGCTACACCGTGACACCGGGCGCTGGGAAGATCGCATGTTTCGCGACCTGCCGCAATTCTTACATCCGGGCGATTGTCTGGTGCTGAACGACTCCAAGGTTTTTCCCTGCCGTCTCTATGGCCGGCGCGCCGGCGTGCACGCGCACCCTTTGGGTAAAGGCAATCCCAAACGCCACGAGAACCTGAGCGGCAGGGTCGAGGTTTTCCTGCTGCGGCCTGTATCAGCGGACTCGAAAGAGTGGGAAGCGCTGGTTCGGCCCGGGCGAAAGCTGCGCTCGGGCGAGCGGGTGCACTTCGACGATTCACTTGAAGCCGAGATCGTTGCGCGCGGGGAATATGGCGAGCGCAGGTTGCGCTTCCTGACTGATGTCGGCATTTTTGAGGCGCTGGATCGAATGGGGCACGTGCCGCTGCCGCCGTATATCAAACGGCCGGATCAGCCGGAAGACCGCGAGCGTTACCAGACGATTTTCGCACGCGAACGGGGGTCGGTGGCAGCGCCCACCGCGGGCCTGCACTTTACCTCGGAGATTCTGGATCAGTGCCGCACCGCGGGTGCCCAGATAGCCTATGTCACGCTGCATGTGGGGCTGGGCACCTTTCAGCCCATACACAGCAACGCGGTGGAGCAGGTGCGCCTTCATGCGGAGGACTATAGCATCAGTGAAGAAAATGCCGCTCGGATCAATGCCGCCCGCCGTGTGATCGCCGTAGGCACCACCAGCGTACGTACCACCGAAAGCGCCGCCCGTTCAGGCGCGTTCGCGCAGGCCGCTGTGCTCGAGGGCCAAACGGACCTGTTCATCTATCCCGGCTTTCGCTTCAAGCGAACCGGCGCGCTGCTCACCAATTTCCATTTGCCGCGCACCAGTCTGTTGCTATTGGTTTCCGCGTTTGGCGGAAGGGACTTCGTGTTGAACGCCTACCGCCATGCCGTTGAGAAAAAATATCGCTTTTATTCGTACGGCGATTGTATGCTGATCCTTTAGCATGGAATGGCACGACATTCGCGACCCGCAGGACCGGCGCCTCGGCGAGCTTGCCACGCGCTACCATCTGCACCCGCTGCATATCGAAGACTGTCGCCACCGCAACCAAAGCGCCAAAGTGGAGGAAAGCCGCGGATATCTTTTTGCGGTGCTGAAGACGGTAGAAGTGACGGATGACGGTTCCATCACAAACGGGGATCTAGATGTGTTCCTCGGCCGGGATTTCGTCATCACCGTGGAGGAAGCGAACTCACCCGCGGCACAACGCGTTCTGGATGAAATCCGCAAGGCTGCGCCCGACCTCCGTGCCGACCAGTTGTTCTACCGGATTGCAGATGGCGTCGTCGATTGTTACCTGCCGGTGCTCGATCATTTCACCGAAGTGATTGATGAGCTCGAAGGCGAGGTGCTGGATAACCCGGTTCCCGCAATGCTGGCTCGCATTTTCGAAACCAAGCGCAGTCTCATCCAACTGCGGCGCGTGCTGGTGAATACACGGGATGTGGCGGGCCACCTGCAACGCAGCGAATCGGACCTGATGCATCGCGACCTCTGGCCTTTTCTGCGTGATATCTACGATCATGTGGCTCGAAATCTGGACGTGGTCGAGATGCAGCGCGAGTTGCTGTCCGGGTCGCTCGACATCTATCTCTCGAGCGTCGCCAACCGGACCAACCAGGTGGTGAAGGTGCTCACGATCTTAGGCACGATCGCTCTGCCGGCCCTGGTGATTTCAAGTTTCTATGGAATGAATATCAAAGGCCTGCCCTGGATCGAGTCCCCTCACGCAACGGGCATCGTAAGCGGCATCATGATCGCTACTACAATCGTGCTGTTGGTGCTGCTAAAAATCTTCCACTGGTTCTGAAGGTTCTGAGAGTCAGCAGCTTTCAGCGCTCGCTCACGGTCGCGCCTCTGTGGCCAACATGACTCGTTGGGCATTCCTGCCGGTCTGGCTTTTTTTCAAACCCGCATTACGGGTTGGGCGCATTCTCAGGCTTTACATTCCCACGATGACAGGTCCAGCAGCTCACCGCATACTCTCCCTTGAAGTTGTCTTGATTGATTTTCATGGCCATGCGGATCATGTTGCGGGCTGTGGTCTTCGCCGGCTTGTCGTCCTTGTCGAATTCGTTCGGCACGTGACAGTGATCGCACTTCACCGCGAGCGCTCGCGTGAACGACACCATGGTGGGCATCAAACGATCGGACGGCACGTCCTTCAACACCTGAATATTCTTGAACGCATCACCGGCCGGCTGCGGGGGCTCCCAGGTGGCATTCGCCTGTTTCTCGAAAACCATGGTGTCCTCGGCCGCGGGCTCAGTGCCGAACTGGTGCCGCTCGACGAACGTCAGGGTCTGCCCATCCGAAGATACCGTCCAGCGGTCACTGAGATGCAGCTCGCGATCGCCCCACTTGGCGGCGGATTCGATCACCAGGGCGCCGTCTTCCCATTTCGCGCTGCTGGTCATGGGTGCACCATGAATCTCATTCTTGTTGTCGTTCGAGCCGGCCCGCAGGTGATATGTCGTCATCTCCTCGCCTCGTTGACTCTCCACGCGCATGATCATGGTGATATCGTCGCCACTCTGGTCGATCTTGACGCGCATGCCGTGCGCTCCCGGGTTGGAGGAATGACTCCTCTGGGGATCCACTTTCCAGATGCCGGAAAAATCGGGTGTTGCGCCCTGGCTAAGGCCGGTAATGGCCAGCGCGAGGGCGGCCAAGTACGCTAAATTTCGGGATGACATAGACGCTGATGTTATCACGAGATTTCGTAGTGTTTCAAAATCTCACTCCACAGTCCCTGGGCTTTCAGGATCAGTTCGATCACCTCGCGCACCGCACCGCTGCCGCCAGGCTGTGAAGTCACGTAATGCGCTTGCTGTTTCACCTCGAGACGCGCATTGGCGGTAGCGATAGCCAGACCTACGCGCCGCATGACGACGATGTCGGTGAAATCGTCGCCGATGAAGGCCACTTGGCTCTTGTCGAAGCCTGAATCGCGCAAAATCTCTTCGAGAATCGGAACTTTTTCGATGTGCCCCTGATAGACGTAGGTGATGCGGGTCTGCCTGGCGCGCTCGGCGGTGGCCGGCGAAACCCGCCCGCTCACGACGCCGGCCTTGATGCCTTTCCAGTTCAGCCACTGCAGCGCGATACCGTCCTGCGAGTCGAAGCCCTTGGTCTCGACCATGTTTCCGGCGGCGTCTGGCACGTTGTAGAGCCTGCCGTCGGTCATGACGCCGTCCACGTCCATCAACAGCAGCCTAATTTTTGCAGCCAACTCGTTCACGTCTCCAGACAAGGTCAGTTCTCCTCCAAAAGTTTGGTGTACAACCGCTGCTCGCGCACCAGCATCGCGTCGTATGCCGGCAAATGCGCCGGTTCTGGTTTGAAAGTTTCGCCGGTACGCGCGGGCAGTTCGCCAAGGTTCTTGATTGTGCCCAGCCGTTCGAGTGCCATCAGCACCGCGCCACGGCTCGACGCTTCCTTTTCGACGCACATGGTGACCGGCCGGCCCAGCGCATCAGCCATCATCTGCGTCCAGGCCCGCGAGTGCAGCAGCGCTCCCCCCGATCCTGTAACTTGCGCGGGAGCGCCCAGCGACTGCGCCATGATGTCGTAGATAATCCGAAAACGCACCGCTACCGATTCCAGTGCCGCACGCAGAATTTCGAGAGGCGTCGTGCTCAGGCTCATGCCCGCGATGGCCGCGCGTGCGTCGGCGCACCACTTGGGAGAGCGCTCTCCAGCGAACAGCGGTAATACCGTCAAGCCGTGCTTGCCGGGCGCCATCCTGGAGAGTTCCGCTTCGGTCTGGTCATCACTGGCGAGCAGCAGCGTGCGTTTCATCCAGGCGTACACGCCGCCGCCGTTCGAAAGAGCGCCGCCCAGCAGGAAACGTTTGCGGTCTACACGGTAACACCAGAGACCTTCTGGAATTTGGACGGATGGCGCTTCGATCACGGCCCGCATGGCGCCGCTCGTCCCCACCATCAGTGCGAAATGATCGGGTGTGATGCAGCCACTGCCCACGTTATCGCAGGCGCCGTCCCCGAGCGAGGGAAACCAGGGAATTCCGGCGAATTGTGGCCACTGCGACTGGTAATCGGGGCGCAGCTCGTTCAAAGGCCGGTCCATCTGCTCCACGTCCGCGAGCTGGCTGCGCTCGATGGGCAGAACGCTCAAAATCCCGGCGTCGTAATCGCTCTGATTTTGGTTCCATAGGCCGGAGCCCGAGATCATCGAGACCGATGTCACTGGCACGCGGAACAGCTTCAAGAAAAGATATTCGGCTAACGACATCCAGCGGCGCGCAGCGCGAAAACGCTCGGGTTGAACTTCAGAGAGCCACAGAAGCTTGGCCGGAAGGTAGCTCGGATGCAGCACGCAGCCGGTGCGCGCGTGTTGAGCGCGAGCGTCGATTTTTTCCGCCAGCTTTTTTGCCGCTCCGGCGCTGCGGGTATCGAACAGGTGAATGATGGGAGTCACCGGCCGCCCCTCCGCGTCCACGCCCACCACGTTGTGCCAGAAGGTGCAAGAGGCCACGGCGGCGGGTTTTGTTCCAGCGGCAGTG
The DNA here is from genome assembly GCA_003223115.1 of Acidobacteriota bacterium. Classification (GTDB taxonomy): domain Bacteria; phylum Acidobacteriota; class Terriglobia; order Bryobacterales; family Bryobacteraceae; genus QHXW01. The sequence continues at coordinate 22,626 of QHXW01000039.1, forward strand.
AGCTGGCTGTGAATTTTCGAAAGACCCTCGATTACCAGGCCCGCAAGCTGATCGGCATCCACTTCGACGCCCCCGTCGGGCGTGGTTCGAACCTGATACGGCGTCTGGGTGCCGAACGAATCAAGTTCGCGCGCCTGCGCGTCAAACAGCAGGGTTCTCACCGACGAGGTGCCGACGTCGATGCTCAGTATGAGGGGCTCAATCAAGGCTTCAGGATGGAGAAACGCTTCGCGCGCGCGCTCGCAAAAAATCCTCACCCGTTATAACACGGTTTTTTGAGAGCATATTGGAGTCATGGCGATTACCGTCAACATGCATGAGGCCAAGACCGATTCTCGCGGCTGGTGGCGGAAGCGCACGTCGGCGAGAAAGTTCTCATCAGGAAGTCCGGTAAGCCGGTTGCCCAATTGACCCGGATAAGGGAAAGTGTAAAGCCACGGTCGTTGGGAACGGCCAAAGGCATGGTGCGCCGAGCTAAGGGCTTCGACGCTCCGGTGCTGGGTTTCGAAGAGTTTTGCAAATGAATTTCCTCGTTTGGCGTCACCTTCGTCTCTGCGCGCCCCAGCAACGTTCCCATGCACTTGGCGCTAAAATCGGACTGTGCTCGAGCGCGTAGTCCATACCATCTCCCGCCACAACATGTTCCGGACAGGCCAGCGCGTGGGTGTGGCGGTGTCTGGCGGCGCGGACTCCGTTTGCCTGCTGCACATTCTGTTCGAGCTGGCGCCGCGCTGGAATCTGCATTTGAGCGTTCTGCACCTGGATCATCAACTGCGCGGTGAAGAATCGCGCGAGGATGCCGGTTTCGCGCGAGCGTTGGCCGAAAAGTTCTCGTTGCCCTTTCACCTTGGCGAGACCGATGTGCGCCGCGCGGTGTGCGAGTCCGGTGACAATTTGGAGCAGGCGGCACGCAACGCCCGCCAGCAGTTTTTCCTGGACCATCTGCGAACGGGCTCTGCGGACTGCATCGCCACCGGACACACAAGTTCCGATCAGGCCGAGACGGTGCTCTTCCGCTTTCTGCGCGGCTCAGGCACGGCCGGTCTGGCCGGGATTCGCCCGGTCACCGCGAAAGGCTTGGTGCGTCCATTGATCGAAATCGAGGGGGAGGAAATCGAGCAGTATTTACGGGAGCATCACATCGCATGGCGCGAGGATTCGACCAATGCCAGCCGTGATTTCGCCCGCAACCGCATTCGCCATGATGTGCTGCCTATGCTCGAGCGCGAGTGGAATCCTGCAATGCGGGAGACCCTGGCACACACCGCCGATTGGGCCCTTGAGGAGGAAGCGTATTGGCAGGCGGAGACCGATCGGCTGGCTGCGGAGCTCCTCACGGTGAAACCACCCGCCCTGTTGGTGCGCACCGACCGTTTGAACGGACTTCCCGTGGCAGCCGCACGCAGGTTGGTCCGCCGGGCTCTGGAACAAGTCAAAGGCGACCTACTCGGCATTGATTTCCGGCATATTCAGGCTATTCTGGCACTGGCTTCGCAGGCGGAAGGCGACGGCCGGCTACAGGTACCGGGGGTGGATTTATATCGATCATTTCGATGGATTCGGATGGCTCCGCCGGGCATCGACCGCTTGGAAAACCGCAACTATCGGTTTCCGGTCCCCGTGCCCGGTTCAGTACCGGTACCCGGCGGCAGCTCCGCTTTGGTCTTCCAAGTCTTTGAAAATAGAGAAACTACTCAGCATTCTCCGGATTCTGGATATAATCAGTGGATGGATTACCTGGACTGGGCCCGCATTTCGGGTTCGCTCGAACTCCGCAACTGGAGGCCCGGGGACCAATATCAGCCGGTAGGCCACTCCGGCGAAGAAAAGATCAAGCTACTCTTCCAGCAGGCTCGCGTTCCGCTGTGGGAGCGGCGGAACTGGCCCGTGATCATCAGTGGGAGTGAAATTCTGTGGGCCCGCCGCTTCGGTCCAGCGGCGAATGTGGCAGCCACCCCGGATACCCGAGTGATTCTCACGATCCAAGAGACGGAAAACTGCGAAACTTGGAATCAATCGTGATCGGGACCACGTCTAAAGATTTAGAAGGTGTGTCCTCTTGGTGAGGGGACGGAGGCAGTGTGAATTCGAATATTAAAACGGTAATTTTCTGGGTGGTCTTGATCTTCGTCGCGGTTCTGCTCTGGACCGTAGTGCGCACCGGAAAGGGCCGTACCGAAAAGCAGGTCAACTTCAGCCAGTTCATCGCTGACGTCGAAGGCGGCAAAGTGAAGCAGGTGACCATCAACGGCACCGACGTCCGTGGCGACTACAAAGACGTCGTCAACGAGAGCTTCCGGACCCAGATCCCCGTCAACTACCCTGATATTTACAAGGCCCTCCTGGACAAAGGCGTTATCACCGACGTCAAAGAGGCCAACTCGGGTAACTGGATCACTCTACTGGTCAACGCCTCGCCCTTCATTCTGCTATTGGCGTTCTGGATTTTCATGATGCGACAGATGCAAAGCGGCGGGAACAAGGCGCTGAGCTTTGGGAAGAGCCGCGCCCGACTGCATTCCACGCAGCAGAAGAAAGTCACCTTCAAAGATGTCGCCGGCGTGGAGGAGGCCAAGGAAGAGCTGCAGGAGATCATCGAATTTCTGCGCGAGCCGCAGAAGTTCCAGAAGCTCGGCGGCCGCATTCCCAAGGGCGTACTGCTGATTGGTTCGCCCGGCACGGGCAAGACGCTATTGGCTCGAGCCATTGCAGGTGAAGCCAGCGTGCCGTTCTTCTCCATCTCGGGATCGGACTTCGTCGAAATGTTCGTGGGCGTAGGCGCCAGCCGCGTGCGCGATCTGTTCGAGCAGGGCAAGAAAAACGCTCCCTGCATCATCTTCATCGATGAGATCGACGCTGTCGGCCGTCATCGCGGCGCTGGCTTGGGCGGCGGACACGATGAACGCGAGCAGACGCTCAACCAGTTGCTGCTCGAAATGGACGGCTTCGAATCGAACGAAGGCGTCATTCTGGTGGCCGCCACCAACCGTCCCGACGTGCTGGATCCGGCATTGCTGCGTCCGGGCCGTTTCGATCGCCGTGTGGTAGTGGGACGTCCTGATGTCGGCGGACGTGAAGCCATTCTCAAAGTGCACACTAAGAAAATCCCGCTGGGTGATGATGTGGATCTTTCAGTGTTGGCGCGCGGAACACCGGGCCTCGCCGGAGCTGATCTGGCTAACCTAGTGAACGAATCCGCGTTGAATGCCGCACGGCAGAACCGCAAAGTCGTCATGATGACCGATTTCGAACTCGCCAAGGACAAAGTCCTGATGGGCGCCGAGCGGAAATCGCTCATTCTGAGCGATGCCGAGAAGCGCAACACGGCGTATCACGAGGCGGGCCACGCCCTAGTGGCGGTGGTGCTGCCGAATGCCGACCCTCTGCACAAAGTTTCCATCATCCCGCGCGGCATGGCGCTGGGCGTGACCATGCAGTTGCCTATCGATGACAAGCACTCCTATAGCAAAGACTACCTGGAGGACCAGCTTGCCATTCTGATGGGCGGCCGCATCGCTGAAGAGAAGTACATGAACCACATGACCACCGGCGCCGGCAACGACATCGAGCGAGGCACGGATCTGGCACGCAAGATGGTCTGCGAGTGGGGCATGAGCGAGCTTGGCCCGCTGAGCTTCGGCAAGAAAGAGGAGCAGATCTTCCTGGGCCGTGAGATCGCTCAGCACCGGGATTACAGCGAGGACACGGCCATCAGAATCGATGAGCAGGTGAAAAAGCTGGTTCAGCGCGGGTACGATCGCGCCAAAAAAGTCATCGACGATAAATCCGATGCGCTGGTTCGCGTGGCTGAGGCGCTGCTTGAACGCGAGGTGCTGGACGGCGCCGAAGTACGGCAGATCATCGAAGGCATTCCGCTACCGCCTCGTGCCGCGGTCAGCAAGCCCAAGGATTCCGAAGACCACAGCCAGCAGGTGATCCAACCGCAGGGTGGCCGCCGCATTCCCGGCCTATCTGAAGGTGAACGCCCGCAGCCAGCGTAAACAGGCATCAGGTTTAGGTGCTAGGTTCGGATGAGTTTCCGGGAACCTGGACGGCGCCCATGACTGTGATTCCCAATGACCGACCCGGCAACCTTCCTCCTCACTTCGATGCCCTACTGATTCTGGGTTTCGGCGGTCCCGAAGGTCCGGACGATGTCATCCCTTTCCTTGAAAATGTGCTTCGCGGCCGCAATGTACCGCGCGCTCGCCTGCTCGAAGTCGCTGAACATTACCACCACTTTGGCGGCCGGAGTCCCATCAATGCGCAGATGCGCGAGTTGATCGCGCTGGTTGAAGCGGAGCTGGAGGCGAACGGGCCGCGCTTGCCGGTCTACTGGGGCAATCGAAACTGGCATCCGATGCTGGCCGACACTCTGCGCCGCATGCAGTCCGACGGAATTAGCCGCGCGGCAGCCTTCGTGATGTCGGCCTACAGCTCTTATTCCGGCTGCCGGCAGTACCTCGAAGACATTGCTAGGGCACGCGAGGCCGCAGGACCGGGAGCGCCCGAAATCGACAAGCTACGTGTCTTCTACAACCATCCTGGTTTTATCGAGCCCATGGCGGAGCGCATGCGCGATGCGCTCGAGCAGATTCCGGCCGAAAGCCGCGCCGGCGCTACGCTGGTCTACACGGCGCACAGCATCCCTCTATCGATGGCCGCCCATTCGCGCTACGAATCGCAACTGCGGGAAGCCTGCCGCTTGGTTTCGGAAAGGGCCGGACGAACAGATGGCCGCCTGGTCTACCAAAGCCGCAGCGGTTCGCCATCTCAGCCTTGGCTCGGCCCGGACATCAGCGAGTGCTTGCGGGAGACCCACTCGACGGGCACGCGGGATATGGTCATCGCGCCCATCGGCTTCATCTCGGACCATATGGAAGTCCTCTATGATCTTGATACCGAAGCTCGCGCTCTCTCGCAAGAACTCGGCCTACGGATGGTCCGCGCCTCGACTGTGGGAAATCATCAGGGTTTCGTGAGTATGATCCGCGAGCTGCTGCTCGAGCGCATGGGCGAACTCCCGGTCCGCTGGCTGGGCGATCAGGGCCCGAGCCACGATGTATGTGAGCCGGATTGCTGCCCGCCGTCCGTCCATCCTGTCCCCAAGTAACCGGTGCAACTGTATAGGAATTAACGTACTTGCAATTTTCCAGTCCCCCCGTCCCTTTGTCGTAAACATTTCTTAATCCAAAAGCGTCTAATGGTCAGTCCCACTTGGCTTTAATTAGCGATGGGGTGAACCCTCTCGATGTCGTCGCGGCGAGGCGACGCGCGGCCCTGCTCTGCGTCGTCCTGTTCGGGGTGGGGTGTGCGCAGCGGCCCTCCGTGATTCAGGCCGCCGCTAAAACAGACCAGCCGAAAGTCATTACGGTTCAAAATGGACAGTTGCGCCGGCGCATGCGGGCCACCGGAGTTGTGGAGGCGGTACGGGCCTTTACGGTTCAGGCGCCGCGGATCAGCGGCCAGGGCGGTAACCTGACGCTCGCCCGTCTGATCCCGAATGGAGCCACGGTAAAAGCCGGCGATCTGATTGCAGATTTCGATCGCACTCAGCAGTTGGAAGCCGCGCGGGATGCCAAGGCCAAGTACGAGGACCTCGAGCATCAGGTAGAGCAGAAACAAGCGGAGCATCGCAGCGACGCCGAGAAGCGGCATGCGGCACTCCAGCAGGCGCAAGCCGACCTCGCGAAAGCCGAGCTCGAGATCCGCAAGGGTCCGATTATCAGCGAAATCGATCAACTGAAAAACCAGGCCAAACTCGAAGACGCCCGCGCACACGTCGCCAGCCTGCAGAAATCAAATAACTTTCGCGATCAGGCAGAAGCGTCCTCCATACGCATTCTCGAGTTGCAACGCGACCGGCAAAAAGTGGGGCTCGAACGCGCCCAGCGCAATTCCGAGTTGCTGCGGTTGCGCGCTCCTTTGGCGGGTATGGTGGCGCTCGACAACGTCTGGCGCAACGGCTCGATGGGCCATGCGCAAGAGGGAGATCAGCTCTGGCCCGGCAGCCCGCTGCTCCGCATTTTCGACCCATCGCAAATGGAATTGATGGTATCGGTGGGCGAGCCCGACGGCGCTGCTCTGGGACCGGATTCGAAGGCTGAAGTACACGTCGATGCCTATCAGGAGCTACGGTTCACGGCGCGCTTCGAGTCAGCCAGCCCCGTGGCGACTTCTTCTCCCGGCAACCCCATACGCACATTTTCCGCGCGCTTCCGGCTGGATCAGAACGATCCTCATTTGCTTCCCGACCTTTCCGCCGCCATCGACATCGAAGCTCCGGGCGGCCCGGAAGGTCCCGTGGTGCCGCGGGCAGCGGTGCGTTTTCGGGAGGGCAAGCCCACCGTGTCACGCCTGACGCCGAAGGGCCCGGTCGAGCAAACCATCGAGCTGGCCGGGTTCGATGCCGCTCAGGTTCAGATCCTGTCTGGTCTGAAGCTGGGCGACCAAGTTGTATTGCCTGGAGTCGAATAAGGTGAAGGCTCGCCAGCCAAGGCGCGTGTGGGTGGGTACGGCCGCGGTGATTTGTGTCGTCGGTCTCGCCGCTTTCGGAGCCCGCCGGATGTGGCGCGTGCAGGCCGCGGAGAATCTGCCGTCGGCACCCGCGCGCAAGGGCGAGTTTCTGGTGCTGGTACGAGTGCGAGGCGAGATCACGGCGCAGCGGTCGGTACAACTTGCCGCTCCGCTCAATGTCCCTGATCTGCGGATCGTGTGGCTCGCGACGCCCGGCAGCGTAGTCAAAGCCGGCGAGCCGGTGATCCGTTTTGATCCGTCGAGCGCACGCCAGCAACAGGATGAAAAAAAAGCCGCGCTGCAGCAGGCGCAATCGGGGCTCGAGCAAGCCCTGGCGCAGGCGCGCATCACCGCCGAACAGGACAAACGCGATTTGGCCGCGGCCCGTTACCAGGTGGAGCGTGCTCGCCTGGAAGCTTCCAAGCAGGCCATCGTCAGCGTGATCCAGGGAGAAGAGAGCAAGATCGACCTGTCGTCGGCAGAAGAGAAACTGCGGGTCCAGGAGGCGACCGTCAACTTGCACCAAAAATCGGATCAGGGCAAGGTCGCTTCTCTCACCAGCCAACGCGATAAGGCGAAAGTCGAACTGGATCTCACCGCGGAGCGGCTGGGGAAGATGGAAATCAAAGCGCCGCTTACCGGCTTGGTTACATATCTGAACAACAACTCCCAGGGCTGGATGAACGCGCAGCCGTTCAAAGTAGGCGATCGCGCCTGGCCCGGCGGCGGTATCGCCGAAATTCCGGATCTCAACACGCTGCAACTGGAAGGTAAAGTCGAAGAGGTGGAACGCGGCCGTATTGCCGTGGGGCAGGACGTTCGGATCCGCGTTGACGCGCTGCCGGAAAAGCCGTTGACCGGGAAACTGATCGGCATCTCCCCGCTGGCCGAGCAGAACTGGGAATGGCCCCCTACGCGAAATTTCCGGGCCTACGCGCACATCGATCCGCCTGACTCGCGCTTGCGTCCCGGCATGAACGGCAGCCTCGACATCATCGTGAGCCGCATCCCCGCGGCGATCAGTATTCCGGCCAAGGCTGTGTATACATCGAACGGGAAACCGGTGGCGTACGTTGGTGACAAAGGGCGCTGGCGGCGCGTGGAAGTGGAGATCATCGCCCGTAACCCGGATGAGCTGGCGGTCCGAGGGGTTGAGGGCGGTCAGATGGTGGCTCTCACGGAGCCGGAAATGGCGGGAGCCAGGAAATGAGCACCCCCGCACTCAAGCCTCGCGAACCGGGAGTGGCGGCGCCGGTCATCAGTTTGCCTGTGCGGCGCGGCCGCCGACGTCGCATGGTGCTTGGACTGATCGCTTTAATGATTGTGCTCGGCGTGGCTGTGTGGGGCGGCTTGAACATGTATCGCCTGGCAACCGCGACTCAGGCCGCAGTCGTGCCCGCCACGGCCGTTAAGCGCGGCGACCTCACCATCACGGTGACCGCGCGCGGACGCCTGCAAGGCGGCAATTCCGAGATGCTCACCGCGCCCACAAGCGGCGGCAACGAGATCCACATCAAGACTCTTCGCAAAGACGGCGAGTTGGTCAAAGCCGGTGACGTGGTGGTGGAATTCGACACCACCGAGCAGGACTACAAACGGCGCGAGGCTGAGGCCGACTTAGCAGAGGCGGAGGCGCACTTGGCGCAGGCCCAGGCGGAAAGCCAGGCACAGCAGGAGGAGGACCGTTACGCGCTGCTGAAAGCTCAGGCCGATGTGAAGCAGGCGGAATTCGATGTGCGGAAGAACAAGCTGCTCTCGACCATCGCCGCGCGCCAGAACGAGCTTGCTCTGCAGGCCGCCCAGGATCAGCTCAAAGAGCTTCAAGATGATCTCGGGAACAGAAAAGCCACTGGCGCCGCGGGCATTGCCATGCAAGAAGCCGCGCGCAGCAAGGCCAGGATGCAGGCTGATACGGCACGCAAGAACATCGAGAACATGACGCTCCGCACCAAGAACGGCGGCTACGTCGCCATCCGGCAGAATACCAATCTCAACTTCTTCATGTGGGGCCAGACGCTCCCGATCTTCCAGGTGGGAGACGCTGTGCGCCCCGGCATGGCCGTAGCCGAGATTCCGGACATGAAGGATTGGGAGGCGAGCGCAACCATCGGCGAACTCGATCGCGGTCACATCGCCGTGGGACAAAAAGTGTACATCAACGTGGTGGCTCTGCCCGAGCACCGGTTCAGCGGAACGATCAAAGAAGTCGGCGGCACCGGAGGCCCTCCCTGGGACCGTCACTTCGAGTGCAAGATCGCGCTTGAAAAGCCCGTGCCTGCGTTGAGGCCGGGCATGAGTGGCACTGTGTCGATTACTACCGATCTGTTGAAGAACGTGCTCTGGGTACCGGCGCAAGCGGTCTTCGAGAGCGACGGCCGCACATTTGTGTACGTACGGTCAGGCGCGAGCTTTGTCCCGGCGGATATCAAGCTGCTGCGCCGCAGCGAAAGCCGCGTAGCGCTCGCGGGATTGTCCGAAGGCCAGATCATCGCGCTCACCAGCCCCGAACAAGTGAAGAAGCAGAAGGCGTCGCCGTCCGGCGCCATGAAAGCCATCCAGCGATGATCGGAACGATTCGCCGCTATTTTTCGGACCTGTTGCTGGCGTTCGAGAACCTCCGCGGGCAGAAAACCCGTACGCTGCTCACTGCGCTTGGCATCGTGTTCGGCGTGGGAGCGGTGATCGGCATGCTGGCCATAGGCGCGGGCGCGCGCCAGGAATCGCTCGAATTTATCGAGCAACTGGGCGTTCGGAATGTGCTGGTGGAATCCAGGCCCGCTACGAGCGAAGAGGAGTTGCAGCAGCGGCGGCGCTCCTCGCCCGGACTGAACGACCGCGACGCGCGCATTCTCCAGGCCAATGTCGACGCTCTCGATTTGATTTCGGCCCGTCGCTCGCTGCATCCGGCGCGCATGCTTCCCAAGCCAGGGCACGATCTGCCGGAACTGTATGGCGTGCGTCCGGCGTACGGTCAGATTCACAATCTGCAGCTTGCCGACGGGCGTTTCATCGATGAACTGGACGACGCGGCGAGTGCGGCGGTTTGCGTGCTGGGCGAGCGCGCCAAGGTCGATCTGTTGGGCTACGGGCCGGCGCTCGGCAAGTTCATCAAGGTGAACGATACGTGGCTCGAGGTCGTGGGCGTGTTGGGCTCGCTCCCTGAATCGGGGGGAAAGGCGGGTCCGCAGCTCGAGAATCTAAACAACTTCATTTACATTCCGCTGAACACATTCCAGTATCGCTTTCCCGACAACAACTTTCTGAAAGATGAACTGGACGGGATCGATCTGCGGCTGAGGACTGGAGCCGACAGCGTGGAGACGGCCAGCGTGGTGACGGCGATCCTTAACTCAGATCATCACAACGTGCAGGATTTTCGCGTGACGATTCCAGCCGCGTTACTGGCCGAGCAGCAGCGCACCCAAACAATTTTCACCTACGTCATGGTTGCGATTGCCGCGATCTCACTGCTGGTCGGCGGTATTGGAATCATGAATATCGTGCTGGCCACCGTGCTCGAGCGGACGCACGAGATCGGCATCCGCCGGGCCACGGGCGCGCGCAGGAACGATATTGTCCGGCAGTTTCTCATGGAATCGGTGCTCATTTCGGTGGGCGGCGGAATGCTCGGCATCGCGTTCGGGTACTTTCTATCGTGGGCCATTGCGCGCACGGCGGAATGGAAAACCATCGTCACCACGTCCTCCATCCTGATCGCGTTTTGCGTATCCGCGGCCGTGGGGCTGGTCTTTGGCATTTATCCCGCGGTGAAAGCCTCGCGCATCGATCCGATTGAGGCATTGCGTTATGAGTGACGTCGCCCGCATGGCCGCTTGCTCACGCGCGCGGCTCGGAAATAGCTCTCGAGCCACGACGAGAAGAGAGTGGTGCGCGTGGCTTCTTGTCTTCACCACCGCCATTCCCGCCGCTGCGTTTCCCCTTCCCGGCGTCTTCACTCAACGCTTTCGCGGCGCCACGGTTCGCGTGCGCAACATCGAGGGCGTGCGTGAGCATGTCGAGGACGGCAAGCTCCGACTTCGTCTGAAGGATTTTCTCACGCTGGTACTGGCCAATAACACCGAAATCAACATCAATCGGCTGGACGTGCTGACCGCGGCGAATTTCATTCTGGCCGCGCACGCGCCCTTCGATCCGAATCTGACGGCGGGCTTCAATACGACCCGCAACGTTTCGCCCTCGTTCAGCCAGATCCAAGGGGCCGAAACGCTCAGCAGCCTGGCGCAAAATTCGCAAATAAACTTGAACCAGAATCTGCCTACGGGGCAGTCGGTCACCGTCGGGTTCAATGCCACCCGGACCTCCACCAATAACCAGTTCCAGTTTTTCAATCCCAGCATTTTCACCGGTCTGAACTTTGTCGTTACGCAGCCGCTGTTGCAGAACCGCACGAACCTCCAGTTTCGAGCGCCTCTCGAGATCGCGCGGACGCAACTGCTGATCACCTCCGAACAAAGCGAGGCGCGCATTGCGGACCTGGTAGCCGCGGCCGGGCGGCAGTATTGGGATGCCATTGAAGCCCGCGAGAATATCCGGGTCGCAGAGCAATCGCGTGATCTGGCGCAGAAATCTTATGAGCGCGACCAGATGGCTCTGGAGCTGGGCGCACTGCCGAAGCTGGATATCTTTCAATCGCAGTCGCAGGTGGCGCAGCGTAAAGTAGCAGTGATCCAGGCGCAGTATGCCTATCGCGATGCGCTCGATGGTCTGCGACGGTTGATGGGCGCCGATCTGGTGCCCGAAACACGTGACGCCGAAATCGTGCTGGAAGACGATCCTGCCAGCTTGCCCACGCTTTCGCCCATCGAACCCTTTGACGAGGCCTTTGCCCACGCCATGCGCAATCGTCCCGAACTGAGTTCGGCGCGGCGGCGTACATCAATCGACGACCTGAACGCGCGTGTGGCGCGCAATTCGATGATGACGCGGCTCGACCTGAGCGCCCTCGGCGGAGGCAGCGGCCTGGGTGGAAATCAAGTGCCTGCGTCCGGACCGCTGGGCATCGGCCCGTCGCGTTTCATCGCGGGCGGCCTGGGTGACTCGCTCGGGCAGTTGTTTGCGTTCAATGCGCCGTTCTATGGTTTTGCGCTGCAGTTGACCATTCCCGTGCGGTCGACCGCCGCGCAGGCCAGTCTCGCAGATGCGCTGGTGAACAAAGCGCGCGACCAGTATCAGCAGCGGCAGCTCGAGCAACAAGTGATCCAGGAAGTGAAGCTTGCGCGCAACCAGCTTGAAATGGCCACGAGCCAGATTGAGGCGGCGAAGATCGCGCGCGATCTGGCGCAAAAAACGGTGGAAGCCGAGCAGCAAAAGTACGAACTGGGCGGCGGCACCGTCTTCGAAGTGCTTCAGGTGCAGAACAATCTGGCCTCTGTCGAAAGCACGCTGGTGAGCGCGTACACGGGATATCAGAAGGCGCTGCTCAACTACAAGCGCGCGGTCTGGACGCTGCTCGAGGGCATGGGCATCGTCGTCGAAACACCCAAGGTGCGGTAGCCCCGGGGGCGCGGCTGAGCGTCAGACTGGCCTGCTGCTCTATACTACCAAGTAGACACTTCGGATACGAGTATCCCACGTGAAAGCCCCGTGAAAGCCACTATTTTGGACCTTCGATATCGCATGAAGGACGTACTCAAAGCCATCGAGCGCGGCGAAACGATCTTGTCCTCTATCGCGGAAAGCCAAAAGCCAGAATCTTGCCTCTCGACGAAAAGCCATCAGATATCAATCTAATTGAAGCACCCGGCATACGGGATGTGGAAAAATCGCAAAGACCTGCGCGACGTGCCAGGCTACGTGCGCAAGTTGAGACTAGGCCGATGGGTGATCTTTGATACCGATGTCTTGATCTGGTCATTCCGCGGCGACCAGAAGGCGGTCGCAATGATCGGGTCGCAAGCGGATCGGGAAGCTTCGATCATTTCGCTGATGGAATTGCTGCAGGGAGCGCGATCTCGCCTGGAGATGAAGAATATACGGGGTTTTTTGCAGGACGCCGACATTCTCCCCGTAAATGAATCCATCAGCCACTTGGCAGCGACCTTGATGGAGGAGCATGCGCTGACCGGACTGCAGGTCGCGGACGCGCTGATCGCCGCTACGGCTTGGGAGGTGAACCGGCCTCTCGCAACCGGCAATGTGCTGCCCTACCGCCCAATTCTTGGAATCGAGTTGAAGTCATTCAGGCCCGGGAAGGTTCGAGATTAGTTGTCCGGCGGACAGGCGTGAATAGCGATCTGGCGCCACACGGGTAGTGGCGCGGGCGGCCAGTGAAGACGGAGGCGACGCCGTCAGGGGAGAGGCTTGTTTTTGAACAGCGCGTCGAAAGCGCTGCGAGCATCACTGGGACTTCGCGGCACCGCGCCATTGGTGTGCGGGGGCGCAGAGTTTGGCGATGCATCACGCGCCACTGTTACCCGCGGCTCGAACAAAGTGCATTTGTTGGCTTTGTCTTTCAGCGCGATGCGCACCGGAATCGGCTTCAAACACTGAAAACGAGTGGACGGCTCGAACTGCGCGCACTGCTTGCAGCAGTGCAGATCAGCTCCGCATTTCGGGCATTTAGTGTTGAAATCGGCTCCTGGGGGTAACGTTGTGGCGCAGTTATAGCAGCGTGCCGCCGTAATCGACTGAACCAGCCGCGGAAGTCGCGGACCGGTGACGTCGATCGGTGGACGCGGTCCAGGATGTCTGGGTCGATCCTCGCCGGACGGCTTATGATCGGTCCGGTTTGGATCCATGTAGCCCCTCTGTCTATATTTACGATCACTTTCCATGGGGACCTTAGGTTTGCTCCTTGATGAGACTCTTGCGTGAGCCGCCTATGCCAATGTGCCTGGGTTTTTCAGATATCTTTCAACCACTGCATCGGCCGTACGATACGTGAGAGTTACCGCAGTCACAGTTGGGTTACCGGTGGGCTTCTGCGGGAAGGCCGAGGCACCGAGCACAAACAGGTTAAAGACCCGCCAATGCTGCAAGTACATATTTACCACAGATCGAGTAGGGTTTGCACCTAAAATAACACCTCCCTGAAGGTGAGTTCCCTGATATCGGGTGGCATCGTACCGATTTAATCCCGAAAAGGGAGTGATTTCGCGAGCGCCCATGGCCCGGGCGACCTCGACGGCACGGGCGGTCATGTAATTCACCATATGCCGCTCGTTGTCACGCCAGTCGAGAGTCAGGCGCAGCAGGGGATCCCCCCAGCGATCCTTGTAAACAGGGTCTAAATCCATAGAGTTACCGCGATAGGCAAAGTGTTCGCCGTAGAGCGAAATCCAGCCCGTCCGGTCGTAGTAATACATCGATGCCTTCTTCCACTCTGACCCCCATCGAGATCGGATACTAGCGGGTAAAATACCGAAGCTGGCTATAGGGCGAAAACCATAACACACGGTATAGAGCATCCCGGCACTCAGAAAATCGAGCTTTGAGTGATCGAGTGCCTCGAAGTCGCTGATCGCGATTCCGGCCGAGCCAGCTCCCATGAAGCGATTGAGCGGCTTTTCGAAGAACGTGGTGGCGGCGCGCGTGGAAACTTGGTGAGTCAGGTTCCGGCCCAGGTTGCCTTTGCCGGTTTCGGGGTCATAGGCATTTTCAAGTTCCGACAGAAGCAGCAAGCGCACGTTGTTCTAGGTCCAGGACGCCAGAAACACCAGTTCGGCCGGCTGAAACAGCTCTTCGCCGCGCTCATTCACATAACGGACACCTCGCGCACGGCCTGATTCTAGAACCACCCGCCGGACCCATGCGCCGGTACGAAGCTCGAAGTTCCCGCGGCGCGAGAGCAGGGGAATCAGCGTGTTGGTGGGCTGAGCCTTGGCGCCGATCATGCAGCCGAAGCGTTCGCAATAACCGCAGTACGCGCAGCCGGCTCGGGAAATGCCGTCGGGGTTGGTGTAGGGCACGCTGGTTGTGGCGGCGGGCAGCGGGTAAGGATGGTAGCCCAGCGACTGTGTGGCGTCCTGAAACAGCGCCGACAGATACGGCGTCTTCATGGGCGGTGTGGGGAACTCGGAGTGGCGCGGGCCTTCGAAACGATTGCCGCCATCGATGAGTGTTCCACGGAGGTTTCCGGCTTTACCGGAGATGCCCATCATGCGCTCGACGCGATCGTAGTAGGGCTCCAGATCGTCATAGGTGAGGGGCCAATCCTCGACCGTGCAGTATTCGGGAAGCCGCCTGGCGCCGTATTTCTCGAGTAGGTGGGTGCGCCGCCGGAAATCCCGCGGGTAATAGCGGTAGGCGATGCCGCTCCAGTGCTCTCCTGATCCGCCGACACCCGTACCCGGCAGAAACGAGCCGTACTGCCGAATGGGCAAGGCTCGATCTCGAGCCATGTGGCGTAGGGTGACGGTCTCATCGCGAATGGACTGCATGGTGCGCAGGCGGATGGCGTAATCCAGCTCGTCCATGGTCTCGAGGTAATCACGAGTCTTGCGCGCGCCGCCTCGCTCGAGGACCAGGATCTTGAGCCCGGTGCGCGAGGCCAGTTCCTGGGCCATGGTGAGCCCGGTCCAACCGGCGCCTACGATGACCACGTCCACGGACCGGAGCCGCTTCACCTTTCAGCCTCCGGAAATGCCCAATTGCCGGTCACACGTCGTCCTCACTGGGGCGCACCGGATGGCCCAGGATCTGCGACAGGCTCGCGGGTTTAGGGCGGAAGGGACGCCCGTGATACTGTTCGACTTCTTCGACGTAGCTCATACGCGGACCGGGAAAGCCGATGAGCTGCCAGCCGATGAGATCGATATTGCCGCCGTGCATGGGGTCGCAAAACATGCCCTCGATGGTGTGGCCGCGCAGCATCGAGAAAAACAGTGTCCCTTCGATCTCTTTGAGACGCGCATCCTGCTTGCCCGCGGAAAGCTCGTGGAAACGGCCGAGCATTTTGAGGCCGGCGCGGTAAATCTCGCGCGGAGTGTCTTTCGCCTGGTAACCCTGTTCAGGCACGCCATGCACAAAAGGCGGCTGAGTATAGCGGTACTGATCTCGGCCGTAAGCCGACGCGAGCTGGCGATCGATGTAGATCACGACGCCGGCCTCGTTCGCACCCGGTCCTGCTTCGTCGACCGGAAAGATCCGGGCGCAGGCGGCTGCGACGGCGAGAGCTTCGGGTTCGGTGAAGAACCGCAGCCGAACCTTAATGGCGCTGGCTTGCGGTACAGCTTTTGTCTGGGCATGCACCCGTTTCGGCCGGCGCTCGAGCGTATAGACCAAGAGCCCGCCTACGCTGGTCGCGGAGATTGTCAGAAATTGCCGGCGGCGCAAACGGCGGCGCATAGCAAGAGTGGATAGTGTACCGTAAGCCGGGCAGCGGAGCGGGCTAGGCTAGGAGCAAGTTGCTTTCGGCTGGTGCGGCACGCCAGATTATGGGGAAACCACTTACTTTGAATCCTGATTAAGCAGTATGCCCAACTGACCACACTAAGGCAATTCATTCATCCGATGGTCTCATGGTGCGGCCGCCGCCTAAGCTAGAACCAGGGACAACGATGTTAAGCGGAGCAATTATCTGCCCGGATCAGAAGCTAGCTCAAGACCTCAAAACCGGCGCTCGGCGACACGCATCGGATAGCGATCGTGCGCACGGTCGCACGCTATCTGAACGGCCTGGATCTGGTGCGGTTTCTGCGTGCGGCTGCCCTGAGGTGATTTTTCTGAGCGTGCAATCACGATGCGAGGCACTCGACACGGCGCAGGCGATCGTAACCCAGGCCCCCGGCACGCAGATTGTAGCCGTAGACCGGGCCTGCGATCCGGAGGCGCTGACGGAGACTATGCAGGCCGGCATCCGCGAATTCATGTACTCGCCTTTTCGACGCGGAACTCACGCTACAGGCCGTGGAACGCCTGGCGCAGATTCTCGAACTGCAGCCTCCTTCAATCGAATCGACGGAGTCGCTGTTCGCATTCCTGCCGTCCAAAGCCGGAGTCGGCTGCTCCACGGTGGCGCTGAACACCAGCGTGGCTCTGGCGCAGATACGCGAAACGAAAGTGCTGCTGGCGGACTTCGATCTGAACTGCGGCATGATCGGTTTCATGCTGCAGATCGAGTCGCCCTATTCGGTGATGAGCGCGGCCGAGAACGCGCACGAAATGGACGAGGACTTGTGGCAGCGTCTGGTCACTACTCGGGGCAACCTGGACATTCTGCCGGCCGGCAAACTGGCGCCTGGTTTTCGAATCGAGCCAGCGCAGGTTCGTCATATGCTGGAGTTCGCCCGAAGGAACTATCAGGCGATTTGCATCGATCTTTCCGGCATACTAGCGAAGTTTTCAGTTGAAATTCTGTACGAAGCCAAGCAGATCTTTCTCCTGTGTACCCCCGAAGTTCCCAGCCTGCACCTGGCCCGGGAGAAACTGCGGTTCTTGCGGAGCCTGGATCTGGAGAGCCGCATCCGGGTTGTGATGAACCGCGCGACGAAAAACCCGCTGATTCCAAACTCGGAAGTCGAAAAGCTGCTGGCGATGCCCGTCTACATGAGTTTTCCCAATGATTATCTGGGGGTGCACAAGGCCCTGACGTCAGGAAAACAAGTCAGCGCGTCGTCGGAGTTGGGAAAAGGGTTTCAAACACTGGCGCACGCCATCTCGGGAAGCAAGAAATCCGTCGTGGAAAACAAAGAGCACGGCCTTCTCGATCTAATCTTGCCCCGTAAGAGGCCGGTAGCTTCGCCGCAGAGCGTGTTAAGTTCTTGAGTTATTGGATGCGCCATCGCCCCACTTGAGAAGGCTGGTACAGGGCCGTGTCAGCGGGTCATCATAGTGGTTTGGGCTGATGCGAATCGCGTATCCCAGGCGCCCGGTTTGCTGCGGAACGATCTCCTTGGCGAAAATTGCAACCGATCCCTTTTGCTCGACTGGCGCCAAGACCATCACTTCAGTGTCCTCGAGGCCCCCGCTTGCGCCAACTCGGCCCATCACCAGTTCCACACGGACATCTTCCGGCTGAAGGCCGGCCAAGTCGACTGCAGCTCGTATCGGAACCGTCACACCGCTGGTGACTGGTTCGGTGGGTGCGGGCCCGGTCTCGACAAAGCGCACGCGATCCCAGACCTCGCGCACTTTTGAGTTCCATCTCACGCGCAAACGCGCTTTCTCGAACCCGCTCTTTGCCTGTTCAATGGAATTCTGGTGTGCCGGTTCGTAGAGTTCGCGAAGATATTCGCGCACCATTCTGCGGGCATCGAACCGCGGGCTGAGGTACTTGATGGATTGCTTTACACGGCGCATCCACTCTGAAGGACCGCTGTCCCGCCGTTCATAAAACATGGGAACGATTTCGTTCTCGAGCAGATAGTAGATGGCGCTCGCGTGCATCGCGTCTTGTTCCTCGGAGTACGGTTCGCGATCGCCGATGGCCCAGCCGCCTGACTCTTCATAGGCTTCATCGAACCAGCCGTCCAGAATGCTCAAGTTCAAGACGCCGTTCACGGCAGCTTTCATGCCACTGGTGCCGCAGGCCTCTTCACCGCGACGCGGCGTGTTGAGCCAGATGTCGACGCCTTGCACCAGCTCGCGCGCCACTTTCATGTCGTAGTCTTCGATAAATACGACGTGTTTCCATAACTCCGGGTCGCGTGAGAACAGCACCACGTCGCGGATTTGCGACTTTCCGGGGTGATCCTTGGGATGCGCTTTGCCTGCAATCACAATCTGCACAGGCATTTCTTTATTGCAGAGGATGCGTTTCAGGCGCTCGATGTCTCGAAAGATCAGCGTGCCGCGCTTGTATGTGGCGAATCGGCGCGCCAGGCCGATGGTGAAGACGCTCGGATCGAGCACATCGGAGGAATGCCGCAACTCGGAGGACGAGGCCTTGCGGCGGTATGCGGAAGTGGTTTGGCGGTCGCGAATAAACGCGATGAGACGCCGCTTGCGGCGGCGGTGCATCTCGAGCAGTTCCTCGTCGGGGATTTCATCCACCAGATCCCATGTTTTCGGATCTGACGGCTTGTCGCGCCAATCTGGCTGCAGGTAATGGTCGTAGAGATCGGCCAAGTCGCCGTTGAGCCAGCTCGGCAGATGCACGCCGTTGGTGATGGAGGTCAGCGGAACCTCCCACACCGGAAGTTCCGGCCACATTTCATGCCACATAGCCTGGGCCACGCGGCGATGCAGCCGGCTGACGGCATTGCGGTAGCACGAAGTCTTCAACGCCAGGACGGCCATCGAGAAGCGCTCGTCGCCATCGGTGGCACAGCGCCGTCCGAGCGACATCAACTGGTCAAATTCAATTCCGGCACTGCGGCAATACTGGTCGAAATAGTAGCGCATCATACCTGTGTCGAACAGGTCGATGCCTGCAGGCACGGGAGTGTGGGTGGTGAAGACGTTGCTTGGGCGGGTAGCTTCCAAGGCCTCATCGAAGTTGAGCTTCTGCTCTTCGATTAGCACGCGCATACGCTCCACTGCCAGGAAAGCCGAGTGTCCCTCGTTCATGTGAAAGACGGTGGGCTCGAGACCCCTGGCTTTGAGCGCACGCACCCCGCCAATACCGAGGACAATCTCCTGCCGGATGCGCGTGTCCATATCACCGCCATAGAGCTGGTCGGTAATGTCGCGATCGCGAGGCGAGGCGTTTTCGGGAATGTTGCTGTCCAGCAGGAAAAGCTTGGTCCGGCCGACATCCATTCGCCAGACCTGAATCCAAACCGGGCCAGTGGGGAGCTGCAGGTTAATTTTCAGTTCGTTTCCGCGTTTGTCGCGCACCGGC
>QHXW01000040.1 GCA_003223115.1 Acidobacteriota bacterium
CCCTGCTGATACAGGAGACCTACGCCTACCAGCGGCAGATTGAGATCGCTCGAGGACTTCAGATGATCGCCCGAAAGGATTCCCAGGCCACCCGAATAAAGGGGAAGACATTCGGTGAGACCATACTCCGCCGAGAAATACGCGAACAGTTTGCCGTCGAGGGATGGTTGACCATCCTGCATGTGCGCGTCGTAGCGCTGGCAGGCCTGTGCATAGTGCGCTAGATAGCGCGGATCTGAAGCGGCGCGCTCGAGCGTTTCCTGAGAGACGCGCCCGAGCATGACCACCGGGTTATAGCCTGAATCCTTCCAAAGAGCAGGATCGAGGCGGCGGAACAACGCACGAATGACTGGCTCCCAACTCCACCAGATGTTGTAAGCCAGCTCGGGCATCCGCGAGAGGGATGCGGGAATAGCAGGCCGCACCAGAAACTCCCTGATGGGTTGAATCTGAAAAGGCATCTAGACTGTAAACGCCACTTTAACGCAAGAAGAGGGCAAGGCGCTTGATGTCTTAGTATATGACGCAGAGGCGTCGCAGGTTGCAGTAAATCCGTAACGGCCCGGGACAGGACCAGGAAGGCCGCGCTTCTTCGAACATTACTCGGCGGAAAAGGCCAGCAGCACATTTCCGGGCAGGCCGACCAGTTGGCTGTAGCCCGCATCGAGGAACAGCATTACCTTAAGCGGAGGGCCACCCATTCATCCTGATTCGTAGCCTTTTTAGGATCCGTTTGACCCTTTTGAGATTCTCCGCGATGATGGCATCGTCATGCACTCCCCTTACCCCCGCCTCTGATAGGCCGACCACTTTTCCGCATGGCCAAGCCGTTTTTGGCAATGCTCTCAGAAAGGGTGCCAATTCCTCCGTCGACATATCGCGGGATTCTGGAGGGGAACTGCGGGACGTCCGGGACAGAACCGTTACGCTTGTGGCGGCAACCACCACAAACGGGTTTGGCCACTCTCGGGCATCGGTGATTCCGGCGCAATTTGTTCGCTCTCTTGATCGGTGTGCTGGATTAGCATTGTTTGCAGCAAGAACCAGGGCCACCCACATCAATGTGACCAAGACGTGATAACGCGCACGACTCCGAGGTTTGGCACTCAATGGGCGGAGCTTAGCACATCTCGGACCTGACGCGCTTCGATGAGTGAGGTTTCCGATCTGCTGCATTAGGTACGGTACTCGAATCTGTTACGGGAGGACGCGAAAACCGATTACGCTACTCTTACTCGGCGGCAAAGGCCAGCAGCACATTTCCCGGCAGGCCGACAAGCTGGCTGTAGCCCGCATCGAGGAAGAGCATCCCACCGGCGACTGTGGGTCCGGTGGCGTTGAGAGATCCACCTCGGGCGGGG
>QHXW01000279.1 GCA_003223115.1 Acidobacteriota bacterium
GGGAAGCGGGGGCGCCAGATGGATTGTCGGTATCGATTATCGAACGATTTCTGCGCACTGCGGACGAGACGTGGGACGGCGCGGGCTCCGGCCAGTTTACTCCGGCCCAGTTCCAGAACAACGAAGCGTACCGCCGAGCAGCAAAAAATGCCCTGCGGGCCCTCTTCCACATGCTGGCCAATCTGCTTCCGGTAGAAGCTCAATTGGCGCCATGCGTCGATCCAGCGGCGATTCGATCACGGGTTGAGCCGATGGTAAGGGGGCTTGTCCAAAAAGACTGGCAAGAGGTTGCCCTCCGGGAACTCGTCTCACGTACCTTCGTCCTGAACCTTCGCGGTGCAAAGGCGGCACTGGAGGTGGAATTGCCGTCCTGTGACATGGAATCGGCGTGGCGGATTCTGTGGGCTCTGTATGGAGACTATGGTCTTAGACCAGACGATATTGAGATGACGTGCGATGGCCTCGCTGGAGACTATGCACATGTGCGGTGGTCCGCCTACGAGGCCAAAGACCTATACAGCGATGTCGTCGTCCACGAGGTGGCTCATTTGCTGCATTACCTGAAGCCCCGGAATTTCGGGTTGCATATCCGGCGGGGCCAGGAGAGGTTCGTAGACATCGATTCAATCACCGTGAGCTATTCGCGTATGCCTACGAGGCTTATTCCCGCGTCGTTCTCCACGGCCCGCGCAAAGCGCGAATCGCATTTGCCGAAAAGATGCAGCAGGGCGCCTTCTCATTCCCACGGGGCCAGATGGTTGAAGTGGCCGCGCTTGTCATGGATGCCGCCCGCGCTCGGAATGGCTGGCGGGTAATACGTGACGCGACGGTGATACATCGAGTTCGAGGACGCATCAGAGTCGTCACCTGAAAGTGATGGGCGCTAAATCGAAACTGGACGAACTTGTTTCAAAAAAAACAATCCTCGACAGCACCCATATTCCACATAATCCATCCCAACAGAAACGAGGCGAGGGTGAGCCACGCACACTTGCATTTCGTTGCGAAGCTCGCGCTCATACCAGGCCTCGCGCTGATCGGGAGGCACCTGAGCCGTGATTATGGAGACGCGGATGTCTTCTTGTGACAGAACTCGTTCGAGCCGACGCGTTACGTCCCTCTTTGCTGTGTATACGGCATAAATTGGCATTTTCTGCCGCGGGCGAGGTCCGCCTTGACGCACTCCACCAGCTGGCGCTCCTTCGCGTAGGCGAAGTCCTCGCTGAGATCCTGTGTTTGAGCGATCAGAAATGGCACGCGTCAATGCAACTCCAGGTCGTACTCAGTTCCGATCAGATCACCGAAGCCGTACGGCCGATCCGGATAGGCGAGCACTGCATTCAGGGCCGTGCTGATCACGGAATGGTTTCCTCGATGTTCTTCGAACGGCTCTTTGATCTGCTTTTCGAGATCCGCATATGCTTTCGCCAGCGGTTCGTCCATGTCCACGCCGATGACTTCTTCGCGATGGGCTGGCAATTCACTCGAAATGTCTTCCAGCGAGACGAACGCGCCGAGTTCCATGAGGAACTTGCCGAACAGCATTGGCGATGCGCCCGGTTTGCGTTTGACCTGCTTGGTCGCCTTGCCTTTCGAGCAGGCATTCTCTTCGGACGCAATGATCGTCACGCGCTCGAGCACGCCGTAGCTCTCCGAGAAGTTGCGGACCCCCGACTCGCCCCACTCGTAGCCTTCTGTCACCATCTTGTGTGGTTCCAGGCGATAAAGCACATTGAACAGGTCGTCGGCGTAGCCGCCCATGAGGGTTCCGGTAAGTACCGCGATTCTGTCCACCGACCGTGCCAAGGTCCCTAGTGCCTTGCCCGGTGCCGTGTCTCCTTTTAGTTCATGCACTTCATCCGCGATGCCGTAATCGAAGAAATCCGGCATGTAGCGCCCGATAAACTCCAGCAGCGCGAAGCGGCGGATGCACCCACCATCGGCCTGCCAAAGAGGGCTGTACATCGAACACCGATTCTTCCCTTGGTCGTCGGTGCCGTCGCCGATGATCTCGCTCCGCCGTATCTTTTCAAATTCGCTAGCGAGCACGCGCTCATCGTTTACTATTAGCGGCGCGCCCGTGTCAGGATTGATCACGGTCCCGAGGCATGGGCCGGACTTCGCCACCGCGTAACAATGCTTCCAAAAGAAGGAAAGCTTTGCCCTGTCTCGGCCAACGACAAAGAAGCATGGACCTGGGCAGATGTTTTTTTTTGTGCCAGCGATCGCTCGCCGATTTCGAGTTCTTCCGGAGGCGGAGATCGGTGAGCGTTGTGTGCAGACCCTCGCGCACGATCCGGCCATTTCGATAGCGAACTTCATTCTATAATATTCATTCACCCCGTGCGGATTTGCGCCCGATTGTCCCGGTGTTCGCAACCCGTCGATGATCCTACAAAAGGCAATTGACGCTGAGGTCTCTCGGCAAGTCCGAGACCTGTCTGGTGTTCCAACTGCTGCGCACTTCACCCAATGGGTGACAAATGCCATTGCTGCAATCTCCTGCGTCTCATGAAATCTCCTGTTGAGGCGCAGGCGTTGATTCGGGGTGATCCGATGGTATCACTACGTCAGGCTCGCATGAGTTGGGTCTGTTCTTGCTCAATAATCCACTGATCAATTACCGCCTGGCGGATGAGGGTGCGGCGGCCGGCGCGAACGTGCGGAATAGGTGGAATACTCGGGATCCTTCCCGCGAGGATGTGCGACAGATGCGACCGCGAGACGCCTAAATAATTGGCTGCATTCATGTCCATGATCTCGCGATGGTCGACCGCTTGACTCCCAGGGCTCACTGCAGCGTTCTGCACTTCAAAATCCCCTTATCCTCAGCCACGAGGGACGTTCCGATCCCTCCCTTGTGGTTCAGCGCCATGTGGCATCGAAAGATGAGTCATCTCCGTTCGCATTCTAGTGCCTCTACTTACTAAGGAATGGGAACAGTAGGAATCTGACATTTAGATCAACTTTTTTTCGTCGGATCTCCATCGCACATAGCTTCGCGAATGTTGTAACTCGGTTTACTCAATGCCCTCATGGCGCTTGCAAGCGGATCTTCCCGTACCGCGGCAGGAGTTTGTATCTTGAGTGGGCGGTGTCCTTGATAACCAGAGAAGGTGCCGGCACGAGCGGTCTGTCTCGCTCGTTCGCAACGAACGCGGTTAATATAGCGAGCGAGCGTGCTGTATGCGATCTCGACTCCGTCCTGGCAGAGGCGCTGGTGAATTAGCTTGAGGGTGTGGCCCGCGCTCAGAGCCGCATTGATCTCAGGCCATGCCCATCGAACCTGGGCCATTGGCTTGTCTGGTCGCTGGCTTTGCAAGGCATGGACGCAGGGCAGAAGGGAGTTTTGAGATAATCGTTCTCGGACATGGTCAGGCCCTCTACTTACTAAGGAATGGCAACCGGGCGAATCGGACAGCTAGATCAACTTGTTTTCGTCGGGTCTCCTAACCCGGCGTAGCCGGAACCAAAAAAGGGTATACAAGTCCGATTCTTTTGGAATGGCCACCAAACCCGCTTGTATAAAGGGCCACACGGCACTATCGAAAAATATGCTGCCAGAAAAAACATCGATTCCATGATAAAGGTACTATATGGTTTCGAATACTACATTACGGTTTACTCAAGAAATTCTTGTACGCTGCGCCGGCGGGTTAAATGCGATGGCAGGAGGCGTGCTGGGAGTAGTTCATCATTTGCTTCGCTTCGAATCGGTAGTGGCGGGCGTGAGGAGAATTCTGTCCGAACCGTTTGAGTGTCTCCGGAAATCCGCGC
>QHXW01000280.1 GCA_003223115.1 Acidobacteriota bacterium
GAAGACGCGTCATCCAGCAACTACTCACCGAATCCGTACTGCTCTCATTCGCGGGTGGATGCATTGGCGTTCTCATCGCCTACCACGGCGTGCCCGCTATCGTTGCGCTCATGCCCGAGTACTCGGTCCCGCACGAAGCTGCCATCCAGGTTAACCGGGCAGTTGTTCTATTTACTTTTGCGATCTCGGTGCTGACGGGTATCCTGTTCGGCCTGACGCCGGCTCTGCAACTCGCTAAGCCCGACATCCGAGACGCCATGCAGGAGAGTGGCCGGGGTTTCGAAGGTGGAGCGTGCGGATCTAAGATCCGCAGTGTCCTCATCGTATGCGAAGTCGCACTGACTATGGTTCTGCTGGTCGGTGCCGGCGTCGCCATCCGCGGCTTTGTTGTTCTCATGGAGGTCCCCCTCGGTTATGACGCCTCAAACGTCCTGACGATGTTTATCAACAGTCGCGAGGGCGCGTACAAGACATGGGAGTCGCGTAGTATTTATTTCCAGCGCATCCTGGACAAGCTGCACGACGCGCCAGGTGTGAAGAGCGTCTCCGCGTCGATTACCGCCATGCCACCCTGGATCGGCTGGGAAACGGAATTCGAAATTGCAGGACGTGCCAAAAACTCGAACCAGCAGGTTATGGTCGGATTGGTCGGCGGCGACTACTTCTCTGCGATCCGCATCCCGCTGCTCCGGGGTCGTACCTTCTCGCGCGCCGAGTTACTGCGCCCAGACCGGGTCGCCGTCATGAACGAGGAAATGCTGCGCCAGTACTGGCCGGACGGTCATGATCCCGTCGGTCTCAGGATCCATGTGCCCGCCCTGAATTTTCAGGGTAATCCATACATCCTGGCTCCGCCGGGCGACCAATGGCTACAGATCATCGGTGTCGTGGCAACGGCCAGAAACCGCGGCCTGCACGACAAAGCCAAGCCGGCGATTTACATTCCGTATACGCTAGCGCTCCCGCCTGGCTGTGTGTATCTGATCCGCACCGACGGTGACCCGCGCAAGCTCATAAATACCCTGCGCGAGCAAGTGCGCTCGGTCGATGCCGACCAGGCCGTCACGCGGGTGATGACGCTTGAAGAGTCGCTGGCTGATCGGGAACGCGCCTACCCACGCTTCAGTACGACGCTCTTCAGTATTTTCGCGAGTGTCGGCCTGGTTCTTGCGGCGACCGGTCTCTACAGCGTGGTCTCCTTTGTGGTCACGCGCCGGACGCACGAGTTCGGGATTCGTATGGCCCTGGGCGCCCGCGGAAAGGACATACTGCGGCTGGTCGTCGGCATGACCGCGCGTTTGATGTTTGCGGGTGTCGCGATCGGCCTGGTCAGCAGCCTAGCCCTTAGCCGCGTGATCGCGAACTACGTAAAGGAGTGGGACGCGAAGGATCCACTTGCGTTCTTCGGAGTGACGACTATCCTGCTCATCGTAGCCCTGGTGGCCTGTTGGTTTCCCGCCAGCCGCGCAACGGCCATCCAGCCTTTGGTCGCGCTACGGCATGAGTGAATTCGCCCGCAGCGCAAATACGACAGCTTCTGACGCCTTCGCGGTAGGCTGCAACTGACGCGAATCCCGTTTCGAGACCGCTTAGGCTCTTTGCTGGTGATATGGGCTTCACGACTGTAATCCTATTGATGCGGGCCGCTTGTCCGGGTAACGGTGTCTCAAATAAGCCATTGACAATCCCTTTCGTTAGTGCTAGTTTTTCAGCATTGTGCTCAAATTTCAGCAGGAGACGCGTCCCTGATGGCCTTAGCGGGATTGAGCCGGCGGGAACGGCAAATCATGGAAATTCTGTACCAGCGCGGCAAAGCATCTGCTTCCGAGGTCAGAGAAGCCATGGAAGACGCGCCCAGCTATTCGGCAGTGCGCGCCGTGCTGCGGGTGCTCGAGGAGAAGGGCCATGTCAAACATCAGGCGGAAGAATTGAAGTACGTATACGTCCCAACGGTGAACCGGGATAAAGCCAAGCGTTCGGCGGTGAAGCACCTGTTGGATACATTCTTTAGCGATTCACCGAAACAGATCGTCGCCGCGTTGCTGGATGTCTCTTCCCAGCGCCTCACGCGCGAGGACTTGGACCAGATGGCGGAAATGATCGAAAAAGCTAAGCGGGAGGGAAAGTAAGATGTTGGGCTCGAACGAATCGGCATGGTATTCGCTTTTCGTAAGCACGGCGCTCAAGAGTATGGCAGTGCTGGGAGCGACATGGCTGACGGTCAACTTGCTGCGCGGGCGATCCGCTGCGGCTCGGCACCTGGTTTGGACGGCTGCGTCCGCGTCTCTACTGGCGTTGCCCTTCCTTTCTATATCCTTACCAGTTTTGCGTGTGGTCGTGGCCCCGACGTTTCTACCTTCGGGCATAGTCTTTCAGACGACCGCCCCGGCGTCGGCTGAAGCTCCGGCTTCCCACGCCCAGCCGCGGGCAGGCGCAATTGCTGCCCTGAAGTCTCGACCGTGGCGTCCCGATTGGCGCCTGTCGCTGATGTTGCTCTGGGCGGCGGGTGCGGCAGCGGCTTTCGCGCAAATGCTTGTAGCTTGGGCTGCAATCTCGCGCGTCCGGCGCAGAGCAAGTCCGTTCATCGACCCGGAACTCCCCAAACTCGCAGAGGCTCTTGGAATTCAATACAACGTCGACGTCTTGGAAACCCGGCGGGGCCGTATGCCGATGACGTTCGGCCTGCTCCGACCGGCCGTTTTCATGCCGGCCGACGCGACGGAGTGGACCCAAGAGCGCTGCCGTGTGGTGCTGCTGCACGAATTGGCTCACGTCCGACGTGGCGATATTGCAACGCACCTGCTGGCGCGGACCGCCTTAAACCTCTATTGGTGGAATCCGCTGGCGTGGACCGCATGGCGTGAATTCCTGAAGGAGCGGGAACGCGCTACGGACGACTTGGTGCTGAGCGCCGGCACCCGCGCGTCGGAGTACGCGGGTCATCTGTTGGAAATCGCCCGCACGATGCAACCTCCTACGGCGATCGAATGGGCGGCTGTAGCGATGGCACGGAAGTCGCACCTGGAGGGCCGACTGCTGGCGATTCTGGATTCCGGCCGGATTCGGAAGACTCCCGGACGCGCATCTGCATTGGTTGGCGCGCTGCTGGCGGTGAGCGTCGTCGCTCCGCTTGCGGCCTTGCAGGCGGAGGATAACACGCCGCAAGCGCTCCCTGCCGACGACGTGGATGCCACCATCCGCGCAGCCGTCGCGCAAAGGAATCACGAGATACTGGAAAGCGCCGCGAAGGCGGCAGAAGAGTTGCAGAAGTACGATATCGCGCAGAAGCTGCTGGAGTCCTCGTTGGCTATCAGGCGAGATGCCTCGGGTCAGAATAGCGTGGTCTACGGCGTGGGACTGCTGAGACTCGGCGATCTAGAACGCAAGCGGGGCAAATTTGGTGAAGCGGAGGGCTTCTACGCGAAGGCAGTGTCTGTGCTGGGTAACCGGCCGGAAGCGGCACCCGCCCTGATCCATCTGGGCACGATCGCATTGATGAAGAAGGATCTCGATCAGGCTATCGACTATTTCCAAGGGGCTCAACTGGCCGACCCCGCGAAAGCTGGCGCGGCCATGATGTGGATGGCTGTGGTGCGGCAGGACCAGAAAAGCACGGACGAGGCCGAATCGCTATACAAGCGAGCGCTGGCGATCGAGGACCCGAACTCGGCTGAGGCGGCCACCACCATGGAACTCTACGCGCAATTTCTACAGCAGCAAGACCGCGGGGACGAAGGGAGGTCACTGCGAGATCGGGCAACCGCAGTATGGAAGGCACAGGGTACGAAAGCGGCGCCGACCCGCCCAGACGCCAGTCCAAATGTGTACCACGTAGGCAACGGGGTGACGGCTCCCGCGGTCCTGTCCAAAGTGGATCCGGAGTATCAGCAAGAAGCACGCTTCGCGAAATATCAGGGGACAGTAGTGGTCTCTACAGAGATCGGTCTGGACGGCCTCGCCCACAACATCAAAGTGATCCGTGGCCTGGGACTCGGATTGGATGAGAAGGCGGTCGAAGCGATCAGCCAGTGGAAATTCAAGCCTGGAAGCAAGAATGGGCAGCCCGTCCCTGTCATGGCAACGATCGAGGTCAATTTCCGCTTGCTTTGATCATTGAGCTTGCGCGGTACGTAGCCGTGGCAGTGAGTGATTTGCACTGCTTGCCGTGGAACTTATGGGTAAGGTAATGAACCGGTACAATCACTCCTGACGAAGGCGCAGCCACCTTGGGTAACGTGGTGCTAAAGGCAGAAGGCACACAAACCACCGACACGGCAGTTCCTGATGCGAGCAGGCAATTCCTGGTTCAGAACGGCACCTTGGACGGTAACGAGATTACGTTCCGTGTGGGACCACGCAGTGGCGCGTTTAGTTTTGAACTCACGGACGTTCGTGACTTGCCACAATTCCATCTGGCCGTGTAACGCGCCCATTCGGAAACTGGAGTGCCAGCCAGATAACTGTTGCGAAATCCCCTTCGCACGAGCAACGTACCCTATATGTCGCGTTCTGTTTCCTTGGAGCTGAGGGCGGTCCGAACGATTTTTATAGGACCTATTACGCCGATGAATCGGCAAATAGCCATCCGTTGATCGGCAATACAATGGTTCAGAGATGGCGGCAGGTGACGCACAAAGAGTGTGGTTTCCAGAAATGATTGAGAGGCTGCGCTCCGAATGGCGGCAGGGGTTGTTCTTCGACGCAATTGTCAAACTGCGCGACGAACTGGACGAGATGCTTCAACGAATTCGGTCCGAGCGATACATCCGCCCTCCAGTGTTCAAGTGCCCGAATTGCGGGTACGTCGGCGA
>QHXW01000282.1 GCA_003223115.1 Acidobacteriota bacterium
AATACGTTTGCCGATCGGCTCTTCGTTGGGCCAATACCTGCGTGCCAGAACTTGATTCACCATCGCCACGGGCGGTGAGCCTTCGCAATCGGCAGTAGTGAAGACGCGGCCACGAACCACGGGCACTCCGATTGTCCCAAAAAAGCTGGCAGAGACGACGTTGTAGTCCGTATGAGGCGACGAGTTTCCCGTGGTGATTGCAGAGCCCTGAATCATCAGGGGAAACCATCCGATCCCATGAGATAACGGCATCGTACTGGCGAACGCGACTGAGCTCACGCCCGGCATCCTGCCAATGCGCTCGCGGAGGTTTTCCTGAAACTCGCGTGTTCTGGCTTCGTCGTAGCCCTGCAAGCTTAACCGGAACGACATGCCGATTAACCGGGAGGTGTCGAACGCCGGCCCACTGAGATACATGCGCTGGACTGTTCGCACCATTAGCCCGGCGCCCATCAGCAACATCATCGACACGGCGAGCGGAACGATCACCAGCACGTTACGGGGAGACCAGATTCTTTGCGATCTTGAGCGAGTGGTTCCGGACAAGCCCTCGGCATGAAGCGCCTGGGCGAGATCCGTTTTAGTAGCCGCCAAGGCTGGGGCGAGGCCAAACGAGAATCCAGTAGCGACGGATAACACCATCCCGTAGAGAATCACTCGATGGTCAAGCGGCACCTCAAACCCCGGACCCGAAACCAACAGCACTGCCAAAGACTTAGCGAGCCAGTATGAAAATAGAAGGCCCAGGGCTCCGCTCGGTAGAGCTAACAGCATGCTCTCTGTGAGCAGTTGGGAAACAACCCGGGAGCGACTCGCTCCCAACGAAAGCCTGACTCCGATCTCCCGCCGTCGCACCACTGCTCGGGCCAGCAGAATGCTTGCTAGATTCGAACAGGCGATCAATAGGATCATTGAAACGGCGAGGATGACCGCGAAAGCCAGCGCGATTAGCTCTCTCTGCTTCTTGGGATTGACGCCTCCCGGAGAGACAAAAACGCCCTCATTCGCGAGGTTTGCGGGTTTGGTTCGGCGAAGCGCAT
Organism: Acidobacteriota bacterium; assembly: GCA_003223115.1. Taxonomy (GTDB): domain Bacteria; phylum Acidobacteriota; class Terriglobia; order Bryobacterales; family Bryobacteraceae; genus QHXW01. The sequence goes on from QHXW01000282.1 coordinate 1,041, forward strand.
TCGAGAGCACGTCGACTTCAGCTTGGGCCTGGCGGGCGGTCACGTGTGGTCGAAGCCACGCTTCCACCATCAACCAATGCTCCTCGGGGTCGTGCAGCCAATCTCCCTGGTCGAGCAAGACAGGCTGCAGAACCAGAGGGAGATAGATTCCTGACTTGTCGCCTGCGCCGTAATGTGCATCAGCGACACCGATCACAGTCAACGGATGGGCATTGAGAACAACTGTCCTGCCCAAGATCGTAGGATCGGCTGCAAAGCGCTGCTTCCAGAATCCGAAGTGCAGAAGAACTACAGGAGGGCCTCCCACTTGCTCCTCTTCGTGAGAAAAACTCCTGCCGATGGCGGGTTTGAGACCGGCCGCAGAGAGAAAATTGGCCGATTCGAACCGGCCCTGTACATCGTCCGCCTCTGCCCCCGTCTTCCCACCTGCCAAGGGACTCAGAACAAATCCAAACCGGAAGGACTCGGCCTTCACCACGCGAAACGAAGTGGCGTGATCCCGGTAATGGCGATAGTCGGGGTAGGAAAGCTCTATTCCTTCCCGGAATCCCTTTACAGAGCGATTGAGACCAACGTTCGAGGCGGGATCCTTCATCTGTGCGGTCTCTGTTTGAACCACGGCGTTGATCAACGTAAAGATCGCTGCGCTCAAACCAATCCCCAGCGCCAGGCCAACCGTCGCCAGAACAGTGAAGCGGGCATCTTTCGAGAGCACACGCGCAGCGAATCGCAGGTCGCGAACCAAGTGGTCCCAAAGCATACAGTGTGTGGATTCGTAGAACCGCTCCTGTGCTGACATCCGATTTCCAAAGGTCCGTCGAGCAGCCCTTTGTGCGTTTGACGGAGACAGGCCCTCGGAAACTAGTTCATCGGTCTCCAACTGCAGATGCACATCGATCTCGGCGTTGAAGTCCCGCTGTTTGCGCTTCCACCACATGACGTTCTCCCTTCTAGATCTCAGGCCCCAATACCCGCCCAATGGCCGCCACCAGCTTCCGCCATTGACTCCTCTCGTGCGTCAATTGCTTTCTGCCGACCCTCGTGAGCGTGTAAAACCGCGCACGACGGTTGTTGGTTGAAATGCCCCACTCCGCGTCGATCCAGCCCTTCTCTTCAAGCCGCTGTAGGGCGGGATAGAGCGTTCCGTGATCGATGAGGAGAACATTTTGGGACTGCTGCCGGATCGCGCGTGCAAGGCCCTGGCCGTGCTGCCGGCCAAAGATCAGCGTGCGCAGAATCAGGAGGTCGAGTGTACCTTGGAGGAGCGCGATTCGTTCGTCAGAGACGTCTTGGGTGGCCATCCGACCCGAATATACGCCTGTTCGGGTCGCCTGTCAACCCAAGCAATCCTCGAGATCCTCGTCTCGGATACCGCGTCAGATCGCCAACTGATGTGCAAGAATCGCAAAGGAATGGGAAGTCCGGTTCGAGGAAGCGTGGACGGCGGTTGCGAAGAGCATCACTGGTCCTCGAACCCCGGATCATGGGAGTTATACGTGCGCCGAGGCTGCCACCGGATCGATTCGTGATGCTCTGCGTGCAAGAATCGAACCTGCAAGGGCTGAGAAAACCAGAAGCATAGAGAACGTCAGCGACAAGGATCAATGGAAGTCAACCCGAACAGGAGACTCCGGCACCTTCGGCTTAGGCCCAGATAAAGCACACCCAGATCGTCGTTTGTACTTTCGGTTCAAAGAAGTAAGAAGACCGCTCGAACGGTACTAAGCAGTACGCACGCAGGAGCAAAATGTAAACTCCGACACCGCTTGAGGACGGCAGGCAACTCAGCTTCCCCTTGATTTCTAGGAGAGAAGGGAGCATACTACCCCTAGATTTCTGGGAGTCATTCGCCCATGGCCAGAGACACCTTGCAGGGACCACTCGATCTTCTCATCCTGAAGACGCTTGCCCGCGGTCCTCAACACGGCTACGGCATCACGTGCCACGTCCTCGCTGCGTCCGAGAACCAGCTTCGCGTCGAGGAAGGTACGCTGTATCCGGCACTGCATCGCATGGAAGGCGCCGGGCTGATCAACGCCAAATGGAAGCTAAGCGAGAACAACCGGCGCGCGCGCTACTATTCGTTGACCGGCGCGGGCGAGAAGCGTCTGACGCAGGAGATACAGAACTGGCAGCAGCGGACAGCAGCCGTATCGGCCTTCCTTGATTTAGCCTGAGGAGCTTGACATGTGGTACAGATTTCTGAATTTCTTCCGCCCCAACCAGCTCGAAGCCGAGCTGCGTGAAGAGCTCGAGTTTCATCGCAGCCGGACCAAGGGATCTTTCGGCAACATGGCTCTCGTCCTAGAAGACACGCGGGCCGCCAGCACCATTGTCTGGCTCGAAACGCTGGTACGTGATGCGCGATACGGCCTTCGGCAGCTTCGGAGAACGCCGGGACTTTCCACGGTCGCGGTCCTCTCGCTCGCGCTCGGAATCGGCGCCAATACCGCCATCTTCACCCTCATTAACGCCGTCATGCTCCAAAACTTGCCGGTGGAGGACCCTGCGCGCCTAGTGCTGTTTTACGACGGAATTTCCGATGGTGTGTACTCCGGAAGCGGTTTCCCAGGCGACATCTTCTCTTATAGCTCGTGGGAGTATTTCCGCGATCATGATGAATCCTTCTTGGGCCTCTGTGCCTTTCGGCAGAGTAATGACGGCCTCATGATGCATCTGATCGGATCTCCAGCCTCCGGACCAAAGGAGGAGACCACGGGACATCTCGTCTCCGGCAATTACTTCGGCGTCCTGGGCGTTCGTGCCGCAGCGGGCCGTGTATTGACGGCCCAAGATGATACACCCGCTGCCCCTCCCGTCGCCGTTATCAGCTACAACTTCTGGCGTGACCGCTTCAACCTCGACCGATTAGTGAACGGTAAGCTCGTCAATCTGAATGGAACGGTTTTCACGATTGTCGGCGTAGCCCAGCGGGAGTTCTTCGGCGAACGCGTCCAATCGCCTCCAGATTTCTGGCTGCCGCTCGCGCGTCAGCCGGAGGTAATGCAGCGCCAGTCCCTACTGCCGCAGCGCGATCATTACTGGCTCAATTTGATTGGAAGACTCAAGCCGGGCATCACGCGCGAGCAGGCACAGGCCACTCTCAACACGCAGCTTCACCAGTTCTATACAGCACAAGCCGGCCCGCAACTCTCTCCGGAGAGGTTGAAAGAAATTCATCAGGCCCATATCGAGCTGAAATCCGGAGCACGCGGAATCTCATGGATGCGGTTCGTCTATTCCGAGCCGCTCCACTTGCTGATGGCCGTCGTCGCGCTGGTGCTCCTCATCGCTTGTGCCAACGTCGCCACGCTCTTGCTCGCGCGCGCATCCGCCCGGCGGCACGAAATGACCACTCGCCTCGCGCTGGGAGCTTCACGCTCCAGGCTGACCCGCCAGCAACTCACCGAGAGCGTCGTGCTGGCCCTCCTGGGCGGCGCTATTGGAGTGGCTTTCGCATGGTGGGGCGCGAAAGCATTAGCATCTATGATTCAAGTAGCTCCGGTCGTTAAGGCCAGGCCTGACCCTCTCGTCCTGGGCTTCAGTCTCACCATTTCCATCCTGACAGGAATTGCTTTCGGTCTTCTTCCCGCTCTGCGCTACAGCCGTATGGACTGGAAGTCTGGCATAGCCTTGAACTCTCCCGGCCCCGGAATGTCGCGTTTCAATCCGGCTCGCGCACTCGTAGTCCTGCAGGTCGCCCTGTCTTGCGTTTTGCTGGTCGGAGCCGCCTTATTTTCCCATAGCCTCCTTGTTTTGGAGCACCAGGACTTGGGATTCCACGGCGACAACCTGCTACTGGTCAGAACCGATCCCCGGCTGGCGGGATATCAACTTTCAGAGTTGTACTCGCTTTACCGGCGCCTCCACGCCCGGCTGAATTCGCTGCCGGGAGTGCTCTCCGCCAGCATCGCCCGCTATAGCCCGCTCAGCGGTTCGAGTTCTTCCGGTAACATGTCCATTCAAGGCTACATTCCGCCCGAGGGCAAAAATATGGACGCGTACCGTGTGCCGAGTAGAGGAGACCCGATGTACTTTAGACTTTCCTTGGCTGTGTCCGCCGTTTCCAGCTTCGTGCCCGTTTAGGTCCATCATGGCGCATCGGGGACTCCCCCCTCACAGACCCCACCGTGCAGATTTCCCGCAGCGGGTTCGTCAAGCGGATTCACCACCTCTCCTCAGGTGT
>QHXW01000281.1 GCA_003223115.1 Acidobacteriota bacterium
CCGGCGACCACGCGCGCCGCCACCGTCAGGAACAGATTCAGCTCGCGGTTGACGTGAATGAGGGAGACCACTTTGTAGCAACGCCGCCACTGATAGCGCGGGTCTGGTAGATCCACTTCCTGAGAATTGACGGGGTGATTGTGTTCATCGAATAACAGCTTCACGGAGTTGTAGACCAGTTCATTGGCGGTTGGTAACCGCTTGCGCAGCGCTTTGCGTACTGATCGGATTAGCGCCTGTTCTTCGAGTCGAACTTGTTGATGAAGTCCTCGAGTTGATTCTCGGATGTAGCAGGGGGCTTGGGGCAGGCTTTGCGTTGGCCTTCAACAGGGAATTCCTGATTTGTTGGGGAGAGCCGTAATGAGCACTTTATTCATTTTCCAAGGCTTCGGCCAGCGAACCACGAACGGCCTTCTCCGCGGGAATCGCCGCCGAGAGGATGGCGGCCCCTAGGATCGCCGGTATCAGTATCAATGCAATTCCAATTGGAAAACTGTAGTCCAGCGATAACGCTATGGAACTGCGGTGAACCATTTCCAATATGTAGTACAACTGCAAGGACCCTAACGCGAATCCCACCATTAATCCGATCAGGCCGATCGTCAGCGCCTCGAGCCAGAGTGTAGCGCGCACCTGTGCACGCAATGCACCGACGGCGCGCAGCACTCCCAGTTCCCGGCGTCGGTCGCGTATCGATATGGTGAGCGTATTGGCTATTCCAAGAACGGCCACCAACACGGCCAGTACTACCTGAATGTACGTCATCCTGAACCATTGACCCACGACACCTTCCACATAGCGCTTGACCTCTGCGTTGAGCAGCACCACGGCGCGCACTTGCCCGGCCAGGCGTTGATTGATGGAATCCTTGGCGCGGACTGCCGAAGCGCCTGGCTTCAGGTAGACGCGGAACACGTCCACGCTCGCGTCGCCCCAAAGCCGAACGTAGGCGCTGCGCTCGAGGAATATGCTTCCGGTCTGAGTCGTGTAATCGCGGATAATGCCGGCCACTGGCAACCGCAGTACACCGCCCGGCGCCGCCAGTTCCACCGTATCGTTTAATTGCAGATGGTGGAGCTGCGCCAGATTGTCAGAAATCAGGACGGCTTTCTCTTGTGAGACCAGCCTGTCTGCCGTGTGCAAATCACCTGCCACCAATCTGCGGTGCACACGAGCGCCCTCGCGCTCTACCTCTGCAACCATTATTGTTGCCGAGCTCCCGCGGAAGGGCATGCGAACCGTGCGCACCGGCTGCACTTCCGCGACACCTTCGACAGCCTCCAATTCGGGCCTCATCGTGATAGGGAAACGAAAATCGCGTGATACCAAAGTCTGCGACGTAGAGACGAAGATATCCGGGGTCAGCATCGCCGCTGTCCACTCACGGATACTGGCGTAAATGGCGCGAGTGGCGCCCCCTTGCCCGACAACCAGAGCCAGGGCCAGGATGAGAGCTGTTACCGTAGCCGAGGTGCGGCGTGGGGACTGAATCAAACTATCTGCCGCCAGGCCCCCTTCTACCGGACGCAGCCACATCAGCGCTCCCCGCAACAGCCGCGCCACGCGCGTCGACAGCGCCGGGCTGTAAAGCAGAACAGCCACCACCGTCATCAGAAATCCAAAGTAGAAGAGCCCCTCACGGCTGCTCAGGGGCATTGCGACGAGCGCCAGCAGAAGGGCAACGAAGCCACCTCTGACCCGCCAGCGGTTCTCTCCCGAGGATAGTGCCTGGTAGCTCCCTTTTTGTAGTGCACGCACCGGCTCTATGCCCGCGGCGTTGCTCGCCGGAACCCAGGCTGCGATCATGCTGCAAAGCACGCCGACGACCAAAGCCAGTCCCAAAAAGCCACGTTCGGCGGCCACTTCCACCGGAAGGGCGTAGAGGCCTGTGAAGTCCCCCATCATGGCTGACATAGCGCGGCTCAGGGAGCCTCCCAGCCAAACACCCAAGGCGATCCCCACCACGGATCCGATCACTCCGGCCACGGCGCTCTCCAACAGAAACAGGGCCCGTATCTGTCCGCGGGTGGCGCCGAGTGCGCGCAGGATCCCGATCTCGGCCCTGCGCTGGGTGACCGCGATGGAGAATGAGTTGTATATGATGAACAGTCCAATGAAGACTGCGAAGCCGCTGGAAATGCCGCTGGTGAGAGAATAGATGCCCAGAAGATCTTCGAACTGCTTGCCTCGGGTGGCGGGTGGCACTACGTCAACGCCCGGCCCCAGCACCCGCTGCAGCACCGCCTGCGCCTGCTGCACCGATACTCCCGGTGCCACTGCGATGTCGATCCGGTCAAAGCGCCGACCGCGTCCGAATACCTTCTGAGCGGCGTAAATGTCCATGATTCCAAGGTTGCCGCCGTACGCCTGCGCGACCCCGCCGGGCCGCAGAATGCCCCGTATTGTGAACAGTTTGAGGCCGTCCATACTCTGAACTTGGAGTTGACTCCCCCTCACAAGCCGGTTCCGGGCAGCGAATGCCCGCGTGACGATTAGGGAATCCGGCTGCGCCAAAAACACCAGCGGATCGTCAACCATCTCGGCATCGTCGTCGAACTCGTAGCTGCGCATGTTTTGATCGCCGGTCATGTCAACTGCGAGGATCAGTAAGCGTTCTTTTCCCCCCTCGCCCGTGCTCACCGTCGCCTCGATCACCGGTGCAGCCGCACTGACCTGGCGCAACGATTGCACCTTCTCCAACACTTCCTCGGTAAAACCGGCGTCGCCTGCGGTCAACTGGAGCTGGGCTTTGCCTGCAATGCGGGACACCGTCTGCGCGAATGCCGCCGCCACCGACCGATTGGCAACCCACTGTCGGAGTTTGTCTCCCAACAGAATGGTGCAATAGGTTCCCGCCCGCAAGCAAGTCCCGCAGAGGGATCGGATGAAAGTGTGACAAAAAGCTTGTGGGGGATTCTCGCGCAGCGCCTAGAACATCCGGATTGTTGAAAAACGGAGCGCCTGCGCCGCGAGATCCAGATAAGCGTTCGAAATGTAACCCTTTTCGCACGCGCGCAACGCTTCACCTCGGCCCCTCTATCGCAGCGAGCTGGATATGTCGCAAACTATCTGAAACTAATCTCGCTCGCATTGGAAGCTTAGATCCGCCAAGGACGTGAACACGCCGCGCGCCAATCACCCTCGCTGGATCTTTTCGAACCAGATCGACTCTTGTATACTACTTAGCCAGCACACGGAGGGCGCATTTAAGATGCGAAAAACCGGTTTACCGAGAACAAAAATCCTAGGGAGATTTCGCGGTGTCCTCGCCGTGAGCGTTCTGACGGCGACTAGCGGCCTGATTCCCTCACTGCATGCCGCAAAGGCATGCACGGATCATGATTTCACCGGCGTTTTCGGCTTTTACGGCACCGGTTACGTCGTCAAATCCCCGGTCACCATCCTCACCGGACCCTTCGCTCGTTTAGGCCGATTCGAGAGTGATGGAAATGGGCACTTGACCTTCTCGAGCACTGCCAGCTTTAACGGCCACCTGATTCCCCAGGATTTTACCGGCACATACACTACTAATCCGGATTGCACGTTGACCACAACGGTTTACTTGCCGGATCCCATCAATCTTCCGGTGAACTTCATCAGCATCATTTCCGACGATGGGAACGAAAATCGAGATCTCTTCGTGAATCCTCCAGGAGTGGTGGTCACTGGTGCGGCACGAAAGCAGCACATGGGGCAGTGTTCCAAGCAAGACTTGTCAGGCGCCTATGCGCTCGAAATGTCGGGGGCCATACTACAAGAAGGCTCTGCCGGCCGGATCCCGTTCTCCGCCCTGGCTAGGATTGACGCGGATGGAGCGGGAAACATTGTAGGTAAATTAGGCTCGAACTATGGCGGCCTTCCTGTGCCGCAAGAAGATATTTCCGGCACGTATACCGTCGACCCTAACTGCATTTTTCATTTGACCTATTACACTGCTGGTGAGGGCCACGGACCAAACGACGGAGTGACGCTCAAGGGGGTATTCATCGACGCGGGCACGGGAGCTTTTCTGATGGTCTTGCAACCGTCAACCGCCACGGTACTCGGGAGCCTCAAGCTCCAGACGACCCTGCGCAGCAACCCGGGCCGCCTTGTCCGCCCAACCAGGTAAGATGACGCGGAGGAAACGGGCAAGATGGTTAGCTAAAGTACGCTCACTTTGTGCCGCTCAAACACGAAGACTTCACCTTAGTCGCACTACGCCGGGAATACTGAAAGGCGTTCTGTTCCTGCTGGTCGCATCGGCATGCTTCTCGCAAACGCTGACGCAGCGCGGTTTTCTGGAAACGGGTCTGCTGGTGTACCCGCAAACCGCCGTTGGGGACAGCGGCCGCGCCATCGCCGGAGCCATCCTGAGCTACGAGGCTTCGTACAAGCTGTCGCCTTCGCTGATTTTTAGCGGAGAAATAGAGGCCCGGACGGATACGCACAACGAGGTGGAGCGCGATTTCGGCTTGTCCTGGTGGGAC
>QHXW01000283.1 GCA_003223115.1 Acidobacteriota bacterium
AGAATCGTGAGGAACACGTGAAAACACTGCTGACCCAATTTTTTCGTGATGAGCAAGGACAGGACCTGATCGAATATACACTGCTGCTTGCTTTTATGTGCCTGGCGCGTTCGCCTCAAGACGAAGGGCCAGCCCTTCTATAATGTGTCGTTTGAAAACGCTGTGAGATGAGAGGGGAGCTGGTCCTTTCGGGCCGCTTTGTTGCGGGAACGTCAGGCAGTCGCTTAGACCGCGATCTGCGGTTCGAGTGCCATCCGTTGCAGGTAGAACCGGTAGAAGAGATAGACCAGATACATCAGCGGCAGCACCAGAAGCGATGCCTCCCAGCCGACCGCACGACTCGACATAGTGACTAGTCCAGCGATTACCGACCCGACCAGATAATACGGAAACGACCACAGGTAGCACTGCTGCCAGATCGTCGTCAGTGGCTTTCTGTCCAGCAGGCACAGCACGCCAGAAATCAGCAGGGTGTTGCTGACGAAGTATAGGCAAGCAGCCAGCGCCAGCAGTACGGGAACAGAATCCACGCGCGCAAGCGCCACAACAAAATGCGAAACTTGATACGCGGCAGCGATGCTCAGCGCGAGGGCGGCGACGTTAAACATCACCTGCACTAACCGCGGACGCTGCCTGGCTCGCCAGACACACTGCACCAGGATCGCTGCGCAGCCCATAGTCATGGTTTCCGCCAGCGTGGAGTCCGCGATGCCGGTCAGGATGAACAGAAAGTTCACCGACATCGTGCCGGTAATTAAAGGAAGCCGTACTTTCAAGGTCGAAGCGAGGACTGCCAGCAACAAGTAACTGAAGTAACGCGGCAGATCCGGAAATTCAGCGCGGAAAACCAGGCAGCCCACCAACACCATAAATCCCAGGATGGTGATCAGCCCGATGTAGCGTGTGGCCTTGCTGGGCATGGACTAGTTCTCCCCCTGGGTCAGCACGCTCAAGCTTTGGGCTTGCGTTGTACTTCCCCAGACAACGCTGGAGCCCCAAATCACGCTGAATCCGCTCTGCGCGCTCGATCCCCAAACAACTGAGTCGCCCCAGACCACCGATTGGCCATCAACCGTCGCAGTGGAGAACACCGTTGATCCCCAGACTAAGGACTGGGCCCAACCAACTGAGTCACCCCAGACTACTGAGCTATCGGAAACCACGTAGACGCTTCCGCTAGAGGGATCGTAGGCCGCGATCGGTGACTTGGCTGTGAAACTGGGCGGCACTACATTTGTGTTCAGCAACGCGCCCTCTACATCCAAGTAGCCAGCCCCAACAGTGAAAATGTCGTAATAGTCGATGTATGTCTGTCCGGTAGTTGGATCCGTCGTTATACTGTCGACAGGAAACGACTTCGTCGCGCTTTCCATCAGCCGAGCCTTCACCGTATCCGGCGTCAACGTGGGATCAGCTTGGATCATCAAAGCGGCCGCACCGCTCACCACGGGAGTGGCCATGCTGGTTCCGCTCAAGCGCATGTATGCCGGAGAGAGTGTAGAGGTCTTGGTTCTGGTCCAATACTCCGAAGTAAGCACAACCGCGGCTGAGTAATTCTTTGGTAGTTGCGAGTAAGGCGAAAGCAGCGATACCACTTGGTTGCCGGGCGCGACGATGTCGGGCTTAACAACGTGATCAAAAGCAGAAGGCCCCTTCGAGCTGTAGCTCGTGACCGTATCATCGCCGCGAGGGGCAGTATTGGCGGTCCTCATTGCGCCGACGGTGATCACATACGGATCGTTGCCGGGCGCGGCGATGGTCCCGTAGCCATGCGTGCCAGCACTGTTATTGCGACCCTGATTGCCGGCGGCAGCGACTACTACGATCCCCGCTTTCCAGGCCAACTCGACTGCCTGGCAGAGCGGATCAAGAGCGTAGCTTTCATAGACCTGTCGACCGAGTGAAAGATTGATGACGCGAATGTTGTACTGATCCTTCAGGCTGATGGCGGTCTGGATGGCGGCGATCACACTGCTGTCCGTACCCATGCCATTTTGGTCGAGTACGCGCAGGTTAATGATGTTTGCGTTGGGCGCGATTCCCTTAAACGTGTGAGAAAAGTTATGGCCCGTAGAGGACCAACCTGCGCTGGCCACAATGCCGGCCACATGTGTTCCATGGCCGAAGTAGTCGGATGCGTCCGCATTTCCAGGGACAAAGCTCTGGCTGTAAACGATGCGGAGACCGTAAGCTCCGGTGAGCGTGTTGTACCAGTACAGATCCGCGACGGGATAGACGCCGCTATCGATCACGGCAACTCCAACACCCGTACCATCCAGGTGCAATTGCTGCCAGGCCCAGGGCGCGTTCACAGTTTCGGGAGTGTAGTCGAGGTTGGATACTCCCTGCACGGGGCGATCGGGAGTTATATAGGCCACATCGGGATCTTGAGCGAGTTGAGCGAGAGCTTCTGCTGGCAAAGAGGTGAAAACCGCTCCGCGAATCGCGGATAGCTTTTGCTTAAGCGCAGCGCCTTTGCCGGTGACTTTACTAATCTGGTGTTCGGCCGGATCAGCCGTGAACTGCACGATTACGTCGACCGGCTTGCCGGGCTTCGCATGCTGCAGCTCTGGCGATAGTTTGGATCTCGCGAATGCTTGTGCCGTGACGAACACCAGAAGGCACAAGGTGACGAGCGCTCTAGATTTTCGGGGAGTACGTTTTCCCCCGGACTCACCTGTGAACGATCCGCCCCTAGCGCCACTGAAGCATCGGATCAGACGGTCTAATGTGTGCTTTGACAGCATTGTTCTCTCAATTCTCGATCGCTTCGCCGAAGGGAGGTCGGCTTACCAGCCACCAAGGGTGCAAGTCTCCTTCCAATGTCCGAACGGATGTAACCTCTTGCTGCTCAGCCCTTTGTCACAATGAGACGAAAATTAAAAAGTGACACTTTGTCGTGTTCCAAGCCGCGCTCAGGCCAAAGGCAAGACCTAAACAAGTAGATTTCAGCCACATGCGGATGCGGTGACACTCTGACGAAGCACCCTGTGAGGGACGACTCGCATTTCGATAGTCACGCTCGCGGGGCTGCGTCGCGCTGCCTCACGGGCAGATTTCCGCCGCCCAATTATCGGTTCTTCCCAGCGTCCTAGCTAGGCCAAACACTTCCTCGGAATCGGTTTCCAGTGTTGCACCGGCCTTCGACCACCGACGCGCCGCTGACATCATTTTCATGCAATTCGGTGGGCCGAAGGGCCATACCTAAACTCTTCCTTCCGCAGCGTTCGTGACTTAATCAAAAGCCATCCAAAGAAAATCCGGCTTTACTACAAGAACCCGACCCTTTCTATGGGTCGCCAGCGCCAGCCGGATCATCCGGAGGGTCAACAAATATAAGGAACTTCAGAAGCAGGAGACTAGAACGCAAAACGACAATACAAATCACATTCCGTGCATTGGTTGTTAGGGGATTTTCAGGATTGAGTGAAAGCCTCCACGGATCGACAATTAATTTGCCGTGGACGCAACTTCCAGGGATCGAATCAGGCTCGCACTCAGAATTTTGTCTGCCTTCTCCGATCCCCCCGTGACCATTACGAAACTGAAATGGAGGCGCCTGAAGTCCTCTTTCCAGGGTGATTCGATCCGGTCGGGCCTCCTGGCACGCCTGGAGTGCTTCGAGAAAGTGCCGTCGCTGAGCGATGGTGCCAGCCTGGGGAAGTGGGCCGCCGGGTTGATCACGGGCCTGATTTTGGGCTTGACCTTGCTGACTCTGGCCGCCGCGCGAGCACAGCGGGAAATCATTGTCGATTTCACCACGGCTCCGGTGTCAGCCGAGGGTTCCCACCTGCTGATCTCCTGCGGAGATGTTCCGCCAGCCTCTGGAGGACGCTGCTGGTTGGCATCGGCTACGTACCCAGGTATCGGCGCGCCAGTGGCACGGCCCGCGCCTGCTCCGCCGTGGCCTGCGAGTTGATCGTGCGTCGGAGTTGGAAATGCAGGACGTATGTTGGCGTTCCGAACCTGGTGGGCCGATTGCAGCGACTTTCCAGTCGGATTAGATGGAGTCGCCGCGTCAGAAAGCGAGACGCAGACCGAACCGCATGGTGCGTTGCGCGTTGATTACGGTGCTGATCGTACTCGTGATCGCCATGAAGTTCGATGGCGTAGTCACGCTTGCGTTCGGGTTACTCAGCGCGGGAGTGTTTGTGAAATTCAGCGCCTCACCACGGAATTGGAGATCCACGCGCTCCGTGATCTGGAATCTGCGGAATAGCCCCAGAT
>QHXW01000284.1:0-25373 GCA_003223115.1 Acidobacteriota bacterium
GGCCAGTCTTGCCTCTTCACGCTCGGCGGTGCGGCGGCGGAAGATGTCGGTGAGGCATGCGTTGGGAGGGGGCCGTGGCGTCTGGCGCGTCAGACACTGGCCGAAGGAATTATTATGGCGCTGGGCGGCCCGATCTCCGGCGCATGCGGCAGCGCGATGTATACGTGGTGGCGCAGGTGGCGCTATAAATTCGCGCCGCCAGCCAGTGGTCCATCGCGAACCCCGGTTCGATCGACTGCGCGTGCTCCAGCGCACGCACCAGCAGCGTCGCCGCGATCAGTAGCGGCGCTTGATCGGCCGGCTGGCGCCGGGAATCGGAATGCGGGCGGCGGAGGCGGAACTGCGGCCGTTGGATGCCTCGAAACGATAATTGTGTAAGCCGTCAGCGACGCGTTTCCATGAAAGGTCATCGTAGATTTGGGGCCGTAGATGATGCCTGTATAGGCCGCGGAGCTGCCCCCACGGAAGGTGTCGGAATAAGTGCCGGCCGCAATGCTTCGTCCTCCATGATCAGCGCAAGACGGCGATTCGCTGCTTACAAGACGCCGGGCTCCGGGACGGTCGGCTGTCACCGGTTCATCGCCCGCATCTGAATCCGCAGCGTCAATTGGAGTGACATATTGTCGCTCTTGATCGATGCGCCACTTGAAAACACTGATCCAAAATTGTGGCCTCAATCGTGCCTGTGGAGATAGAAGAGAGATATGCTCATTCTGAAAGTGCGCTCTGGCGCGGTGAAATTGCGACAGCTTTTAACCGAATGTCGGTCCCACCCTCGAACCTCGTGTAATATAATAAGGCCGTTGAAATAGCGTGGCGCGACGAGCGTGGGAGGATAACCCACACACACGCACGTTGCGTGGATTGGTCTGCTTCTGGCGCCCGCATCGTCTACCAAGAGCCGTTCACTCCTTCCACGCCAATCGAGATTCGTATTGACGGCGTGGTCAGGACAGGCCAGGTGCGCCATTGCAATAAAAATGCTGCCGAGTACAACGTCGGCATCGAGTTTCTGCATGCCGAGCTCCCATCCTGGCAGACGACCAAACGGGAATAATGTCTGACCGCGGGGCCATAGGTGGGATCTGTCACAAACACGTTGAGTACACTCTGGTAGGCTAGCTAGGGATCGCCCGACTTCCGTTTAAATTAAAGTAGTGGCTCTCGCGTAACCCTCGAAGCGGGCGAAGCGTGGAGGCTGGATCAACCTCCGCAGCCGGCCGTCTCAAACGTTCCGGCATGTTCTGGACGGTCCGCGGAGCCAACAGCATCATCGCTCTTCGTTGTTGCCGTCTCAGCGGCAACTTCGAGGACTACTGGGAACGCCGTCGGGGCCCGATCCTCCACTTTTATGTCGCGCACCCAACCCTATCAATATCACCCAAACGCGCCGGCTTATTTTTTGTCCGAAACGGCCGTCCATAGATGAATTTGCCGAACAGGAATTCGACTACGCGTCTGCGACAACGCCCGACAGACTTGCCCGGTGTTTCCCAGCAGCGTCCGCTACATCCACTGGAGCATTGACGATCCGGCCGCTTCCCACGGCTCCGAAGACGAGCGCCAGAACATCTCCCGGCGTATCCGCGACGAACTCGCCACCTGCATCCAATCGTTCGTCAGACGGCACTAACCCACCCAACAGCTCCCGCGGCCGGTTTCTTGAATGTAATCCCGGCCTATAAACTGCACGTGACGCACATTGTGGATGAGAATGTCCCCGACGCGCTGTTGGGTGACACGCTGCGCCTCCGGCAAATCCTGTTTAACCTCCTCGGTAACGCCATCAAGTTTACCGACGCTGGTGTCATACGTGTGCGGGTGCAACTGGAATCGCAGATCGGGGAGTCCGTCGTGCTCCATTTCAGCGTAGCCGATTCGAGTTGCGGCATTGCGCCGGAAAAGCTCCAGCTCGTTGTCGAGCCCTTTGCGCAAGCCGATGGTTCCACCACCAGAAAGCACGGGGGCACCGGGCTGGGCACCGGGCTGGGCACCGGGCTGGGCACCGGGCTGGGCCTCACCATCTGTGCCCGCCTGGTCGAGCTCATGGGCGGCAAGATCTGGGTGGAAAGCGAAATCGGCCACGGAAGCACGTTCCATTTCACGTCGCGGTTTCACACCACGTCGTTGCAGTCCACTGAGGAATCGTCGTCTGCCGCCATGGAAGCTGCAGTGTCTGGAGTCGCGGCCAGGCGTTCGAAACCGTGTTCGATTCTCCTCGCCGAAGACTACCCGGTCAACAGGAAACTTGTCATTCTGATCCTGGAGCGGCAGGGACACTCGGTAACGGCCGTCCAAAAACGGTCGCGAAGCAGCTGGCCGCTTTTAAGCAGCGCGCCTTTGATGTCGTTCTGATGGATATTCAGATGCCCGAGATGGATGGGATAGAAGCTACGCTGCTGATTCGTGAGCGTGAAAAGGGGACCGGGCGCCATATTCCCATCCTGGCGATGAAGGCTCATGCCATGAAGGGCGTTCGCGAAAAGTGTCTGGCAAGCCGGTATGGACGGTTACGTGTCCAAGCTCATTCGTCCCGCTGAATTGTTCGCGGCGATCGACGCTTGCGTAGCCGGACCCCTGATTTCTCCCGCATCAGGGCCGCCTTCTACCGCCCGAGCGACTCGTTCAGTTTCCAGTGCTCATCGAAGAAACCCGCCAGAACGACCTTGCCGGGATAGCGGTCATCGGGCGGAACTGTTGTATCCACCACCGCAAAATCCGGCAGCTTGGGCACCTGCCGCGCGTTATTCAGATCGTCGTATTCACGGAAAGTTGCGCCGCTGTTGAGCACTACGTATTTCCGCGGATTCAGAGGATTCGGATAGATCAGCAGCAACCCGTGCGTGGCGGATGGAAATTTCTGGCGGCCGGCGATGATTGCATCGCTCGTCCAACGGATCGGCAGGCGATCTTGGATGCGCGCCAAAACTCTATTGCTGCCGGGGTCGCCCCACAGAACCAGGTTATTGGCAGCGATGTCCGCGTCAGTAACTGCCGTGTCGTCGCGTATCTGTGTTTCGCCGCGGAACTGGCGCCGCCAGTGAGTCATGGCGTGCTCCTGCTCGCTGTTAACCCAGCGCGCGATTTCCGGCGCCATGGCGGTGCCCGTGGGGCGCACCATGATAAAGCTGTCGAGAAATGCATCGTCAATCGGGCCTTGCAAGCCGTGACGTTTCTCGAGGCCCGCCTCGTCCAGTCTCTCGATGGCCGTCCAGCGGCCGTTTACATTCCGGAAACGCCCAGTCCAGGAGCGGTCCGACATCGGGGCCTGTGCGGCCACATGTTGCCCGTCGATCACCACGTCCGGTTTGCGTGTGAGGTCAAGTGTGCAGCCGCCGGCTCCCATGTCCAGTGAAAATGCCGCCACATTCGCGCTGGTGACGGTTACCGTGTAGTTATCCGCGATTTCGGCATCCAGGCGCGCGCGATCCCAGTGCTTGTTTAGTGCGTCCACGGTGACCCATTTCATGCGGTTATACGCCAGCGTCCAGGTGGTGAACCGGATCTTGCGGGGATATGGATCGCGGCCGCGTGAGGCAAGGGCGTCGATCAGCCTGTCGATTTCGATTTTGGATTGTGGGTGATACCGGTGCGCGGTGCCGGGGCCGATGATGTGCGTCATACGCATGCCTTCGTGCGCCAGAGCTTCGGCCATGACATCGGCGGCCTGTTTCTGGATATCGGTTTCGCCGCTGTAGGCCACCAGCGGGCAATTGAACAAGTTGATGGCGTAATCGGTGGCGTCGTACATGTGCCAGAGCTTTTGTTCCCACCAGGTGGGTTCGACAATTTCTTTCTGAAACACCTTCAGGAACTGCGGAGTCTCCGCGAAGCCCGCACCCGGAGCGGCAGCGGCCCATTCGCCTGCGTAGTGCGCGGCAAGATGCCAGGCTGCGGCGCCGCCCATGCTGAAACCACGGATCACAATACGGTTCTCGTCGACGGGATACTCGCGCTTCACGGCGTCCAGCACTTCGAAAAGATCCACCTCGCCGGCCAGTTTGTTGGCATTGCAATAGCGGCCGTAGAGATGTAGCACAATGGTGTCGCGCGGCGTGAACTCGCCCGGGCTCCTCTCGCGGTCGAACAGAAAATTGACCTCGCTCAGGTTCTCCTGCCGCCCGTGAAACCACGCGTCCACGCGCCAGCGGTGGGGTGCATTCGGCGAGTACGAGGCCGGAATGACCAGCCCGAACGGCTGCACACTATGATCGATTTTCGAAAGGTAGCCGCGCACCACTAGGCCGGCCACGGTAGTCCAGGGAGCTTCACCGCGGTCTCGTAGCGCATCGGCGCGCGCTTGCCCTTCCTCGAGGAGGATCTTGGCGCGGCCGATGTCCTCTAGCTTGAAGAATTCATTGTACTGAAGAGCGAAGCGCACGGCTTTGTGATAGATCTCGACATCCGGCACGAGTGCAGCGCGATCCGAGCCGGATTTGCGCAATTGATCGATGCTCGCGCCGAGCCTCGCTAGACCGGACTCGAGCTCCGTGCGATCCGCTGCTGGAACGGCCACTCCCGGCGGCGGCACGGGACGTACTTCGCACCATAGAGGCAGAATCGCGGCAACCGAGAGCAATATCTTCAGTGTTTTTTGCATCAGTAAGTGACTATCTTACCTTGAGGCTGCGGAGAGGTTTGAACCGGTGAAATCCGATGTCAGAAGAACGCCGCTCACGCAATGGGGCGTTGCGCCACGATCTCCGCTACGGCACGTTTGTGCAATGCATCAACCGGTTTGCCTTCACGGGCATGCAGAATCCGCCAGCCGGCGAAGAATCCGGCGAGTTCCCCGCTGCGCAGAAGGTAAGCAGGATTCATGGGTTTTACATCGGCCGAGTCATCCAGCATGTGGATGATGGCGATGATCAGGCCTCCAGGGCGCACGCCGGCGCAAATTGCCGGGAACAGATCGCTCTGCAGGTAATAGCAATCGCAAATGAGATCGAACCCATCCGGCTCAATCTCGAACTCATGCTTTTCGAGATCCGCTACGCACACCTCTACTGGCATGTTAAGATCACGCGCCCGCTTCTCGAGGATCCCAATCGCCGCGCGAGAGGCATCCACCGCAGTCACCTGCCAGCCTCGCGCCGCCAGCAGCAATGTATGCCGGCCGGTGCCTGATGCCAGGTCGAGCGCGCGGGCGGGGATCAATCCATCGGCTACACCGGCAATCAGCGGGGCGGGCTGATCGAGCAGGTGCTCCCCGCTGCGATAACGCTGGTCCCAGGAAAGTTTTTCGGTCATCCGAGAAATTGTTCAGGCGTATGCCGGAATCCTTTTCGAAAAGCTGGTACAAAGACCGGGTCCTGGGGAGTTTGCGCACAAAGAGGCAACGCGCACAGCGCCGCAACCAGCGCCGTTTTGATGTGCATTCTCTCCCACTATAGTACGATACGATCAGGAGCGATTCTGAGCGGGGCAGACCGAAACCAACCCGATACGCCGCTGTGGCTGGTCGCAGTTCGAGCAGCCGAGTCCAAAAAAGCGACGGAAATCAAAGTTCTGGATTTGACCGGCGTCACCTCTTTTACCGACTGCTTTGTGGTTTGTACAGGCGCCAATGCGCGCCAGATCCAGGCCATCACCGAAGAAATCGGCCTCAAGCTAAAAGAGCATGGCGAGTTCCCCATTAGTATGGAAGGATACAACCAGGCCGAATGGGTCTTGGTAGACTACGGCGATTTTCTGGTGCACATTTTCTCCCCTCGCTCGCGGGCGTACTATGACCTGGAGCGGCTCTGGCGTAACGCCCGCAACGTCGAAATTCCAGCGGCGTGAAGCTATATCTGTACTTTATTGGCAAACCTCGTAGCCCCGAGGCGAACCGCATCGCGGCCGATTTCATCCAGCGCAGCGCCCATTACAGCTCCTGCGAAATGCGGGAGATCCGGCCGGACCGAGTGGACCTGTGGCAGCGGCACCCGGCGGCGCGAAAAGTTTTCCTTGATCCCGCGGGCCGTGAGATGAACTCGCGCGACTTCACCGGCCTTATCGAGAAAGCTCAAATGGAGGGACGCGACCTCGTGTTTCTGGTGGGCGGGACGGATGGCCTGCCGCGGGGATGGTGTGAGCGCGCGGATCTGTTGGTGTCTCTGTCCCGCATGACTTTGCCCCATGAGCTGGCCCGTGCTTTACTGGCTGAGCAGATTTACCGTGCGTTTACGACCTTGCGGGGCCATCCTTACCCGCGTTAACGTAGCAAGTGGTTTATGTCCTGGTTCAAGCGGGATAGCGTTTCCGAGAGAAAGCCCAAGCCTGATGAAGGCGAGCGGCGCGTCAAGACCGAAGGGCTCTGGCTCAAGTGCGACGGTTGCCGCGAGATCATCTGGAAGAAAGATCTGGAGGCTAACCAGAACGTTTGTCCCAAGTGCGGCGCGCATTCGCGCATCGATGCCTTCATGCGGCTTCAGTTGCTGCTTGACGAGGGCCAGTACGAACAGTTCGACAGCAACCTGGTTTCGACCGATCCGCTGGAGTTTGTGGATCAACGCCCTTACCGCGAGCGGCTGGCCACCACCCAGCAGGCCACCTCGCTTTCAGACGCACTGATCTCGGCAAAGGGGAAGCTCGAAGGACGGCCCGTGCAGGTCTGTGCCATGGAACCGAAATTCATCGGCGGCAGCATGGGTTGCGTGATGGGCGAAAAAATTACGCGGGCTATCGAGCGCGCCATGGCGCAAAACATGCCGTTGATCATCGTTTCGGCGTCGGGCGGTGCGCGTATGCAGGAAGGCGCTATCAGCCTGATGCAGATGGCTAAAATTTCGGCGGCGCTGATGCGGCTGGATGAGGCGCGCATTCCCTACATCAGCGTGCTCACCGACCCCACCACCGGCGGCGTCACCGCCAGCCTGGCCATGTTGGGCGATTTGAATATCGCCGAGCCGGGCGCGCTCATCGGTTTTGCGGGCCCGCGTGTCATCGAGCAGACCATCCGTCAGAAACTTCCGGAGGGCTTTCAACGCAGCGAATTCCTGCTCAAACACGGGATGTTGGACGCCGTGGTGCCGCGTGCGCAATTGAGAACTTATATCTCCAAAGCTCTGCAGTTCTTCACGGGTCCGGTGCAGTAACACTCCGCTGGCGGCCTTTAGCTGGCATGAATTATCCCGATTCCGTTCGCTTCCTCTACTCTCTCGGCAATGAAGTCAAAACCGCGAAGCTGGGATTGGAGCGCATCGGCAGAGTACTCGAGGCCTTGGGCAATCCGCACCGGCTTCGCAGGATCGTGCACGTGGCGGGGACCAACGGAAAAGGTTCCACGTGTGCCCTGATCGCCTCCGGGCTGAGCGCGGGCGGGTTGCGAACGGGTTTGTTCACTTCGCCCCATCTGGTTGAGCCGACTGAGCGCATTCAGATCGACGGGCGCGTCGTTACAGCCCATCAATTTGCCGCCGCTTTCAACCAGGTGCATACCGTTGCCGAACATCTGCTCGATTGCGGCGCGATCGATTTGCACCCTACCTACTTTGAGAGCGTCACCGCCATGGCTTTCCTGCTGTTCCGCGAATTGCGCATCGACGCCGCGGTGCTGGAGGTTGGTTTAGGCGGCCGCCTGGATGCAACCAATGTCGTCACGCCCGAGCTTTCGGTGATTACCCCCATCGACTTCGACCATGAAGCGCTGCTAGGCAAGAGCCTGGAGGCCATCGCGCGGGAGAAAGCCGGGATACTGAAGCCCGGTGTGCCCGCGATTTTTTCACGGCAGCGTCCAGAAGTGCAGGCGGAGTTGGACCGCCGCGCTGCGGAACTCGAAATCGAGGTGATCGAGGCGGAGCAGCGCTGGCGCATGGACGATTTGGTCTGTCATGCACGAGGCAGCAGGTTCACTCTGCACAATGGGAGAATCTTCCGGATCGAATGCCCGCTCGCGGGCGCTCACCAAGTGGAGAATACAGGAACGGCCGTGGCGGCTCTCGATCGCCTGGGGATTCGGGCCGGCTATATCGAGCAAGGCATCGCTCATGCTCGCTGGCCAGGGCGACTGCAACATGTTTCGGAATCGCCCGAAATCATCCTGGATGGCGCTCATAATCCGGCGGGTGCCCGAGCACTGGCGAGTTACCTGGCCCAGTTCCATGCCGATCGCCACGTCGTGATGATCTATGGCGCGATGCGTGACAAGGCTGTCGAGGAAATGACGGGCATCCTGTTCCCACACGTGGATGAGGTAATTGCCACCGCGCCCAACCAACCACGCGCCGTCGATCCCGATACCATTCGCGAACTCGCCGACCACCCGAGAGTGCGCGTCGCCTCCAGGCTTGCCGAAGCGCTCGAGATGGCACGCCAAGCGCCGTCCGATTCCCTGATTCTGATTACCGGGTCATTATTCCTCGTGGGCGAAGCTCTGGAACTGCTGAATGGGTAGAATACAAAAGCGTGGAATAGGCATTCATGCCTGTATTCTTGCTGCGTGGAATAGGCATTCATGCCTGTGCCTTTGCTGAATTTGAAACGTTCCTGTCCACATGTCGCCCGGCTATCTGAGATCGCTACTGTTTACCGACCCGCTGATCGTGGTGCTGACCATCCTGATGGGTACGGTCTCGCTGGTCACCACGTTTTTCGATTCCACCGGCAGGCGCCCGCACAAAATCGCGCGCAAGTGGGCCAGGATGCTTTTGAGCGTCAGCGGGGTGCGTGTCACCATCGAAGGGCTGGAGAAAATCGACCCCGACGGCCCCTATGTTTTCGTGGCCAATCACCGCAGTTACATGGATACGCCCGTAGTGTTGGGCTCCGTGCCCGTGGAATTCCGGTTTTTTGCCAAGAAGGGTCTGTTTCTGATTCCTTTTCTGGGAACACACTTGAAACGTGCCGGGCACTTACCGGTGGTCCGCGGCAACGCGCGCGAATCGCTAAAGAGTATGACGCAGGGTGCGCACCTCATTCGCGAGCGGAACGTTTCCGTCTTGCTGTTTCCCGAGGGCGGCCGCACCGAAGGCCCGATGCGCGAATTCAAAGAAGGCGCAGCGTATATTGCCATGAAGGCGGGCGTGCCTCTGTTGCCGCTCGGTATCCAGGGTACTCGCGCAGTGCTGCCTAAAGGGTCGGGTCACATCCGTGCGGGCGAAGTTCTGCTGCGCGTTGGAGATCCGATCCCGACGTCCGGCATGAAGCCGCAAGATCGCTCACAGCTCAACATCAGGCTGGAGCGAGTTGTTGCTGAATTGGCTGGCCAAGCGCCGGCTGCATCTGTGCCCATTCCGGAAGCGTCACACCCTGCCGCCGGCCACCGGTCCCTCTAATGACTCCCGAGGCGAAGTGCTGCTGGGAGTGGTGTTTCTGGCCGTTATCCCTCTTGTCTTTTTCATGCGCAAAGTGCAGCCGCACAAAGGACCGATGATCGCCGGGTAAACGCTTATCCGCCACTTGCCCGAATGCCCGGCGCATGCCAATCTAATGGACAAAATGCCTGAGCTTCCGGATGTCGTGGTCTACATTGAGGCGCTGAGCGAGCGCATTCTTGGCGAGAAACTCGAGCGGGTACGAGTCTTAAACCCATTTCTGCTGCGCACGGTCGATCCGCCAATTCAAGCCGTGGAAGGAAAAGTCGTTCACGGGCTGCGGCGCGTGGGCAAACGCATTGCCATCGGGCTCGAAGGCGACTTCTGGCTGGTGCTGCATCTCATGATTGCCGGGCGTTTTCACTGGGGAAAACGCGTGGCCAAACTTGCGCCTCGCAGGGTGTCGGCCACGTTCGATTTCTCGTCCGGCTCGCTGACACTCACTGAAGCCGGCTCGCAGAAGCGGGCGTCGCTGCACGTTGTAACGGGAGAGCAGGGGCTTAAGGCGCTGAATGCGGGAGGCATCGAGGTGCTCGACGCCGGTTTGGATGCTTTTTCGCGAGCTCTCACCTCGGCCAATCACACTTTGAAGCGTGCCCTCACCGATCCCCGAATCTTCAGCGGAATCGGCAACGCTTACTCGGATGAGATCCTGTTTCAGGCGCGGCTTTCACCGGTGGCGCTCACCCAAAAACTGAAACCGGAGGAAATTAGAAGGCTGTACCAGGCTACCAGACAAACCCTCAACGAGTGGGTGACAAAGCTTCGCGCACAATCCCAGGGACAGTTTCCTGAAAAGGTCACCGCCTTCCGGGAAAACATGGCTGTGCATGGGCGATACGGACAGGCTTGCCCCGATTGCGGCGCCAAAGTGCAACGCATCCGCTACGCGACCAATGAAACGAACTACTGCGCGCGTTGTCAGACCGGCGGAAAGCTGCTGGCTGACCGCGCCCTGTCGCGACTGTTGCATGAAGACTGGCCTCGGACTTTGGAAGAAATGGAGCTGTTAGTGGAGCGCGCTGCACTCCCCGCGCGGCCGGTGCGCACAAGCGGGCAAACAAAGGCTGAGCCTCGCCCACTGCACACCTAAACGTGCGAAATTCCACAGTCCGCTGGGATGCCGCCCGTGCTAGCAGCGTGCTAGCATCAGGGCGATGGCCGCAGCAAGCGTAAGTATCGTTGCTATGCCCGAGCGCACTGTGTTCCGCGTCCTCGAAGAAGCCGCTGAGAAATATGGGAGCGCGCCTGCTCTCAATCAACCGTTTACCGAAGAGGGCAAGCGGAAGTACCGTACGCTGAACTGGATCGAGTATCGGCAGGCGGCGGAAGAAATCGCGGCCGGCCTGCGCACCTTGGACGTCCAGAAGGGCGACATTGTTGCCCTGAATTCCGAAACGCGGCTCGAATTCTACCTGGCCGATCTTGGCATCATGGCCAACGGCTCCATTGCCGCCGCGCTCTATCCCAACTATCCGCCGAAGGACCTGCTGCGCACGGTCGAGGCGTGCAGAGCCAGGGTCTTATTCGTCGAAAATCCGAAGACCCTAAAACAGTTCGAAGGGGTTCAGGTCGAAAAGTTTATTCTGCTGACCGGTGAAGCGCCTGGCGC
Source organism: Acidobacteriota bacterium (assembly GCA_003223115.1). Taxonomy (GTDB): domain Bacteria; phylum Acidobacteriota; class Terriglobia; order Bryobacterales; family Bryobacteraceae; genus QHXW01. The sequence goes on from QHXW01000284.1 coordinate 10,909, forward strand.
GATCTCGCTCGGGCAGTTGCGCAGTTGCGGCCGCGAAGCCATCGCGCGCGATCCGAATTTACTCGCCCGCATCAAGTCGGAAGTCAGGCCCACCGACGATGCCATTCTGTATCTCACTTCGGGCGCAACCGGCGAACCCAAGATGGTGATGGTGACTCATCGGGCGCTGGTCTCGAACATTGACGCCGGGCCGGTGGTACTGCCGCTTACTCCTCAAGACCGTACCGTCGCCTTCTTGCCTTCAGCGCACATCGCGCAGCGCGTAGTGGTCGAACTGCTGCCCATTCGCATGGGTATGCCGGTCACATTCAGCGAAAGCCTGATGAAGCTGCCGCAGGACCTCAAAGCCGTGCGGCCCACGATATTTCTCGCGCCTCCGCGCCTGTGGGAACGGATCTACGCGACGATTTGCACCGAGGTGAAGAAGCGTCCGGCGGCGCTGCAGAAGGTGTTCTATGCCGGGCTGGGGCTGGGTTTGGCTGCGGCGCGTCACCGTCACCGCGGTGAGCCTGTGCCGGCGCGCATCCGAGTGCCCCTCGCCGTGGCGGACCGGCTGTTCTTCCACAGAGTGCGCGCGCGATTCGGAGGCAAACTACGCTTTGCCGCGTCGGGAGCAGCGCCGCTCGGCGCCGATCTGGCTGAATTTTATGAGGCCATCGGCATGCCGCTCATCGAGGGCTATGGCTTGACCGAAGGCGGCGTCGTGGCGTTCAATCCGGTCGATAAGCCTAAGCCCGGCAGCATCGGGAAACTCTTGCCAGGGGTCGAGCTTCGGATTGCGGACGACGGTGAACTGCTGGTGAAGGGCCAGAGCGTGTTCTCCCGCTACTACAAAGATCCGGAGGCCACGGCGGACGTTCTGCGCGACGGCTGGCTGCACACCGGCGACATCGCATCCATGGATGACGAGGGCTATCTTTTCATTACGGGCCGCAAGAAGGAGCTGATCGTGTCTTCTTCCGGCAAGAAAGTCTTTCCTTCGCGTGTCGAAAACCTGTTCAAGTTTGAACCGCTCATCAGCCAGGTGGTGCTGATCGGCGACAGACTGCCGTACCTCACCGCGCTATTCACCATCAACGCCGCTGCGGTTGAAATGTTGGACGACATGAAAGAAATCCAAGGGCGCTCCCTAGAGGACGTAGCCAGCGCGCCGCCCGTGCTCAAGGAAATTCACAAGATTGTATCCCGGGTGAACAAACAGCTCGCGCCGTTCGAACAGGTGCGAAAGTACAAGGTTCTGGCACGGGATTTTACAATCGAAGAGGGCGAGCTGACCGCGACCATGAAGGTGCGCCGCGGTCGCGTGATCGAGAATTTTCGCGCCCACATCGACGAGCTGTACGCCGGCAAAGAAGAGTCGCATTAACCCACGGGACAAGCGTTCCTGCTTGTTGTGGCCACCCCCGCCAATGTCCAGCGCGCCTTCCAAAGGCCTTCGTGAGAGACGGACTTGGGCGAGGACGAAGGAAGATAGACGAGCACAGCATCCGAGCGGTGGCGCTGAAATACCAATAGAATAAAGGTAACATGCTTCTGCGCTCGATCACGTTTAGGAATCTGCTCTCATTCAAGGACGCCACGCTCGAAGATTTACGAGGGCTCAATGTACTGGTCGGCCCCAATGGATCGGGCAAATCCAATGTCATTGAAGCTATTGGACTGCTACAGGCTGCTCCGGTAGATATTAACCGCGCCATTACGCAAGGCGGAGGCGTTCGCGAGTGGATTTGGAAGGGAGGATCGCTGACGTCTTCACCTGCCAGCATAGAGTGCACCGTGATGCATGAACCGAAGTCAAGCCCGTATCTTTACAAACTTGAATTCTCCGAACACTCACAAGGCCTCTAAAATATATCCAGTCAGAGCGTTTTCAGAACGCGGCCTTAGTCCTCAACAAAGTCGACAGTCTACTTTGATCGAACGGCAGAGCGCGTCTCATTTTCCGCCTCAGTTGGGGCCTGGATCCGTTCAAGTTCAGGAGTCTGTCCTCAGAAACTATCGAAATCCACCTGACGCAACGCCGATCTCTCGCCTCGGTAGAGAATTCGAGCGCCTGAGGATCTACCACGAGTTTCAGACCGGCCCTAGCTAGCTAGGTCGCAGACCCGACTGGGAATTACCCCGGAGCTGTTAAGGAGTTCTTGGAGGACGTGGGCGGGAACCTGGCAGCAGTCCTGCATGATGCAATTCAACGGAAGTCTTGATAAGGTGGCGCAACGTATGCACGAATTCTGTGAACGCTATCGGGCCGTGCGGGTTCGCGAGGGGGGCGGCGTGTTTCGAGCCTATATCGTCGAAGAAGGCATCAATCAGCCGATCCCAGCAATTTCGCCTTTCTGACGGCACGCTCAATTTTCTTTGCATGCTAACAATCCTCCTCAATGAGAAGGTGCCCCCCTTGTTTGCATGGAAGAACCGGAGGTCTCCATCCTGACGCCGTGCGCTTGATCGCGCGAGTGATCGTCGAGGCGTCGCAAAGAACGCAGTTGATAATTACGACTCACTCCGATGCCCTCGTGGACGAGCTGTCCGACCAACCTGAAGCGGTGGTCGTTTGCGAATACGATGAGGGATCGGGAACGCGATTCGAGCGGCTCACCAAGAAACGGCTGGAAGGCTGGCTTGACCGCTACTCTTTGGGTGAGATTTGGCGCAAGGGGGCGATCGGAGGGAATCGCTGGTAAGCCAGGTCCGTCTGTATTTTCGAAGGCAACCGCAGTCTAGTAAGACCTTTTCAGATTTTTTTCGAACGCGCAAGTGTCCACAGTTCAAGGGAAGAATCAAACTGTTTCCGGGACGCGGGCGTGACGATGCCGTCCACACGACTTTCTGTTGAGCTTGTCCCGAGATTCTCAATTGCCCCACGTGCTGCTCCTGGATAGTGAAGGTCCGGATGGAGGTCGTCTCTTCGAGGAGCTGACGCAACAGGGGGCTTCGCGACCTCGGGGAATCGTTCCGGGCGAACAACAGATCGGGTGGATGGTGCAAGTAATGGAGGCTTGGTTCCTGGCTGATCGCCAGGCACTGTAGGACTACTTGGCTCTGGTCTCCACGTGCAGGCGTTGCCGGCTAATCCTCGGGTCGAAGCCATATCGAAGTCCGACGTATTGGATGGATTGAAAGAAGCCACCCGTCGGTCAGGTAAGGGTACTTATCACAAAGGTGCCCACGCTGCGAGAATCCTGGAGAAACTCGACCCGAGTCGAGTCCGCGCGCAGCGGCCGGTCACTGCGATCGATTGATGGGGATGCTAGCTATAGCTAGCCCAAATCGTAACATCGTAAGCCCGCTACCCTTTTGCCTTCTGGATCTCTTCGATTAGCGCGGGTACGACCTGGAACAGATCGCCGACAATGCCGTAATCGGCCACTTCGAAAATGGGCGCTTCGGGATCTTTATTGATGGCCACAACGATTTTCGATCCCTTCATGCCCACCAGGTGCTGTATGGCGCCAGAAATTCCGACGGCAAGGTACAACTTCGGTGAGACTGTCTGTCCCGAGCTGCCCACCTGGCGCTCCATGGGTAGCCAGCCGCTATCGCAAATCGGCCGTGACGCCGCCAGTTCCGCGCCCAGCGCCTCGGCGAGCTTCCGTACCAGTGGAATATTTTCGGCCTCTTTGATTCCACGGCCTACAGATACGATGATCTCGGCCGCGGTCAGATCCACAGCGCGCTGCGATTCGCGAAACAGATCCAGTGGTTTGTTTCGAATCGCGGAGGCCGACAGATCCGGAGCGAACTTTTCGACCGGCGCAGAGCCGGCCTCAACCTTTTCGGCCCGGTACGCGCCAGCCTGTAAGGACGCCAGGTAAGGCGGCTCGCCCGAAAAGCGCACGTCCACGTTCATCTTGCCCTGAAAGAGCTGGCGCACGAAAACCAGATCGCTACCGTCTATTCGATGGGAGACGGCGTCGCTGACCAGCACGCGCCCGAGCGACGTGGACAGCTTCGGCGCAAAGTCGCGCACTTGATACGTATGCGGAAAAACAACGTAGCGCGGCTTTGTTTTTTCGATCAATTGCCGCAGCGCTGCCGTGTAGCCGTCTGGAGTGTAATCCTTGAGCAGGTCATGCTCGACGGCGTGCACCTTTGCAAGCTGCTTTCCGCCCAGTTCGCCGGCAAGCGACGAAATATTGCTGCCGACTACAGCGGCCTCTACCGGCTGCTTCAATTCCGCGCCGAACTGCTGCGCAGCCGCCAGCGTCTCCCACGACATGCGGTGCCAGGCGCCCGCACGCTGCTCGAGGATCGCCAGGATGCTCATAGGACGCGTGCTTCGAATTTCAATTTCTCAACCAGCTTAGCCGCGGCTTCCTTGGGCGCACCGTCAAAAATCTGCGTGCGTTTCGTTTTCTCGGGAAGATAAACCCGCTCGAAGCGGAATGAGGGGGCGGCCGCTACGCCCAAGTCCGACGCCGCAAGCTTCTTGACTTCCTTAGTCTTGGCTTTCTTGATGCCCATCAGCGTGGCGTAGCGCAGTTTGTTGATGCCCGATTGAATGGTCAGCAGCGCCGGCAACGGCATCTCCACGTGCTGGAACCAGCCGTCCTCGAGTTCCCGCTTCACGCGGATTCCGCCCTCCTGCTTCTCCACCTGCATGATGATCGTGGCGTGCGGCAACCCCAGCAGCTCTGCCAGAATCACGCCAGTTTGTCCGTATCCGAGATCATCGGATTGCAAGCCGGTGAGGATCAGATCGGGTTTTTCCGCCTGCATCGCCGCCGACATCAGACGCGCGATACCCAGCGGATCGAATGCGCCCAGCTTCTCTTCCTCAATGTGAATGGCCCGGTCCGCCCCTTTAGCCAGTGCTTCACGGATGGTCTGCGCGGCTCGTGCAGGCCCGGCGCACAACACCACCACTTCGCCGCCATGTTTCTCCTTCAATTGCAGGCCCTCTTCAAGGGCATATGCATCGGGTTCATTGATCTCGAAGCTGAGGTCGGAATCCTGGATCCAAGTGCCTTCCGGGTTCAGTCGCAGCAGCGAATCCCGCGCCGGCACCTGCTTGATCGAGACGACGATTTTCATTGGAGCTACTCGGTATAGCGTTTGAAGATCAGCGCGCCATTGGTGCCGCCGAAACCGAATGAGTTCGACAGCGCGTGTTGAATCTTCATGGGCCGGGCGTGATTTGGAGTGTAATCCAGGTCGCAGGCCGGATCGGGTGTTTCGTAGTTGATGGTGGGCGGAGCGATCTGATCGCGAATGGCCAGAACCGTAAGACCGGCCTCCAGGCCGCCGGCGCCGCCCAGCAGATGTCCGGTCATGGACTTGGTGGAGCTGATGGCGACCTTGTGGGCGTGGTCGCCAAAACAGCGCTTGATCGCCAGCGTCTCGATCTTGTCACCGATTTCGGTGGATGTCCCGTGCGCATTGATGTACTCGATCTGGTTCGGGTTAAGCCCGGCATCGCGCAGCGCATTGCGCATCACGCGATAAGCTCCATCACCATCTTCGGAGGGCGACGTCACGTGGTGTGCGTCCGCGCTCATGCCATACCCGACCATTTCCGATAAAATGCGCGCTCCACGCTGCCTGGCGAAATCAAGCTCTTCAAGAATCAGAATTCCGGCGCCTTCGCCCACCACGAAACCGTCGCGATCTTTATCCCAGGGCCGCGATGCGCGTTCCGGCTCGTTATTTCGAGTTGAGAGTGCGCGCGCTGCCGCGAACCCACCGATCCCCATGGGCGTGATACAGGCTTCCGTGCCTCCGCAGATCATCGCGTCGGCATCGCCGCGCTGGATGATGCGAAATGAATCGCCGATGGAATGCGCGCTGGTGGTGCAGGCTGTGGCGGTAGCCGAATTTGGTCCTTTCGCGCCGGTGCGAATGGAGACGAATCCCGAGGCCAGGTTAATGATGGTAGCGACAATAAAAAATGGCGAGATGCGCCGCGGCCCGTGCTCGAGCAGCGTCTTGTGCTCGCGCTCGATGACCTCGAACCCGCCGATGCCGCTGCCGATATAGACGCCTACGCGCTCTTCGTTCTCTTTGCTCACCTTGAGGCCGGAGCTTGACAGCGCGCATTCAGTGGCCGCGACGCCAAACTGAATGAACCGGCCCATCTTCTTGATTTCTTTTTTCTCGATGTACCGATGCGGATCGAAACCCTTTACTTCACCGGCGATCTGGCAACTGAAATCGGAGGGGTCAAAGCCTGTAATCCGCCCGAAGCCGCTTTTGCCGTTGCGTATGGCCTGCCAGGTGTCCTCGGTGCCGATCCCTACGGGCGAAACCAGACCGACACCAGTTACAACCACTCTGCGTGACAAACGAGTCTCCTGGGAAGAAATGGGGTTCTACTTCTTGGCCGTCCGGCTTTCGATGTAGTCGATCGCGTCTTTCACGGTAGTGATTTTTTCGGCATCCTCGTCGGGGATCTCGATTTCGAAAGCTTCTTCAAAGGCCATCACCAGTTCCACGATGTCGAGTGAGTCGGCGCCGAGGTCCTCGACGAATGATGCGGTATTGTCAACCTGGCTTTCGTCGACGCCTAACTGCTCCACAATAATCTGCTTGACCTTTTGCTCAACGGCCATGATTCCTCCTGGATTGTGTGCGAACCCATTGATTCTAGCGATGCCGTGAGATTCTGGCAAGTGACGGAAACGACAGTGCCAACCCCATTGGCGGGCTGAGGACATTTACGCCAGCGGGAGGCTGGCCTGGGCCGCTACCGCGAGCGTTGCGAACTCTCCGCGTTCGAGCTTGTGGAATGCGGCGGCGGCGATCATGGCGGCGTTATCCGTGGAAAGCGCAGGGGAAGGGAATTGAACCGGGTAGGGAAGCCGGGCCTCGCGCGCGGCCGTTCTTAATCCTGAGTTGCAGGCCACCCCTCCGGAGATGATCAGCGCCCGGGCCGAGTTGGATTCTGCAGCCGCTGCCGCTCGCCGCAACAGTTCCTCTACCACCGTCCATTGAAATGAAGCCAGAACGTCGCGCGTGATCTGTGGCGTGACAGAAAGCCATTGCTCTACAGTTGGCTGACGGTTCGCCGCCAGAAGGTCGCGCCTGGCTTGAATTTCGGTCGAAAGATCGCGTGCCTGAACCCAGCGCAGCACCGCTGTTTTTAGTCCGCTGAAGCTGAAGTCCAGCGCATTGCCCTTCATTTTCGCCGGCGTGAACCGCACCGCCCGCGGATTCCCATGGGGCGCCAGTTGATCGATGACCGGGCCGCCCGGATAGCCGAATCCCAGCAGCTTGGCGACCTTATCAAAGGCTTCGCCCGCCGCATCATCGCGGGTCTTGCCCAGCAGACGATACGAAAAATCTTCGTGTAACTCGAATAGATGCGTATGCCCGCCGCTCACGATCAGCGCTACTGCCGGATATTCGATCGGAGTTCCGCGCTGCTTTGACTCCATGACCACCGCATGTATGTGCCCTTCGATGTGATTGATGGCGATCAGCGGAATTCCACGGGCGAACGATAGCGATTTGGCAAAAGTGAGTCCGACCAGAAGGGAGCCCACCAGGCCGGGACCGGCCGTGGCCGCGATTGCGGCGAGATCCGAGTACGTAGTTTGAGCTTCCGCGAGCGCCAGCCGAACCACCGGCACGATGGCCCGCAAATGCTCGCGCGACGCCAGTTCCGGCACCACACCGCCGTAGCGGGCATGCGTGGCTAATTGTGAAGCCACCACCGAGGAAAGAATCGAGAGTCCGTCCTCGACCACTGCCGCCGCGGTCTCATCGCATGATGATTCGATCCCCAAAATGCGCACTTACTTCGATTCTGCGGGATGTGGAATATAGTTGTCCAGACCAGGAGGCTTTGCCAGTTCCCGGCCGGCGCTCTTACTTTTCCACGGCGTCTTCGGTGCTGTTCATTATCTCTTGAATCCGGCGCACCAGGTCGAGTGGTGAGTACGGCTTGGCCAGAAAGTGCGCGCCGGGCACCTCGGCTGCATAACCGCTTGCCAACCGAGCCTTCACGGGAGGACGCACCTTTCGAATCTGTTTCAGCGCCTCGAGGCCCCGAAATACCGGGCATGGTCATGTCCAGAAATACCAGATCGATGGCGGCGGTGTTCTCTTTGAATACGCGCATGGCCTGCTCGCCGTCGCTGGCCTCCATGACGTTGTAGCCTTTGCGCAGAGGGATCTGGACAGCCGCGCGCCGCCGCCGGATGTTTCCTTTCTATATCCTCATGTGTGGCACCAGACCCGAGGCCCCACGCATTTCCGATCTTAGCGGCGCCTCCGCGGGGGCGGCTTCAATGGATCACGTAGCGCCGCGAAAGTAGCGGGGCCGACGGCCAGATCCTCGTCAATTAATGGCCGGTGAATCCCATAGCCCGAACGCGGGAGTTCAGCTCGACTTCGCTCTACTAGCTTAATAGCTAGAGATGCACGGGCAAGCCGCTCCGAGCATTTTCCCCAAGGAATGGAAACGCCCGGTTTCCATGATCACAATGATGGCCTCGGGTGTGGTCTCGATTGCCTTCGCTAAAACCGGCTTTGTTTCACTCTGCACTGAGCTTCTCCGAAATGTTCCCGCCAAGCGATTACGATCTGATCGAAATGCTCAAAGATGATTTGGCGGATCTCGCGCCGCAAACGCGGCCCACAGTTGTATTGGTACTCCTCAAGAATATCGAAACGCTCCGGGCTGCAGCCAATACTTGCACTCCGCGTCCCCTTTAAGACATGCACACGCATCGGTTCATTGCCCTCGTTCGTATAGGAACACAACCGCCAGCCCTGAACATAGAGAACGGTGGGCATTAATCAGCAACTTCATTATGAGGGAATCGCGCTGCGGCCCTGCGGTACAATAAACGGTAGTGGGAATTCGCGTCGCCCACCCGTTCACAGCCCCACACAACCCCCACCCGTAAACGCCTCAATAACATCCATCCCCATCAACCATCGAAACCGCCGTACCCGTGCTAGCTGTTAGCTGAGACTGAACGATGCCGACCCAAGCACAACTCAACGCCAATCGCCTCAACGCCCAAAAATCCACCGGGCCCACTTCGCCTGAAGGCAATCCTCTCTCAACGGCCTAAAATCCGGCATCGACGCTTGGTCCCACATCATCCCCGGCGAGGACCCTGCCGAACTCGAGGCGCTCACGCCCAGTTCCTCCTCCACTACCAACCCGTCGATCCCAGCCAGCTCTCGCTGTCGACACCCTCATCTCTACCGAGTGGATTCAGCGCCGCCTCCGCCGCATCGAAGCCCAGCTCTGGAACTATCGCGTCGAATGCCTTGACAAATCTCACCCGCGCCGAATTTGTCGACGCCTCCCAACACAATTCCCCACTCGGCCACTGCTACCAGGATGCCCTCGATCCTTTTACTAGGATTCAGTGGCGCATCGATTCCACCAATCGCATGTACCTCCGTACTCTCAAAGCCCTCCAGGACCTCCAGGCCCCCGCCGCTTTTTCCCAGTTTGCCGCTTCCCGGCCCGCCGAGCAGGCCCCTGACACAATGTTTTCCGAACCGGCGTCCCTCGTGGCAACTCAACCACTTGCGCCGCCAGTTGGCTTCGTTCCGCCGAACGCCCCTGCATCCGCGGAACGTCTCCGGGCTGGGCGCCTTCAGGACAAGTTCGACGATGCGGCGCAGAGTGAGCCCGCAACCTTCGCGTCACGCTCGCCTGATATCCGCGGAGTTCAATAATGATGGCTTCATCTTCGAAGAAAGAGACGAATTGACGCGCCCCTCGGCCAAAGTGGCTAATATGGACCATCGGGGGCGTGGCCGTTATGACGTTAATGCATGGAGATACTGACCAACAATTCTGAAATTCTTAGTGATCGAAGCTTGGCGCTGCTCGCGTGCATAATGGAGGGGTGATGAAGAAAGTGTTGCCTTTGGTGCTCGCCGCGGCCACGGTGCGCGGAGTCGAGCCGGATAGAGGCGCAAATCTCACGCAACTCGAGCGCATGATTGCCCGTTTTGCACCCACTGAAGTGCGGGTGGACGTGTCCGGGCTGTCCGCCGGCGACCGCAAAGCGCTGGCGAAGCTCATCGAAGCTTCGCGCGTACTCAATGATCTTTTCCTCACCCAGTTGTGGAGCGGCAACCAAGCGCTTTGCGCCCGTTTGCAGAAAGACAAAACGCCTCTCGGTAAGGCGCGGCTTCACTATTTCTGGATCAACAAGTGCCCCTGGTCGGATCTGGACGGCCACACCGCTTTCCTTCCGGATGTGCCGCCCAAGAAACTGCCCGGCGCAAACTTCTATCCGCCGGATATGACCAAGGAGGAATTTGAGAGTTGGGTGAAATCGTTTCCGGCGGCAGGTCGCCGCGCAGCGGAAGGCTTTTTCACAGTCATTACGCGTGAGGATGCCGGCAAACTCACCGCCGTTCCGTACAGCAAAGCCTACTCGAAAGATCTGAAACGCGCGTCGCGATTGTTGCGTGAGGCGGCGGCCTTGACGGATAACCAGACGCTCAAGAAATTCCTCAATTCGAGAGCAGAGGCGTTTCTTTCAAACGATTATTTTGCGAGCGACGTCGCCTGGATGGATCTCGACGCACCGCTCGATGTCACCATCGGACCTTACGAGACTTATAACGACGAATTATTCGGCTACAAGGCGGGGTTCGAATCGTATATCAACCTTCGGGATGAAAAAGAATCGGCCAAAGTAAAATTCTTTGCCGGTCATATGCAAGAACTCGAGAATCATCTGCCCATCGAGCCGCGCTATCGCAATCCCAAGCTTGGTGCGGCCGCCCCAATTCGCGTGGTGAACGAAATTTTCTCGGCGGCCGACGGTAACCACGGCGTTCAGACGGCTGCCTATAATCTGCCGAATGACGAACGCGTGGTTCAGCAGAAGGGCAGCAAGCGCGTCATGCTGAAGAACGTGCAGGAGGCCAAATTCCGTAGCAATCTCGTGCCTATATCGAAACGGATGCTACCTGCGGCTGCGCAAGCGGATCTGAGTTTCGACTCATTCTTCACCCACATCTTGGCACACGAGATGAGCCATGGCATTGGGCCGCACAGCATCAAGGTTCAGGGCCGCTCGACCCGCGTCCGGCAGGAATTGAAAGAACTTTACAGCGCCATCGAAGAAGCTAAAGCAGATGTCACCGGTCTGTTCATGCTGCAGTATTTTTACGATCACGGCATGCTGCCGGGCGGAGCGGAGAACGAACGCCGTCTTTACACGACGTTCCTGGGTTCAGCTTTTCGTACTTTGCGTTTCGGTCTGAAGGAAGCGCATGCCAAAGGCATGGCGGTGCAGTTCAACTATCTCGAGGACAAAGGGGGGTTCGTCGCCGGTCCGGGTGGAACCTATCGCGTGGAGTTCAGCAAGATCAAGTCCGCGGTGAGCGACCTCACGCACGACATCCTGACGATTGAAGCGACGGGCGACTATGCGGGAGCGAAAAAGATGCTGGACGGTTTGGGGGCTCTGAGACCGGCTCTCGAGAAAACACTGAACCACCTCGGAGACATTCCCGTTGATATCGAGCCTGTCTTCGTGACTGCGGAAACAATTGCGCCGCCGGCCAAGCCGGGAGTTGGCAGATGAAACCGTTCCGTGCCGGTCCCGCGCTAACGGCCCGAAGCGGCGGCGACCCCTTTCGCCGGTTCGAAACGCGAAATTTTCGCGTCCAGGTCTGCGAGCGCTTTCTGCAGGATTTGCCGATATCGTGGATTCGCGCTGTTCTCGAGATCGTGCATCACGCGCGTGCGCGACAGCACGAGGTTTTCTTTTTGCCGCATTTGGTCGACTTCAGCCGCACTTCGCCCTACCGAGCGGTTGGGCGTGTCTTTCTCAGCGGCGGACTCAATCTGGGCCTCAACCGATTTACTTTCCCAGCCTCTCGCCATCCTTTAATTGTACTTCCGTTGCGGCTTTCCCATCACTATTTGTCGTAACAGTTTGCAGCAGAGTCTCTTAGCGTCGCAGGCCGCCGGCCGGTCAACTGCCCAGAGGGAGCAATTACACCAGAAACGTGAAAAAATAGATGGCTTCAAATTCACAGCGAGGAAGGTTGCGATGTATTTTCCACGATGGCGAACGGAGCGTTTTGCTTGGGTGAGCGTGCTCGTGTTGCCCGTGATCGGTGCTGCCGAAAACCTTAGCGGCACGTGGGAATTCACGATCATGCGGTTTGGCGAGCCAATGGTGCGGCGTGCGACTCTCCAGGACGCCGGCGGAAAGATTTCCGGTACATCACGCAACGTGAAATTCGAAGGCACGATGCAGGGGGAGACGGTCAAGCTGGAGGCGCACTTTCTAAACGGCCGGCCGCTCGGGAGCTTTTCCGGAACCTTGCTCGAAGGCGTCATGATCGGCACCGCCAAAGTTTTCGGGGATCAACCCGCAACTTGGACCGCGAAGCGGCCGGCACAGCGTCCGCCAGGTATGCCCACAACGCGCCGGTTCACGCCGCGTGCTTTCTATCGCGCGTTTTCGAGTTCCATTGAGCCGGTGATGCATGTCCACGCAGGAGACACGGTGACCACCTGGACCGTGGATGCCGGCGGCGTGGATGCCAATGGGACCCGCCGTTCACTCGGAGGTAATCCGCTTACCGGGCCTTTTTACATCGAAGGCGCGCTGCCGGGCGACACTCTCGTCGTAAAGTTCAATCGTATTCGACTGAATCGCGACTCGGCCGAAAGCGGCGATTCGATCGCGTCCGACCGTGTGACACCGGATTATTTCAAGGAGGTCAAGCCACTCGAGAAATTCGAGAGCCAGTGGCGTCTGGACCGCGAGCGCGGAACGGCCGTTCTGGCGCATCCCACCGAGCGGCTGAAGAATTTCTCGGTGAAGCTTGACCCCATGTTGGGCTGCGTCGGCGTCGCGCCCCCGGGCAATCAGTCGTTCCAATCCGGCCACCTCGGCAGTTTCGGCGGGAACATGGATTACAACCAGATTCGAGAGGGCGTAACGCTATATTTGCCGGTTTATCATACCGGTGCGCTGCTGTTCGTCGGGGATGGCCACGCTGCCGAGGGTGACGGGGAGCTGACCGGCGACGCGCTGGAGACCTCGATGGACGTCGAATTTACAGTGAATGTAGTGCAGGATCAATCGAGTGACATGCCACGGGCCGAGAACGCGGACTACCTAATGGCAATGGGCGTTGGCAATTCGCTCGACGAAGCAGTGCAGCTTGCCACCACGGAACTGGCACGCTGGCTCGAGCGGGATTACAAGCTCAATTCGACCGAGACGGCCGTCGTGCTTGGCACCTCAGTCCGGTACGATATCGCGGAGCTGGTCGATCCCAAAGTCAACGTGGTTGCCAAGATCAGCAAGAGTGCATTGGCTCCTTTGCGTCAATAGTGCTTCTACGCCTCGAACACACGGATGACGCTGAGGTGAGGCGGACTCTTGACCACCTGATGCTGCGCATCCCACCTCTCCGCGGGCGGGGAATCCGGCTCGAGTTCCGGCCGGCGTTGACGGACCATCGCGGGCGCCTTCTCTCGGAAGGCTCTGTCGGTACTCCCATCCACGCCGCGACCCACATCCGCAAGAGGTACATCGTCCTGGACGCAGAGCTTCAAACCAAGAAAAGTGAGCTGGCGCGTATCGTGGTGCACGAAATTTTTCATTTCGCGTGGTTGCGGTTAGGGAATAAGAAGCGGCGCGCATATGAACAGTTAGTGAGCCAGGAGATCCAAAGCGGCGCACGTGGCGAGCTGGGATGGTCTGCCGAGTCACGCAAACGGAAACTCACCTTGCGAGATCGCCGCAACCGCACGCGCAGGTGGCACGAATATTGTTGCGAAAGCTTCTGCGATACAGGCGCCTGGTTGTATTCAGGCATTCGAAGACACGGCGAGTTCACGCTCGCTTTACGCCTGCGCAACGCCCGGCGCGCATGGTTCGAGGGCGCTGAAATGCGTGGGGCAACCCCGATCTAGATATAATGTTCATGTAAGGAGATTTTGTGCGCGCAGTTTGGTTGAGCCTTGTGGTCGCGGCAGTTGTGATCGTGATGCCGGGTTGTTCCCGGGCGACAAGGGCCGCTTCCCTGAAATCCGAGAAGGAGCGCAAACCCGCGCCGGAGTTTGCGTTGAAGGATGCCAACGGGCATACGGTGCATCTTTCCGATTACAAGGGCAAGGTCATTCTGCTTGATTTCTGGGCCACGTGGTGCGGGCCGTGCAAAGTCGAGATCCCCTGGTTCAAGGATTTCGAACGGGAAAACAAGGACAAGGGCTTTGCAGTGCTTGGCGTGTCAATGGATCAGGACGGCTGGGACGTAGTGAAGCCGTTTGCGCATCAGCTCGACATCAATTACCGTATCGTGATGGGCGATGATTCGATAGCGGCGCTCTACGATGGAGTGGAGGCGCTCCCCACGACATTCCTGATCGATCGGGAAGGCCGCATCGCCGCAGTCCACGTGGGACTCACGAGTAAACGAGATTTCGAAGATGGGATTAAAGAACTATTACAAACTTCCGCTGGCGCTTCTATGGCTGCCCTTGCTCGGCCAGAATAACGCGATCCTGACTATCA
>QHXW01000284.1:25428-60392 GCA_003223115.1 Acidobacteriota bacterium
GAATGAAGCCTATCTCATTCCGTTGCGGCTCACCTGGACGTCCGACCCGCTGCAGGTGGAATCGATCACGTTCCCCAAACCGCACGACGAGAAGTACTCGTTTTCGCCGACGCCGCTGTCAGTCTTTACGGGCGCCTTCGATATCACGACGAAATTCAAAGTGCCTTCCGGCGTAACGCCGGGTCTCGCGGTGCTGCTAGGGAAGCTGCGCTATCAGGCGTGCAACGATACTATGTGTTTCCCGCCCAAGACGGTTGAAGTCAAGCTGCCGGTGGAAGTGCAGTAGCCAGGAGACGGGAGTTAGTTAGAAGACAGCCGTGCCTCCGGCGGTGCCGGATTGAACAGCCTGTGACTTCGACTGCAGCCGACTACCGGCTTCCCGCGTCCGCAGTTTTTGGGGAGACAGCCGATGTTGGAAATAAACGGCTTGACTGGAAGTCACAGATCAGGAGTCAAGGGGCAAGTCCGCCCGCCTGGCACCCGACGCCGTCAACCGCTTAATTCTCTACCGTGCACTCACGCGCAACGGCCGGTCAAGTTTGAAGGTCAGCACGGTTTCTACAGGCACGCGGATAGAGCCACCCTTGGTGATCACTTGCGTTGCCGCCCCGGCTGCTGCACCCGATGCCGCTCCAATGGCCGCGCCTTTGCCATGCCCCGCGATGGCACCGATGATAGCGCCAATGGCCGCGCCGCCGCCGGTATACTCGGCTGTCCGCTTGTTGGCGCCGAGACCGGCTTTGCCCTTTTCCAGAATGTCAACGGTACTGACCTGATATTGGCGGCCCTCCACGGAAACCGATTGCAGATCGAGCACCAGGTCTGACGTGCCCCGGAAACGCCCGCCCTTGGCTGCGGACCGGATGACGATTTGCGCGTTCGCGCCGCGCGGGATGACCACGTCGCCATTAGCATCCAGCACATCGTTTGTGACCTCGGCCGGGTATGTCTGGCCTTCCGCTGCCTTATCGGAATCGATGGTTTCCTCAATCCGCACCGAGATTTCGGTTGCCGCCGGAAGCTCATGGGTCCTGGTGTTAATGACCGACTCCACCGGATGATGATGCCTCTCGTGGTTGAGTTCGCCCGCGGGCTGCCTAGGTCGCGGACTGGCGGGTATGCTCTGCGGACTGGCGGCTGTGGTCTGCGGCGCTGGCGTGTCGTCGTATTCGATCGACCTCACGTCTCGCATCGCCAGCGTTCGTGTGGTTTTATCGTCACCTGCGAGCGTGAGTTCAGTAGGGGAACTCGTTACCACGTTCCCGCTATACGAGCTTCCATCCCGCATGTAGACAGTCGCGTGCGAGGCTGCGCCCGGTTCGGCGTCCTCTTTAGCGCACGAAGAAAATAAAAGCAGAGAAATAAGAATCGTCAGAACGGACAACCATCGCATCATAACCTTGCTGACCTCCCTTTACGAACATTAAGCCATGATGTTCTGCCGAGCGGCTCCAGCAACCACCCGGATTACTTTTCCGCCAGTACGGGCTTCCGTGCCAGGAATTGCTTGATGGACCTGGTGGCCTGTCGGATGCGCTGCTCATTCTCGACCAGGGCGAACCGGACGTGACCCTCGCCCATGGGTCCAAATCCGATGCCGGGCGATACCGCTACCAGCGCCTCCTGCATCAATAATTTTGCGAACTCGAGCGAGTCGAGCTCCCGGTATTGTTCCGGCACCGGAGCCCAAACGAACATGGTTCCCCGCGGAGGCGCGACGGACCAGCCGGCACGTTGCAGTCCTTGAACCAGCACGTCACGCCGCCGCTGATATAACGCACAGATCTTTTTCGTTTCTTCCTCGCACTCGCGCAGCGCAATGATGGAGGCAATCTGGATCGGCTGGAACACGCCATAGTCCAGATAGCTCTTGATGCGCGCCAGCGCCGCGATCATCTTTGCGTTTCCCAGACAGAAACCGACGCGCCAGCCAGCCATGTTGTAACTTTTCGACAGGGAGAAGATCTCAACCGCAATGTCTTTGGCGCCCTCCACCTCGAGAATGCTGGGAGCTTTGTAGCCGTCGAAACAAATGTCGGCATAGGCGAAATCATGAACCACATAGCATTCGTGATGACGCGCCAGGCGGATGATCTCGCGGAAAAAGTCCAGATCAACGCAGGTCGTGGTCGGGTTATGTGGGAATGAAATTAGAATAAGCTTAGGACGCGTCGGGCCGCGATAGAGCTCCTCCAGACCGTTCAAAAACGTGGCGGCATCGGGCATGGGCAGCATACAGGCCCGGCCTTCGGCCATGATCACGCCGTATTGATGGATGGGATACGCAGGGTTCGGCGACACCACTACGTCACCGGGTCCCACGACCGCGAACAGAAGATGCGCAAGAGCGTCTTTCGCGCCGATGGTTACGATGGCTTCAGTATCAGAATCGAGTTGGACGCCATAGTTCTTGCTGTAGCGCTTCACAATCTCTTCGCGCAGGTGCGGCACGCCCCTGGAAACCGAGTACCGATGGTTGCGCTGATTGCGAGCAGCTTCAATGAGCTTATTCACAACCGGCCGGGGGGTCGAGCCGTCCGGATTGCCCATGCCGAGATCAATCACGTCTTGTTGCGCGGCGCGAGCCCGCGCTTTCATCTCGTTGATGACAGCGAAAACGTAGGGTGGAAGTTTTTGAATGCGATAAAAACTGTCTGTTTGTCCAGGCATTATGCCCATTGTACTGACGTTCGAGGCTGGGTTGCGGAGCATGCCGGGAGGAGCAGGAAATGGAGTGAACTTAAGAAGCCGGGGAGAGGCCGGATCGTGCGGCGCGGCTCATAACGATTCCGGCGCGGACCACAAATCGCTTGGGGGCTGAGCCAACGTAACAGAACGGGTAACAGGTGATGAGATTCAAGACTGGATGGCTGGTGGGTTGGAGCGAGGCGGTATTGTTGGGTGATACGACGGAAATCTCATCCACACGATACGTGAAATTTCCAGCCGCGGTTTCCAGATCGATTTCGTCACCTTTGTGAATGTCCTTCAAGACTCTGAAATGTGTATCACGGTGGCCCGCGATGACGCAGTTTCCATATGCGCCCGGGAATGCCGTACCTTCCAGATGGCCCGGTCCACGGCGCAAGTCAGCGTCATCGGTTCCTTCCACCACATAAACCACGGCGTGCAGGCGCGGGATGGACAGTTTAGCGAAGGCTGCACCGGCCGGGATCGAACTCTGAGTGCGGGGGCCGAACGGCACAATGCGACCGTCCACCTCTGCTGCTTCGCGTTCTGCAGCGCTCCAGGAATTCGCCGCGCTTTCCTGGGAATAACGAGATTCAAAATACTCGCGTGCGCCGTTATAGAAGAAGTAAGATCCTCCCGCCAGGAGTAACCATGACAGGAGGATCTTTAAACGCTTCATCGTCTTTCAACGGAAGTCAAATATTGCATCGAGTAAGCTTTAACGCCTGTCGCCGGATTTGTTACCGCGTCCAGGGCGTAGCGCCATGCCCGCGCCCGAAAGCAATCCGCCGCTCAGCATCATGGTCAACCAATTGGCCGCTGTGCTGGGCATTTCGCGATCTCGCGCACTCGTATCCGTATTAGTGGCAGTCGCGGCCGTAGCTTCATTCTGGGCTGCCTGACGGTTGTTTGGAGCCGGCGCCGGCGCGTTCTGCGCGGTCGTGTGGGTCTGGGTGGGGGTCGATGGCTGCTCGTTTGTGGTCGATTCCTGGTTGGTTGCGGCCGAGTGCGTGGTCGTGTTCTCCGCGGTAGTTGTTGTGTTTTCGGCCGGAGCAGATTCATACGTGGCCGCCACGTTTACCGGAGCCATCTGCTCGCGCTGACGAGCCTTGACTTCGTCCGGCAAGACGAATTCATAACCGTAATTCTTTCCCTGGATCCAGATCTTGTCGAAATAGTAGTCGTTTCCGAAATGATGAAGAATCACTTTGGTTGAATCAGCAGTGTTGTTGTCCAAGGCCGGAATCGTGATCACGGTCGTTTCCAGTTTCATACCATCGTTGCTGAAGATCTGCAGCACACGGCTATCTGTGGCGCTGGCCAATTGACGAATTACATAATGACCGGGCTGCAGAACCGTGTCGCGTACGGTCACGGTATAAGGCAGATCGACAATGACTTTGTCATACAGCGGACCTTGCACCCCGACCGCTACAAAAGTTCCCGCCATGCCTAACAGGACGACCGCGGCCGCTGGTAATGCGATGTTTCGTACATTCATGGCTTAATCCATTTTCCTTTCGTTAGATCTCGGTGAAGCGCGCATAGGATTCTCGCCATCCGCGACGCTTTGCAAGATCTACTGCCGTGGAATGTGCAACTAGTCCTCCAAACTCTTTGTGTGCGAAGAGGAACAAAACGGCCACCCACTTGACCTAATTGCCTCATTTAGGAAGAGTCATGTCTCGCGTAGAAATGTAAGTTGATGAAACATTTACCAGGCTCGCCAGTGGGAACCACGCGTATAACGCGCATGGCCTAAGTAACGAAGGGAGCGTAATCAGCCAAGTCTAAGAATGTTGTTGCGATGGTCATGGTGAAAGTGCCGACGTCATACGGCGAGCTGAGTGCATTTCTTCCGTAGAAGATCGAGCGCCATCTGAGCGGCGAAGGATCGAATACGCGCACGATCGCCGAGAAATTGGCGGTGCACAACTTGACAACCAGTGTCATTCGCGAGAGCTACATACACGGTCCCCACCGGGACATTTTCGGCGGGCTCCGGGCCGGCCTCACCAGTGATCGACAGCGCGAACGTCGATCCTGCGCGTCGCCGCACTCCGACGGCCATGGCCTCGGCAGTTTCGCTGCTCACTGCACCGTGCTGCAAGAGCGTTTCTTCGCGGACGCCCAGCCAGTCGATCTTCATGCGGTTGGTATACGTCACGAATCCGCCCAGAAAATAATTCGAGCTGCCGGGAACCGTTGTGATCCTCTGGGCCAGCAGACCTCCCGTGCAGCTTTCGGCGACGGCGAGCGTGGCGTTCCGTTTTTTGAGCAACTCGCCCACGGTCACCTCCAGGGGTTCCCCGTTTCGCGAGTAAATCCGGTCTCCCAGTACCAATTCGATGGGTCCTGCGACCTCGGCCAGAAGTGCCCGCGCTTCTGCTTCACTGGTGCAGCGGGCGCGCAAATGGATCTGGATGTCACCGTCGGCGGCGAGTATGGTCGTGACGGGGTTGGAGTACTTCTTGTAAACCGGCGAGATGGCTTGATCCAGATCAGATTCCGCCATACCCGCGACGCGCATCACCAGCGTCCGGATGACTTGTTTCGGAACCAGCCGTTCCAGGCGAGGCAGGCACTGGCGCGTGAACATGGCCTTGAGCTCGTGCGGCGGCCCGGGTAACAGCATGATGGAAACGTTAGATTCATCGATCCACTGACCGGGCGCAGTTCCGCGATCGTTCGGAAGAATCTCGGCGCCTGCGATGATAAACGCCTGGCGTTTGTTGACCTCGGCCATTTTTCGATTTGTCTGACGGAACCGGTGCTCGAGCTGATCGCTGATCTCGGGATGAAAAACCAACTTGCGGTCGAGCGCCAGAGCCACTGCCTCACGCGTGACATCGTCCTCGGTGGGGCCCAGGCCGCCCGAAAGAAGCACGATCTCCGAGCGCGCAATGGCGCGCCGGACAGTGTCGGCCAGGCGCTCGTAGTCGTCTCCCACCACGCATTTGGTGGTCACTTCCACGCCCAGATTGTTCAACTCGCCGGTAAGGAATAGAGAATTGGTGTCAATCCGCTGTGGGGTGAGGAGTTCTGAACCGACTGCGATAATTTCCGCGTTCATTCTGCGTTACGCCAGCAGCTTCCCTTGAATGCCGACGTCCACGCGATAGAGCGCATTCGTAGTCGCGACGATGAGTGATTTGGAGGGAGTGAATGCCAAGCCGACGATACCTGGTCCGGAAAGAAACAGCTCCGGTTTTCGATCCTGGGTCATGCGCACAACGCCTTTGCGGCCGCCGAGCGATCCTGTCGCATAGAGCCGCCCGTCCACGTCAAACGCGATGCCCTGGGGCCGTCCCAACCCGCGGTAGAACAGTTCCACTTCGCCGGTATGCGAAATCCGGTAGATGCAGTCGAAACTCGATGTGGTAGGTCCGGTGACGTACAGGTACCGCTCGGGTCCAAAAGCCAGATGGTAAGCCGCGATGGAAGGCTCGAGCGTGGCAAAAACAAAAATCTGGCGATTGGGTGCGATCTTGAAAATGGTGCCGCTGCTATCACCGACGTACAGGTTTTGATCTTCATCGAACGCCAGGCCAGTGGCGATGCCCATGCCTTCGACGTATACGGACATGCTGCCGTTCGGTGTGACCTGATAAACAATGCCTTCGAAACGGCTGGAAACATAGAGAAGCCCCTGGCGATCGAAAGTCAACCCGGTGGCGTTCATTAGGTCGGTGATGAAGGGCTTCACGTTGTACATTGGGTCGATTTTGTAAACCGCAACAGCGACCTTTTGCCCGCGCGAGCCGCTAAACGTGGTGTAGATGTTGCCGAAGGTATCTGCCGCCGGATTCGTGACCGGATGCAGGCTGTCGGCGATGGGCAACCCGATATCACAGGTCCAGGCCTGGCTGGATTGATCACCGTTCTGAATGACCAGGTCGCCATCGGAAACACCCTCGGGAACCCGCACGATCAGGAACGAATCAGAGCCAATAATCACGGGAGCGGTGACTTCGCCGATGGTGACGCGCGGCCGTTCCGGTCGTGCGAAGCCCTTTCCGTGGATCTGGATTTCACCACCCGCGATGGCGGCAAAGGGAGTGACGTGCGCAATCTGGGGCCTCCCGTTGCTTTCTTTCCGAATGGCCATGGTCAATTAAAGATTGAAACATCCTGCCAGAAATAAGACAAGTGCCGCGTAAATGCCGGCCATTAAATCGTCAGCAACGATACCAATGCCGCCGGGCAGCGCTTCGAGCGAGCGCACCGGCCAGGGCTTCCAGATGTCGAACAAGCGAAAAAGCAAAAAGGCCGCGAGCCACGATTTGACGTTGAGCGTTCTGGCGCTGGCCAAAGCCAGCCACTGTCCCAGCACCTCGTCAACGACGACAACCCTCGGGTCTTTCAGGTTGCTCTCGCGCGCGGTCGTTCCGGCCGACCAGATGGCAGGCCCAAGCATTACCAGCACCAGCAATACGAAGTACGGAGGCCGCCAGGACGCATAGTGAACCAGAATCCACGCAAGAGCCAGTGCCGCGAGAGATCCCACGGTGCCGGGCGCAGCCGGAGTATAGCCGCAACCGCCCCATGTGGAGATGAGGTTGGCGGTGCTAATCCTCATCTTGATCTGCATCAGGATTCTTGGGACGATCGCCGGGGCTGAGTGGAGTGGATATGACGTACTTGCCCGAGGCCCAGTTGCCGAGATCGATCACGCGACAGCGGTCACTGCAGAAGGGAAACTCCGGATTCTCCCTGGTGATCTCTTTGCGACAGATCGGGCACTTCATACTGCTGGTGTTGGCGATGGCGACTTCGGGATCGGGCCGATATGAACAAGCGGGGCATTGACGGTGTCGCCATCGGTCATATTTGCCGCGGGCTCTGTGGAGGCGAGCAGCGTGCCTACCAGATCATAGTCGTGCGCTTCGGTGATGCGCAGCTTGCGGATTTCGCCCGGCTGCGGCGGCTGGTCTTCATAATCGTTGATCATGACGATCCCATCGATCTCGGGCGCTTGGGACGGCATGCGGGCTTCCCAAAGCAGCTCCGTCTCTTTTGAAACGCCTTCCACAACAACCGGTGTCTCGGTTCCAACCAAAAGGCGGTTGCGCGTGCGCGATACCTTACGCTGCAAGGCAGCCAGGCGCCGCTTGCGGAGGTAGATGGCGCGTGCGTCGACTTTATTGTCCAGGTGATAACTGGCGCTGGTGTCTTCGTCGGAATACGAGAAAATGCCCAGCCGGTCGAAGCGCGCGGCTTCGACAAACTGGCAGAGTTCCCGAAAGTCCGCATCGGTTTCGCCCGGAAAGCCCACAATCATGCTGGTGCGGATCGCAACACCGGGAATCGTGCGTCGAATGCGCTCGAGCAGCTTGAGGAAAATGTCGCCCGAGGCCCCGCGTTTCATGCGTTTCAACACCGGCGCGCTGGCATGCTGCAGAGGCATGTCGATGTATTTCACGAGCGACGGATACTGTGCCATCGTGTCCAGCAGCTTTTGCGTGATCTTGTTGGGATAGGCGTAGAGGAACCGGATCCATTTTTCCTGCGCGGTTTCGATCTGCGCCAGCCGCTCCAACAGCAGCGCCAGGCCATTCTGGATGCCGTGATCTTCGCCAAAGCAAGTGGTGTCCTGTCCGATGAGGTTGATTTCCCGAACCCCCTGGCGGAACAGCCGCGTGGCCTCCGCAACCACGGATTGGAAGCGGCGGCTCCGGAACTTGCCGCGATACTGCGGGATGACGCAAAAGGTACACGGATGATCGCAGCCCTCGGCGATCTTGATATATGCGTAGTGCCGCGGAGTAGCCAGAATGCGCGGGGTCAGGTCGTGGTACAGATACTGCTCAAATGGATTGGCCTCGGCGGGCGTTCCCTCGCAAAGCGCGACGATCTCATCCAGCTCATTGGTGCCGATGACGGCATCCACCTCCGGGATTTGCTTACGAATCTCGTCGCGATAGCGCTCTACCAGGCACCCGGCAACGATCAACTTTTGGGCGCGGCCGACTTTCTTGTATTCCGCCATCTCGAGGATGGTGTCGACGGATTCTTTTTTGGCGGGGTCGATGAAGCTGCAAGTGTTGACGACCAGGATATCGGCCTGGTCCGCATGGGGCGTCAGCTCATGACCGCGCGCCGCGAGCTGGCCCATCATGACTTCGCTGTCCACTAGGTTTTTGGGACAGCCCAAACTGACAAATCCGATTTTCAAGTATTGAGTCCTCGGAGGGCGTTCAACTTCAGGATATCATGCGTGCCGCCGGGGGCCGACGTCTGGGCCACGACAGGCAGGAATGCCTATTCTACAGGGCGGGAATGCAACTCAGGACTGCGGTGCGGGCTTAGATTTCAGCGGAGCGGGATTGTGCCGCTTCAGGATGCTCATGAAGATGCCAATAAGGACGTAGAGAGCGCACAATGCGCCGCCGGCTGAGGAAGCGAACACACCGAAGATCACCACGGCCCAGGCGAGAGTGCCGCTGCCGGATGGCTCGGCGCTTGCGAGGGCTTGGGCACATCCAATGCCCAGGCCGGCAACGCCAGTTCCCAACAGGAGGAGTCCAATTCTGAGAGGGTTTTTCATTGGCTTCAATTGACTGGTTTCACCAGCTATGGTCGATGGTGTTCTTTTGATAGGACTGCGTGAAGTAGAGGTTCACGGCGCGCTGCAAGTCAGACTTGGTCATCTGGATGGGCCGCTTTTCGTACTCGCTGATGGACACGATGATGTTGCACAAATCCATGGGATAGCAGGCGCGCAGTTCGCTGCGGCCATCAGACAGGCAGAGGCCCCGCACGTAATCTACGGTCTCGAGATCGTAAGGCAGTTTTTTCTGGATGGCGACACGACGCCAGATTTCATTAAAGGTCGGTGCATCCACCGGTTCCACGAAAACTTTGTTCTGGATGCGGCGTAAGAAGGTGGCGTCGGCCAGGTCTTCCGGATTGAGGTTGGTGGAAAAGACCACCATCATCTCGAACGGGATTTGGAATTTGATGCCGTAAGACAGAGTCAAGTAATCTACGCGGCGGTCGAGCGGCACGATCCAGCGATTGAGCAGCTCGCGCGGAGACATCACCTGACGGCCGAAGTCGTCGATCAGAAAAATGCCGTTGTTGGCTTTCATCTGCAGCGGCGCCGCGAACACGCCGGAGGATTCGTCCTGATGCATCTCGAGCATGCTGGGCACCAGTTCGCCGCCCACCATGATGAACGGGCGCTTGCAGGGGACCCAGCGCGCATCGAGCTCCGCATCCTCCCGGTCTAAAGGCTGGTGCACCACTGGGTCGAACAGCACGACGATTTTTGCATCCACCTCGACCGCATAGGGAATCAGAATGGAGTCGCGGTACATGCGCAGCAGCCGCTCCGCCAGGCTGGTTTTTCCGTTGCCCGACGGCCCGTAGAGAAACAAAGATCGTTGTGAGACAATGGCCGGCCCCATCTGATCGAGTAGCCGGTCGGAGAGCACGAGATCCGAAAGAGCCTGTCGCAACCCGTCGCGATCTACGTCAATGGTTGCGGATTGCGCCTTGGTCGCCAGGTGGTAATCGCGGATGGATACCGGCGCTGGGCCTACGTAACGGCAGACGCGGAAGCGCTCCGCCGCCAAATCACGGCCGGCGTTGGTCAAGGTGAAGGCGTAATCCTCACCGATGGCGCCTTTAACTTCCACCAGGTGCTGTTGCCTGAGTTCGCGGTACAGAGGGTCGAGAACCGGGGTCGAGATCTTCAGGGTGCGGCTGGTGGTTTCGAGGCTGGTCATGCCGTCCATGTGCAGGTGGCGCAGGATCAGGTCTATAACCACGGATTTCGGGATTCTGAGATCCGCCAGCCGGGTCGGGACAGCGGGCCAGAACGCCGGGCGGCGTGAGGCGGTTTTGTCGGCTCCATTGATGGTGCTGCTGGTGGTGGTGTTGGCGGACTGCTGGATCACTACTGGCACTCTGGTTGACTCCTGCGATCTGCTTTGAGCCGCTGGCTGGCTATTTCTCTCGCCCGACGCTCAGATTAACATAGTTTTTTTTAAATTCGATCTAAATTAAAGCGTAAATCCAGAGAAATTTGTTAATTGCGTGGCATTTTGGAGAATTCGTGCGCCTCCGCTCCTGAGCAGCGTGACTTGAAGGCGAGCACTGTTTACTTACGTTACTATGGGCTGATGAGTCCCGAGCAACCCAACCAGCCACCCAAGCTTCCGATTCCCGGTGTACGGAATCTGATCGCGGTGGGATCTGGAAAAGGCGGCGTAGGCAAAACGACGGTGGCGGTAAACCTCTCCGTGGCCCTGGCCGCGCTGGGCCACAAGGTCGGACTGATGGATGCCGACGTTTACGGACCCAATGTGCCCATGATGATGGGTATCAACCGAACCCCCATGGCGTACGGCGAGCGCATCCAGCCGCTCGAGCAATTCGGTGTGAAGTTGATGTCCATGGGCTTCCTGAATCCCGGCGACAAGCCGCTGGTTTGGCGCGGGCCCATGCTGCACAGCGTGATCCAACAGTTTCTTCGCGGAGTGGACTGGGGCGATCTGGATTACCTGGTGATCGATTTGCCGCCGGGAACCGGCGATGTGCAGCTGACTTTGATCCAGACGGCGCCCGTTACCGGGGCAGTGGTCGTGACCACACCTTCCGACGTATCGCTCGAAGATGCGCGCAAAGCGGTGCACATGTTCAGCCAGGTGCGCGTGCCGATTCTCGGGATTGTGGAAAACATGAGTTATCTGGTTTGCCCGCACTGCAAGGAGCGCGTGGACGTCTTCAGCACCGGCGGCGGAGAACGAACGGCGCGCGAGATGAATGTGAATTTTTTGGGGGCGCTGCCGCTTGATCCCGAGGTACGCGCGGGTGGAGATTCGGGGCGGCCGGTTGCCGGGCGCAATGGCAATGACCCGCACGGTGCGATCTTTCGTGAACTGGCTCAGAGAATGATCGCCCGCATTGTCGAGATCGGGCCGCCTACGGGACCGAAGATCGAGATCACGGAATAGTTCAGCTGGCCTATCGCCAGAGCCTGTGTGGAAGCAAGTAAGTAAAGCCGGCGAACACTTCCCATCGCGTCGACGTTGCCGTCAAGCCTCGATTGAATCCGGCATCCAGAACCAGGTTTTTCCGTGCCCTGTAAGCCAACGCCCAAAGGTTTCCCACGGCACGGCCGCGCACGAACGGTTGCGTAAAGTGCCAAATCTCCCCGGACAAGTTGAAACGGTTGCCGATGCTGTGCGACACCGAAAGCGTTTGGCCCAACTGGAGCCGGTGTGCGTCTGTTTCAGACATCTCGTTGAACAAAGCGTTGGCATCGTAATGAAAGCCCCGGACATCGGCGCTCGCCAGCAGGATGAATGAATTTCCGGGACTGCCAAAATCAAGGTCGGGAGCGCTGCCATTGTATACACGGCGAAAATAACTGACGGCGATGGTGGGATGGGCTCCTTCTCCGGCGTGCAGCATTGCCTGAGCGCCGAGAAACACTTCCCCGGTTCCATTCGCGCGCAGGTTCTCAGTCCGGTAGTGTGCCAGTGGCTGCAGGGACGCGAGAAATTGCACGCGCTTGTGCACCGTCAGTTTGATCACTTCATTGAAGCTTGTCTGCGAAGCAAATTCGGGCGAGTGGCGCGCCGTGAGGCTGCCCGTCTCGAACTGCAGGTAGGTAACCGGCGTCAAGGTTGCGGGGGTGGAAACCGTCGGACGCGCCGGATTGGCTTCAGGCTCGCTCGCACTCTGCTGGCATTCGAGTAGCGAAGCTGAAAACAGGACAAACGCCGCGGAGCGTGACTGGACCCGGTACCTCACGACTAGCTATTTTAACCAGGCGCACGAACGTGAGCGGTGGCTTGAGCCGTATTCTGAGGGGTATTGCAGGCGTGAAATCCCTATAGTTTTGGTTTCGGTGGCGGCAGTTCGCGTGCGGTCACGGGGTCCTGGAAGCCGGTGCGCGCATGACTTCCGTCGCAAAACGGTTTATTCTGCGACTGCCCGCAGCGGCACAGAGAAATCAGCGTGCGCCCGGCCAATCCAAATGCGCGGCCTTCCGGATCGAAAATTTCAAACTCACCTTCGATGCGGATCGGACCGTTCGACTGCACTGTGATCTTGGTCATCGAACCGATGGTACCAGATCACTGTTTCGGCGGATTCGGATTCGGTTTTTCCTTCTGGTCTTTGTTCTCGTTGACTTGCTCGCCGAACTGGATATTGCTCTCGGCCTTGAACTGCTTGTAGTCCTCGTACTTCACAATCATCTTGATGGGCTGCGGTCCGGATTGGAAGTGGAGAGTGTCATTGGCTTGCGTGAACACCGGGAACCAGTACTTGTTATCGACCTGCTCGCGGTAAGTTTCGAATTTGGGGAACTGGTTGTCCTCGCCCTTTTTGAGACGCCCCACGCCCTTGCCATACGTTTTGACAATTTGCAGGTCGCGGTCGTCCACCCAGATTTCGCCTTCGAAATAGCGCTGTGCCGGCTCGAGCTTCTTGGGTTTCACGGCGAACACGTAGCAGGGGATCTCGTCGGCCTTCTGTTTGCCCAGGTAGCGAATGTAGTACTTGGGAATTTCCGATGTGGTCAGCACGAACGGTTGTACGTTGCGAAGGTCCTGCAGATCTTCCGGCGTCAGAGTTAAATTGACCAGCGTCGGGACAGGGGCCCGCACCACTTTTTCAGTGCGCTTGCCGTCGGGCGAGAAAATGATGTCGGCCACCACTTCATAACGCCCGCGCGTCGACCCGCTCTCATCCAACTCTTGAATCTTGACGGTCTGGCGATAGGTGTAATTCTCGCGAGCCTTGGCAAATTCCGCTTCCTTGGCGGCGAATTTCTGGATGATTTCTTCCGGATTGACGTCCTTGACGTCCCCGGCCCATACCGGAAGACACACGGCCGCAAGGGCCCCCCAAGTCAGCAGACGCATAGTGCCTCTCATTTCAATGACGCTCCTACCGTTCGAGTAGTTTCTTGGCGATCGTCAGCAACTGTATGTTGCTTGTTCCCTCATAGATCCGGCCGATTTTGGCGTCCCGGTAAAGCTTCTCGACTGGATAGTCTTTCGTAATGCCCACGCCACCGAAGATCTCGATGGCTTTCGAAGCGATGTTTTCGGCCATTTCCGAGCTGTAGTACTTGGCCATGGCGGCCTCGGTCACAAATGGCAGACCCGCATCCCGCAGGCGCGCGGCGTTATAGACCAGCAGGCGGGCCGCTTCGAGCTCGGTCGTCATCTTCGCCAGTTGGAACTGGATCCCTTGAAACTCGCCGATGGTCTTGCCAAACTGTTTGCGCTGTTTGGCATAACCGAGGGCGTGCTCAAACGCCCCGCGCGCCAGGCCGATCATTTGCGCGCCAATGGCGATACGTCCTTCATTCAGCGTTTCGATAGCGATCTTGTAGCCCTTGCCCACCTCGCCCATGACATTTTCTTTGGGCACCCGGCAATTGTCCAGAATCAACTCGCAGGTGGATGAGGCGCGGATGCCGAGTTTGTCTTCCTTCTTGCCGACCTGAAAGCCGGCGAAATCGCGCTCGATCAGGAAGGCCGTGACGCCGCGATAACCGGCGGCTGGATGGGCATTGGCGAACAGCAAAAACAGGCCTGCTTCGGCGGCATTAGTGATCCACAGTTTGCGTCCGTTCAGCAGGAAATGGTCGCCCCGATCTTCGGCGCGCGTGGACATGGCAAACGCATCGGAGCCGGAGCCGGCTTCTGAAAGGGCATAGGATGACACGGTGTCCGCCGCCAGCCGGGGCAGGTAACGCTTTTTCTGTTCGGCATTGGCCCAGCGCAGAATGGCGTTGTTCACGATGGTATTCTGCACGTCCACGATGACGCCCGCGGATGGGTCGACAGCCGAGAGCTCTTCGACCGCCATCACGCACTGGAAGAAAGTTCCCGCCTGGCCCCCGAACTCCTCGGGGATCTCGATACCCATCAGGCCCAGCTCGAAGAATTGCCGGATGATGTCTTTGCGAAACACACCGGCCTCATCCATCTCGCGGACGTGAGGGCCGATTTCATCGCGCGCAAACCGGCGCACGGTGGATTGAAACAGCTTTTCCTCTTCGCTGAGCGCGGTGAGGGGTTGAACGAACGTTTCCAGCGGTGCGCTGACCTGCATGCTACCAGTCTAATGCAACGTGCGGGAAGACAGGCTGAATCGCCGCGGCGGTTAAGTCGCGGCCTCGCCCTACGCGGTCGCCAGCTCTTTCCACGACCGTCCCTGCGATTCCGCCACGCCAGGATGCGTCAAGTAGCCCTTGTAGGTGTTCACACCGACTTTGAGGGCTGGGTGCTCTTCGCAGGCACGCTCCAATCCCTTGTTCGCCAGCTCCAGCAAGTACGGAAACGTCGCGTTGGTCAGGGCGAAGGTGGCCGTGTGCGGAACGGCCGCCGGCATGTTCGACACGCAATAGTGCAAAACTCCATCGACGATGTACACCGGCTCAGTATGCGTCGTGGGATGCGAGGTTTCAAAGCAGCCTCCCTGGTCGATGGCCACATCCACAACCACGGAGCCGCGCTTCATGTTTGCGATCATCTGGCGGCGCACCAGCTTGGGCGCGGACGCGCCGGGGATCAGGACCGCGCCAATCACCAGATCGGTGAGCTTGAGCGTTTCGCCGACGGTGAAGACATTAGAGGCCAGCGTCACCACCTGACCGTTGAAGATGTCATCGAGCTCGCGCAGGCGGTTGAGGTTGCGGTCGATGATGGTGACATGCGCGCCCATGCCCACGGCGACTTTGGCGGCATTGGTGCCCACCACGCCCCCGCCCAGCACCACGATGTTGGCCGGAGCGACTCCCGGCACCCCTCCCAGCAGCACGCCGCGGCCGCCGTTCGGAGCCTCCAGGTATTGCGCGCCCACTTGCACAGCCATGCGGCCGGCCACTTCACTCATGGGCGTCAGCAGAGGCAGCGAGCCGTCTTCCTCGCGAATGGTCTCGTATGCCACGCCAATGACCTGGGCTTCGAGCAGGCGGTTGGTGAGTTCGGGGAGCGGCGCGAGATGCAGATAGGTGAACAGGATCAGGTCGGGCCGCAGAAAGCCGTATTCTGACGGCTGCGGTTCTTTGACCTTAACGATCAGGTCGGCCTTGTGCCAGACTTCCGCCGCCTTCTGCGCGATGCCGGCGCCAGCCTGCATGTATTCCCGATCGGTAATGGCACTTCCTTCGCCTGCGCGCGACTCGACCAGCACCTCATGTCCTGCTTCACGCAGCGCTAGCACGCCGCTCGGAACCAGACCGACACGGGTTTCGTGGTCCTTCACCTCTTTCGGAACCCCGATGATCATGGCCGTATCTTAGCGCTATGGCTGGGGCTTTGGCGGACTGCTGGATGGAGTAGACGGAGCATTCACGGCGGGCGGCGCCAGAGGCGGGGTTTGCTCAGCCGCCCCTACAGGTGTCGAGCCCTGGGGAACCGCTGGCGGTGTGGGATTTTGCGGCGGTTGAATACCCTTCGGAGTCGCCGGCGCGGGGCCGCCTTCGTGTTTCGGACCAAGCCCCAGCGCGATCAACGACATCGAGTTCAGCTTTCCGGTCGGTTCCAGATTTTGATCCTGCTGGAAGTGGCGCAGCGCGTCGGCCGATTCATTGTCCCAGACCCCGCTGGGGGCCGCTTTCAGATACCCCTTAGCCGCCAAGGCCCGCTGAATTTCTTTGTAGCGGTCCGGATTGGGTGCGAGCTGGCGCGTGCGCCACGATGCGGCTTTAGCCCGCGATCCCTGGCGATGCTTTGCTGTGGTCGTGTTTCCCGCGGCGCGTGACCTGGAGCGCGTCGGACCGGATTTGGCTGGGGATTTCTTGCCGGCGGTTGGCTTTGAGGCGCTGGTTGCGGGGCGCTTTTTGTGAGTGGTTTGGCCCGAACCGGCCAAAGGGATCAGACACGCAAATGCGACAAGACCGACAGTTCGCAAATTGGGAACTCCTTAAAAAATAGCGGGCAGGCCCTAAAGCCCGCCTGTGTAAATTGAAGCGTTTACTGGCCGCCTACTGGCAAAGTACCACCCAGGAATGTCGTAGACCATTCTCCGTTCCTGCCGGCTCTCATGACGCGGAATGCAACTGCCTGACCCGGCTTGAGCGTGCTCTGAATATGCTTCAGCTCTTCTGCCGAGTTCACAGCCTGCCGGTTTACCTGAGTGATGACGTCGTTCGGCAGCAGACTGATATCGTCGGCAAAGGAACCCGGCTCTACCTGGGTGACCAGCACCCCGCCGGTACCCTTGTAGCCGAGATTCTGGCGTATCGAGTCGTTTAGATTCTGGACGAAGATTCCGAACTTCGCCTGCGTGCCTTCGTGTCCTTCGCTCTCTTCAGTGCGCGGACCGCCAAACTCGCCTGCGAAAACCTTGTTGCGGTCGCCGATAGTCACGGTGTAGTCCTGATTTTTGCCGCCGCGGAGGACAGTGATTTTCATCTGTTCACCAACCGACGCATCGGCCACGCTATCCATCAGGTCTTGACCTCTCGAAACCGTCTTACCGTTGAGGGCGATGACGATGTCTCCGTCCTGGAGGCCGGCTTTATCCGCCGGGCCGCCCGGTGTCACCTTCTGAACGAAGATTCCCGTGGTCCCGCCGTAGGCTTTCACAAACTCGGCATTCTTATCATCGTTGGCGACGAACTGAACTCCGATGGAGCCGCGCGTGACCTTACCGTTCTTGATGATCTGGTTGTAGATCTTTACCGCTGTATTGATGGGCAAAGCGAAGCCGATGCCCTGATACCCACCGCTACGACTGGCGATCATGGTATTGATCCCCACAACCTCGCCATTGATGTTCAGCAGGGGCCCGCCGCTATTACCGGGGTTGATGGCGGCATCGGTTTGCAGGAAGTGCTGGAATCCGGAAGTACTCGGGTCTTCACCCGGAATGTCGCGCGATTTCGCGCTGATAATCCCGGCTGTCACCGTGGCCTGAAAGCCGAATGGAGAGCCGATGGCCACCGCCCAGTCGCCCACCTGCACGGCGTCGGAGTTGCCGATCTTGGCGGGCACCAGATTGGTCCGGTCGACCTTGAGAACGGCCACATCGGTAAGCCGGTCGGTTCCGATGACTTTGGCCTCATAGTCGGTCGAGTCGCCGGTGAATTTGACCTGAATACGGCTGGCTTTCTCCACCACGTGATCGTTCGTGATGATGTAACCATTCTTGTCCACCACTACACCCGAGCCGAGGCTGTAGCTCTTTCGAGCCCCAGACGAAGGCGGTCCGCCAAACGGACTTCCGAAAAAGCGCTCGAAGAAATCCTGCATGCCATTGTCTTCTTCTTCATCCTCGGGCGCAGGACGGGTACGGCCCTTCTTCGCTGCCGAAGGTTTCTGCACGTAGGTGCTCGAAATGTTGACCACGGACGGCTCGAGGCGCTTGGCCAGAGTGCTGAACGATGTCGAAAGCTGGACCGGATTGGGAATCGCCAGCGGGGTCGCGCCCGGCGCGCCGGATTGATCCTTCGCGGCCTTCACGCCCGTCGATACCATTGTGCCGATGATCACGCCAATGGACAGAGTGAACAGAATTAAACTAAACGACAGAAGTTTCTGCCTGCGAATCTTGTCAAAAGAACTCATGTAGTTGGAACTCCTAGGGAACCGCAGTTACCGATATTATACATCGGAAGGTTCGTTACAATTTGATAGATGTTATTGCGAATGAACACGTTTCAGTTCTACCAGCAAAATTCCTGCCAAAATCATGCCCGCGCCCGCCATTCCGCGCCGGGAGAGCGTTTCCCCAGTGAGCAGAAAAGACGTAACCCAGGCCACCACCGGCTCGAGTGAATAGATGAGCGCTGTACGCGTAGGCGTCGTGTGTTGCTGAGCCCACGCCTGGACGGTGAATGCCAGCGCCGTGGCCAGAAGCCCGGTCACCAGCAGCGCGACCAGCACCAGCGGCCGCAATCGCAGGACTGGCGACTCCGCCCACCAGAACGAACCCAGTGCCAACACAGCCGACGCCGCGACCTGCAGGAAAGCAACTGATTCGAAACCCACGCGGGTCGAATAATGGCCCAACGCGATCATGTGCATCGCGAAGGCTGCGGCGCAAAACAGCGTCAGCAGGTCCCCAAGTCCAATCCTGAAGTTTGCCCCTTGAAGCGTCATCAATCCCATGCCGGTTGTGGCGAAAATCACGCCGACCACCTCGAGAATCCGCGGCCTGGTGAAATAGACGAGAGAAGCGAGCAAAGGTACCATCGGTATGGACAAGCCGGTGATAAACGCGGACTTGGCCGCTGTTGTGAACTGTAGCCCGACGGTCTGAAAGACGTATCCCGAAAACAGGCATATCCCGGCGAGCATACCGGCTTTTGCCGCGACAGAGAATCGGATGCGTCCTCGAAACAGCAGAATGAGCGCCAGGGTGGCGATGCTGAAGCGGATGGCCAGGAACGCCAGGGGAGAAATATCGTGAAGGGCCGATTGCACGAGGACGAACGTGCTACCCCAGATGATGGTGTTGCCCACGAGAGCCGCGTCGGCCCGCCAAGAGGGAAATTTCCGGGGAGCGCCCGCGCCGGCGGGTGCGAGCAATCTATCGCTCTCGGGAGTCATGCGGCGCGAAGCCTGATCTGAGGATCGCGGAGCAGCAGGTTGACAATCAGAAAAATGCGTTTCAACCCCAGGTCCCGGCCCTCGGGGTTATACCACTCCTGCAAAGTGTGAGCACCACCGCCCTGGCCGCCGGTGCCGATGGAGATTGCCGGCATCCCGAGCGAAAGCGGTATGTTGGCGTCGGTCGAGGCGCAATCCATGCGCGACCGTATGCCCAGATGTGCGTCCACCGCGCGAACGTGACTCAGAATCGGGCTATCCTCCGCCAACTGGCCGGCCGGACGTTCGCCGATCTCTTTCATCTTGGCCGCTACCTTGCCGCCGGTGGCCCGCTGATTTTCCCGTTCCTGCGCGCGCTCCACCGCGTTGCGCAGCAGCAAAACCAGTTCCTCGATTTTGTCGTTGCTTTCAGAGCGGATGTCCACCTTGGCGCGTGCCAGGGCCGGAATGGAGTTGATGCTGGTCCCCCCGTCGATGAGACCGACGTTAAAGGACGATCGCGGCGTGCCGTTCAGACGCGTTTCAGAAAACGCCGCAATGGCCCGGCTGAGCGCATGCACCGGGTTGCCGATTCCGTAATCGCTCCAACTGTGACCGCCAGGCCCGCTGAACGTGACTTCGAATCTGCGGCTGCCCAAAGCGCGCGTGGTGATCCTCTCAAGCGTGGCGCCGTCGATTACCAGAAAAGCCGCAATGTCGCGCGCCAGATCGGATTGTTTGCACAACCAGCGCATGCCGGTAAGGTTGCCCTCGCCTTCCTCGCCGACGTTGCAAATGAACACGAGGCTGGCCTGCGCATTTCCGATTTCCCCAGACACCTTCATGGCCCGTGCGATGGCCAGCAGTGCCGCCAGACCGGCGCCATTGTCCGAAACGCCGGGGCCGTGAAATCTGGAATCGCGCCCGATGGTGATTTCGTCCTTGCTGCGCGGCGCGAGAACCGTATCCAGGTGGGCGGTAATGGCTGCGAACGGCGGGCGTGCGGCTTCGTTGAGAAATGCGATTACATTGCCCGCGCGATCGATTTGCGACCGGCAGCCAAAGCCGCGGAACTGGGCCGCCATCCATTCGGCGCGCTGCTGCTCGAGGAAAGTGGGGGCGGGAATGCGGCACAGCTCGAGGTGCACTTCGTTAATCCACTGCTTTTCCCGCGTAAACCATTGGAGGGCCTGGCGCACCTGTGGGCATTGTGCGATCTCCGCCACCGACAATCCCGCGGGCACCAGATTGGCCGCCATTATTTCGAGTGTACCGTGGTCAGGCATCCAAGGTCAGGTGTGGGATTTGGTTATTACGGAAGGGGTAGCAGACGCTTTTCTATCGGCGCTGACACTCACTTTCACTTGACCTTCATTACGATCAGCGTCTGGTCATCGAACAGCTCGCTATTGAAACTGTCGAGGTCGGCGAAAATGGCGTCGATGACGGCCTGAGCGGGAGTGTCACAGTGCCGGCGCACCACCTCGGCCAGGCGCTTGCGGCCGTACTCTGCGCCCGACGGGCTCAAGTGGTCGGGAATACCGTCGGAATAGAGAACAATGAGATCACCCGGCTCGGTCTGAAACTCGATCTCCTCGTAATCGCGGGATGGAAGCAGGCCCAGTGGCACGCCTTCAACTCGCAATTTCAAAATTTCTCCACCGCGGCAAATCATGGGCGGAATGGCGCCGGCATTGGCCATGGTGAAGTGTCGGGAATGAGGATGCCAGAGCATCATGAGCAGAGTGACGTAGCGGGCCTCGACCTTCCGGCCCACCAGAGCCTCGTTCAACATCTTCATCGATATCGCCGGGTTGCGCCTGCGGGAGTTGGTAGTACGCAGCAAGCCGCTCATCAGCGCTCCATAAAGCGCGGCCGCGGCGCCTTTGCCGCTCACATCGCCGAAGGCCACGGCCACATGATCGTCGCTATGCTCGGAGAAATCGTAGATATCGCCGCTGATTTCACGCGCGGGGCGAAGCCCGATGGCCCCTTCCAGATTCGCCATGGCTGGCGCTTCTCTCGGCAGCAGCCAGGTTTGCAGCTCGCTCGCGGCTTTGAGGTCTTCTTCGATGCGGCGCTGGCGCTGGGCAAGCTCTTCGTAGAGCCGGGCATTCTCTACCGAGATGGCGATCTGGAGCGCGAGAGTGGAAAGTGTGCGCACGTGGTCTTCGTTGAAATAACCGACGCGGTCATTTTCCAGGTCCATCACTCCTACCACGCGCCCCTTGATCACCAGGGGGATGGCAACTTCAGAGCGGACGCCGGGATGTGAAGCGATATAGCGCGGATCGGCCGAGGTATCGTGGACCAGCACGGGCTCCTTCGATTCCGCGGCCGCCCCGGTAACGCCTTTACCCAGCGGAATATTGTCGATATTCACGCGCTGGTCATGGCGCACGCTGAAGCGGTGCCGCAGCGCGCGAGCCTGCTCATCCACCAGCAGAATGCTGAACGCGTCATAGCTGATGAGCCCCAGGATAGCCGCGGCGATCTTGGTCAGTAGCTCGTCGAGCTCGAGAATCGACGAAAATTCCTGCGAGAGGCGAGCGAGCGTGCGCAGTGTGCGGTTCTGCCGCTCCACGCGGCGATAGAGCCGCGCATTATCGATGGAGACGGCGACGCGCGCGGCAATGAGCCTCAGCAGCGCACGATCGTATTCGGTATAGGCGTTCTCACGCGTGGATTGCACGTCAATGACGCCCACCAGCATGTTGCTGCGCGCGATCATGGGCACCGCGAGCTCGGAGCGGACTGCGTCCAGCACGTTCAGATAACGGGGATCGTTGCGAACGTCGGTCACAAGAATGGGTTCGCGCTGCGCGGCCGCCGTGCCGGTGATGCCGTCCCCCAGACCGATGGACACGTTGTGGATGATCTCTTCGCGATGCCCGACAGCGTAGCGGATGCGGAGATCCTGGCGTTTTTCACTGTAAAGCAGAATGGCGAAGAGCTCGTAGGGAATCACTTTCTTGACAATCTCGGCCACGTTGGACATTAACTCGTCGAGATCGAGCGTATTGCTGGTGGCGGTAGTGACCTCGAGTAGAAAGTCGAGCAGTTCGCTACGCTGTCGAAAACGTACGGAGGATTTGCGGGTAGCCGGCTGCATGCGGTTCATCGATTAGATGCCTGTCAGCCGGCTGCGGCCTCGACGATTTTCACGCTGGCGCTCGAGCCCACGCGCGTGGCTCCAGCCGCCGTCATCTTGCGGAGGCTTTCCAGATTTCGAATTCCACCCGCGGCTTTCACGCCTATTTCCGGCCCGACAACTTTTCGCATGAGCGACACATCGGCTGCGTTAGCTCCGGAAGGTCCGAAACCTGTCGAGGTCTTGACAAAATCCGCTCCGGCCATACGCGCCAGCGCGCACGCAACGGCCTTTTGGCGATCATCCAGCAGCGAGGTCTCGAGGATGACCTTCACGATCGCGCCGGCCTGGTGGCTCTGTTCGACCACTGCTTGGACGTCCAGCTTCACGGTATCGTAATCCCCCGAACGGAGCGCTCCGATGTTCATGACCATGTCGATTTCTTGAGCGCCCACGCGCAACGCCGCCACCGCCTCAGTCACTTTGCTTTCCGCGGTTGTGGCGCCGAATGGAAAGCCGATGACGCTCGAAACTTTCACGGGAGTGCCAGACAACTCGTTCGCCGCCAGCGACACCCAGTACGGATTCACGCAAACCGCCGCAAACAGATATTGCTTCGCCTCGCGGCACAGCCGCAGGATTTCGTCGCGTGTGGCGTCAGGACGGAGCAGTGTGTGATCGATCAACTTTGCGATCCCGGTGTCGACACGTGCCGGCCGTCCGCCGGGCGAGGCCTGATCCGCGCTCATCGCCCGAACCTCTCCGGACTCTGCCGCACAGGTATCAAGGCTGCACTGGATGTGCCGGGAAGCGAGCGGCGCCCTCGTTCTCAGAACTTCACCGGCGGATGACACCGGCCGGCCGAGGCGCGCGATGATTGTCTCTCCGATCTGCGCCACCAATTGGTCAAATTCTGATGCGTTCACAGCTAGACCTGCCACTGAATTCAACGCGGTTCCACCTTGGGCTGCCTCATCCGGCCCACAAATCTGAAACCGTCGTACAATTCGTAGGGACCATTGTAATGGAGAAAGTGAGAGCCCGTTTCTCGCGGTTCGTTGTAGCGCTCGCCGTCGTGACTGCGACCGCGTTGGCCCAGCCGACGGGCGCCGCGCCGGGCGGAATAATTCACGGAGATTTTCTTTCGCAATTGCTGAATAAACGCGAGGCCGGCTGGGGAATGGTGCTGGCGGGCCTGGCCGTGGCGTTTTGCCTGGGTGCTATTCACGCGCTTTCGCCAGGCCATGGCAAGACCATCGTGGCGGCTTATCTGGTGGGAACGCGCGGCACTATAAAGCATGCCGTTTTTCTCGGTGGCATGGTGACTTTCACGCACACCATCAGCGTGTTCTTTTTGGGATTCACTACGCTATTCCTCTCGCAATACGTGCTGCCCGAGAAAATTTATCCGGTGCTCGGTGCGATTTCGGGTCTTTCCATCGTGTGGATCGGCGCCATGCTGTTGTATCGCAGGGCCGTAACCCTCCGGCGCTACAATCACGAGCATACTCAGGACGTCCATAATCCCATTACCCATTACGAACATGCGCACAGCCACGAGCATCCTCACGATCACGATCACACTCATGATCATGAGCACGATCACTCGCACGGCCACAGCCACGTACCGGAAGGCGAGGTGACGATCGGCAGCCTGATTGCGTTGGGCGCGAGTGGCGGTCTGGTGCCCTGTCCATCGGCGCTGGTGCTGCTGTTGAGTGCGATCGCGCTTGGGCGCGTGGCGCTTGGCCTTATTCTGCTGGTCAGCTTCAGCGCCGGCCTGGCCGTAGTGTTGATGGCCATTGGTGTGATCGTGCTCTACGCTAAACATCTGCTTCCGGACAGTGAGCGAACTGCGCGCCATCCCGCCTTCCGGTTGATCCCGGTCGTTTCGGCCGCGCTAATCGTGTGCATCGGCCTGCTCATGACTGGCGTCTCGCTGGGCGTCATCCGGCCGGACCGGCTTTTGGGACTGACGTAGCTGAGCGGAAGCCACATCGCCGCCGTCATTGCCTTCACACCCTTCCAAGAGATCAAATATCAGTCGTACAGTACTTGCATTTCGTGGCGTCGATTGCGATGGTTTCTGTACACCGCGGGCACTTCTTCGAGGGCGGGGCGGGAGCCTGCTTGATCAGTGCTTTAGTGATCAGGAACACGATCAAGGCGATAATGATTAAGTCCATCAGGTTGCCGAAGAAATTACCGTAGTTGATGGCGTTCACAACTTCCTTTCCGTCCGCGCCCACGCCTGAGCTGAGGATGATCCTGGCGCTCCGCCACTCCCCGTTTGGCAGAATGAGGCTGATCAGCGGCATGATGATGTCGGCAACTATAGAGGACACCACTTTCTGCGTTGCGGCTCCCATGACAAATGCGATAGCCAAGGCCAGGACGGCATTCTTCATCAGGAACTCTTTGAAA
This sequence comes from Acidobacteriota bacterium, assembly GCA_003223115.1. GTDB lineage: Bacteria > Acidobacteriota > Terriglobia > Bryobacterales > Bryobacteraceae > QHXW01. The sequence continues at coordinate 50,140 of QHXW01000284.1, forward strand.
TCTTTGATCATGGCACCCCGCATGAGCGGCAGTGGCATAGTACTACACTGCGCGCGCCCGGTCGAGCGCGGCCGGTGATTCGCGGTGATTCGCCGGACGCCCCGGAAATCCGAACAATTCCCGCTGTCGTGCTTTTGACGCCCCTCGATTGCCACTGATCACCTTGGTTAGTACCCCGCCACTCGCTTTATCCATATTGTCGGACCACTGCCGAGACTCGTAAAGTTAATGGCGGGGTTAGTGTAGGCGTGATTTCACTGCCCAGCTGTTTCATTCTGTGGGAACGCGCACGGTCCAGGACGGAATGGCTGAACATCCCGGTGGCCAACTGAACAGTGTGCCGGGCTAACCAAAGCTAACGTTGACGCTTTGGTTCGACGCTCAGGAGAATCAAGAAAGTTCAGGTGTATGTACGTGAACCGCATGATCAAATTGACGGTGCTTACTATTGTGGCGGCCGATCTTCTTTTCCTGGTCGTGGTGAAGACGCCGGTGAGGCTCTACGCGCTGTCTGCCGCAGGGCGCAGCGGATGCCCGCTTGGACCGACACTCGAAAGTTTCGAGAATGCCAAACGAATGCTGGCGCTCAGGCAGCACTTCAGGGCGTCGATCCACCTGGTCGAACGTGATCCGGCGGGTATCGAGCTTTGGGAAACGCCTGGCGGCCGCATCTGGATGCCGGCAAACGATCAAGTTCTTCCCTTTTTGCTTTCCGAGCAGGAGCAGCATATCTACGGATTGGGAGAACGCGGCGTACATGCGGGCGACGTGGTGCTGGATTGCGGCGCCAACGTGGGCACGTTCACACGGACTGCTTTGGCCAGCGGCGCTTCACTTGTCGTGGCGATCGAGCCGGCTCCGCGAACGCTCGAGTGTCTGCGCCGGAATCTGGCCCGGGAGATTGCTCAGGGCCGCGTGATCGTTTATCCCAAAGGAGTGTGGGACCGGGATGATTTTCTCGAACTCACGTTAAATGAAGGTAACGCGGGCTCGAACAGCGTGGTATTCGATCGCGAAATTTCGTCCAAAGTTCGAGTGCCGCTTACAATGATCGATAAGGTTGTCCAGGAACTAGCGCTGCGGCGCGTGGATTTCATCAAAATGGATATCGAGGGAGCAGAGAAGCAGGCGCTTGCTGGAGCGCGCGAAACGCTCCGCCGGTTCCGTCCCCGCATGGCGATTTCCTCCGAGCACCTACTCGATGATGTGCAGAAAATTCCGGCCGTCGTCAGCCAGATTCGCCCGGATTACCAGCTTGGATTCAGCGCCTGCGAGGATCAAGGGAGCAAGGTGCGTCCGCTGGTTCTGCAGTTCTATTGAGTTATTCAGCGCGCAGGAATGCGCCTAGCCGATCCATGGCCGGCTCGAGAATTGAACGGTCCGCGGCGTAGCAAATGCGTACCGAGCCTTCGCCGCCCGCTCCGAAAGCCACTCCAGGAGCCAGGCCGACTTTGGTTTGAGTGAGCAAGCGGCGGCAGAAATCGAACGAATCCGTCAGCCCCTCGATTTTCGGAAACAAATAAAAGGCGCCGTCCGGTTCGGGTATGGTCACCCGAGGCATCGCGCGTAGCGCACCAAGGCAGAAATCGCGATTTTCCTTGAGCCGCTCGAGCATCCGGGCCAGTTCCTGTTCACCGCATTCGAGCGCCGTCTCCGCGGCCTTCTGGGCGAAGCTCGAGGCGTGGGAAATAATGAACTCGTTCAGCTGCGCGGTTTTGAATGCCAGGTCGCGGCGGGCAATCAGATAACCCACGCGCCATCCGGTCATGCAGTAACTCTTCGAAAAGGAATGCACCACAGCCACCGCATTGTCGCGCGTTGCCTTGCGCAAGATGGAGGGCACAGGTTCGCCCAGCCGCCGTCCGGCGTAATAAAGCCGGTCGTAGACTTCATCCGCCAGTAACCAGAGATTGTGCCGTCGCGCGAAATCGAGCAGTTGTTGCTGATCTTGTTCGCTCGCCACCCAGCCCAGCGGATTCGAGGGAGAGGTGTACAGCAGCAGACGAGTTCGCGGCGTGATCGCGGCCTCGAGCGCGTCGAAGTCGATGCCGTAGTGGTCGCCACGAAGCGGCTGAGCCATCTGCCGCGCTCTGGCGTTCGACATCGCCACGATCGAAGAGCCGTTGGGCCAGGCGGGAGTCAGCACCAGAGCTTCGTCGCCGGGATCGAGCATGGAACGCAACGCGACATTCAGAGCTTGCACACCCGATGCCGTGATGACGATCTCGGTCTCTGGGTCCAGGTCCACCGCTTGCAGCTTCGTGTAATACGCCGCGATTGCTCTGCGCAGCGATGGCAGTCCCGCGTTTTCGGTGTAGAAGGTGTAGCCGTCGGACAAGGCGCGCATCGCTGCCTGCTTGATGTACTCGGGTGTCGGCAGGTTGGATTCTCCGAAGTAAAGCCGCAACACACCGTCCATGGACATGGCGACTTCGGCCAGCTCGCGAATCCGCGAGTGCGGCACCTTTTGGACCGAGGCTGCAAGTTCAGGCACGGCTCGAAAATCTCTTTTGTGTATCATCGCACGAACTTCTGGTGGCACGGTTCGCACGTGGGACCCGGCGCTACAGCGGGTCGACGTCCGTCTTCTAGTGGCGCCGGCGTCGAGCCCGTGTTGTATCCGGGTCGAAGTCGAACATCCGCGACCCTCCCGGAACCCGTGCCTCATCCGGGCCGCGCCCGCATTGTATCCGGGCTTCCGCCGGTCGACCTCTGTCCCGAGGTATGATGCTCGCAATCAGGAGGTGAACATGCGCGAACTGATACGCGGGTATCTCGATCGGGAACTCGACCGGCGGGGATTCTTCCAGCGGATGGCGGCGATGGGCTTCACTTTTGCAGCAGCGCAGGCCGTGCTGGCGCCCCTCGAGGCCTCCGAAAGCGCTTCCGTCCACCCCGATGCGTCGGGGGCGTCCACGGTTGAAGGCACGGGCGGGGAACTGGTGGTGGCGCAGGCCAAGGCCGCGGGCGCCGAGTACCTGTTCACTAATCCCGGTTCCTTCGAAGTGGGCTTCTACGACGCCTTCACCGATACGCCCGGTATGCAGTTGATCATGGGTCTACACGAGGGCATTGTGGTCTCGATGGCCGACGGTTACCATCGCGTGAGCGGCAAACCGGCGTTCGTCAATGTTCACGTGGTGGCGGGCACCGCCCAGATGGCGGGTCAACTCTACAACGCCAGCCGCGACGGCTCGGCGCTGGTGATCACGGCGGGTCTGCTCGACAACGAACTCTGGTCCGATGACATCGGCCTGGGCCCACGGCCCGGCTTCAATCAGAAGGAAATCGTCCGGCAATTTACGAAAATTTCGTGGGAGGGCCGGCACGCCGAGAGCCTTCCCGTGCTGCTTCGTCGCGCCTTCAAAGTTGCTGCAACCGAGCCTGGCGGTCCGGTGTATCTGGCCATGGCGCAATATGCTCTCGAAACCAAAGGCATCAAGGCGCAGATCCTGCCAGCGAACCGGTTCATGCTACGCGGCCGTGTACGTCCTTCGGCGTCAGCGGTGGAGGATGCCGCGCGCATGCTGGTGGAATCCAAGCATCCGCTGCTTGTAGTGGGTGACGAAATCTGGAAATCCGGCGCCCAGGCCGACGTGCTCGCGTTTTCTGAAAAGCTGGGATTTCCTGTGGCCGGGGGCGTGCAGGGCTTCCGGAATTTCCCGGTGCATCATCCGCACTATCTAGGCGGCTTCAGCATGGATTCGGACTACGTGAAACGCGGCGTGGACCTGATTCTGGCAGTAGGTGCGAAAGATTTCGGCGGGCGCGTGTTACCGAAGGGTCCGGAAACGCCGCCTGAAGCGCGCATTATGCGCATCGGCATCGATACCGCGGCGATGAGCCGCACCAGCGCCACGGACCTCGCCCTGGTGGGTGATGTCAAAGAGGCGCTGACGGATCTACACGCTGCCGTCGAGAGCTTGCTGACGAAACAGCGAATCAGCTCCACTGCGGCTGCGCGATCTCAAGATATCCGAGCGTTCACTAGCGCTGAGCGTGCCAAAACAGAAGCCGAAGCCCGCAAGAATTTCGGGCGCAAGCCCATCCATCCTGACGAGCTTGGCGCCGTAATGGCGCGTGTCATCCACAGCGATGCCATTGTGGTGAGCGAAAACCTGACAGGCAAGTACGATGCTTTCCCGTTCGGTTTCCGTGAAAACGAGCCGATGTGGCTGGGCAACACGGGGAACGGCCTCGGTTGGGGCATCGGCGCGGCCACGGGCGCGAAACTGGCGGCACCGGACCGGCAGGTGATCTGCTCCATCGGCGACGGCTCGGTCATGTACAGCGCGGCCGGATTTTGGACGCAGGTGCGCTACGGCGTACCGGTGCTCACGGTAGTGTGGAACAACCACAACTATCAGACCGTGCGGTTCGCCTACGACAACTACAAAGGCAAGATGCACGGCAGCGGCCATTACGCGGGCATGTATCTGGGCGATCCCAATATTGATTTCGTGAAACTTGCCGAGAGTCAAAGCGTCAAGGGCGAGCGCGTGGAAGCTGGTAGCGAACTGGAGCCCGCTCTCAAACGCGGAATCGCCGCCACGCGCGAGGGCAAGCCGTATCTTGTGGAAGTGGTGATCTCGCGCTACGGCGGAGGAGCGGAGTCCACGTGGTACGAGAAATTCGATTTGGCGTCGAGGCGCAAACGGCGAGTGTAAGGAATGTTTGAGCGATTCAACGGAAGACGCACGCCAGGCAATTTTCTGGGCTTCTTTACATCAAGCATACGAGGCCAGAAGTTCGTCCATCGAAACGGACCATCTGTTAGCCGGCTTGCTCGGAGCAGATCCGCAACTGGCGCAACGCTTTCCACAATTGATCGCGTTCGTCCCGGCCTCCATTGCCGGCGTCTGGCCACCAACCCCCGAACCCGTGCCTCGGAGAGACCTGCCCTTGAGCCATGAATCGAAGCATGTGCTGTGGCCTATGCCGCCGAAGAAGGCGAGCGTCGGGGGCACCGGCACATCGGCACGGAGCACGTCTTGCTCGGACTTGCGCGAGCCAGACTCTCGTGCGGCTCGGGTACTCCGAGAGGCCGGCCTCGAACTCACTGCTCTCCGAGCGCAGATCGCGAAGCTCACGTCCAATGTTTCCGAGGAGGCCAAAGTAGGGGAACAAGACCTGCATCGTAAAGCTGGCCGCCGAAGAGGCCAGCAACTTGAGAGACTCTCATATCCGCGACGGTCACTTGCTGCTGGGCCTTGTCCTGGTCGAAGGCTCTCTCGCTGCCGAGATGCTTATCAAGCGCGGAGTGACGGCCGAGCGGGTGAGAGCTTTTCTCGCGGGTGAACCGGCCTGAAGTCGACTGCCCACGCACCGTCTTTATTTCAACGATGCTTTTACCTTGCCCGCGAGTTCTTCAGCCTTCGCCAGCACGTGTTTTGCATCCAGTGTGAGAGGCTGCGCGTCGCGCACCACCAGGCGGCCGTTCACCATCACGTCGCGAACGTCCGACCCTTTCAAGGCGTACACCATCTGCGAGTAAACGTCGTAGAGGGGCACGGCGTGTGGACGGTCGAGTCGAACGGTGATCACGTCGGCGCGTTTGCCCGGCTCCAGTGACCCCATTTCCCGTTCGAGTCCCAGAGCTCGTGCGCCTCCCATGGTGGCCATTTCTAGCGCCTGACGCGCGGGCACTGCCTCGGGATCATTCGTGATGACCTTTTGCAGTTTCGAGGCCAGATCCATTTCCTCGAACATGTCCAGATCGTTGTTGCTGCTGGCGGCGCCATCGGTGCCAAGTCCGACGTCGAGGCCAAGCGTCAACATCTTCACTATCGGGGCAGAGCCACTCGCGAGCTTCATGTTGCTTGAGGGGCAATGAGCGATACCCACGCCGCGCGAGCGCAGAATTTTCAAGTCGGCGTCGCTGGTCCACACCGCGTGCGCGGCGAGCGTGCGGCCCGTGAATATGCCCAAAGCATCCAATGCGGCGACGGGAGTCTTCGCCCGCTTGGCGGATGTTTCATCGTTTTCGCGCTTGGTTTCTGAAACGTGCATCAGCAGCGGCACCGCGTATTGGTTAGCAAGTTCCCGCGCGCGATGAAGCGTCTCGTCGGAATTGGTGTAGATGGCGTGCGGCGCGACGGCGGGCGTGATCAGCGCGTCACCGTGAAAGCGCTTCAAGAATTGCTCCGTGAAGCGAAGTGCATCCGCCGGCGTTTTGGCGTCTGGCGAGGGGAAGCCGATAATCGTCTCGCCCAGCACACCGCGCATGCCGCATTCTTTGGCGGTCTCCGCGATCACATCCTCGAAATAGTACATGTCGGTAAACGTTGTGGTCCCCGAGAGCAGCATTTCGAGGCAAGCCAGCCGTGTTCCCCAGCGGACGAATTCCGGCGTGACATTGCGCGCCTCGGCGGGAAAAATATACTTCTCGAGCCAGTCCTGCAGCTTGAGATCGTCGGCGATGCCTCGCAGCAGCACCATCGGTGCGTGCGTGTGCGTGTTAATGAGGCCCGGTGTCATGAGCGCGTCCGGGCGATCCAGGCGCTGAATGGACTTATACCGGCCGTCGATTTCACTTTTCAGCCCCACCGCGAGGATGCGCTCGCCGCCTATGGCCAGAGCGCCGTTCTCGATCACGCGATGTTGCGGGTCCATGGTCACGACGTAACGCGCCGACCAGATCCAGTCGACGGGCTCCTGAGCCTGGAGCCGAAGCGCAAAGAGAAGGATCCACATCGCCAGACAGGAATGTCTAGTCCACAAGAGCGTTCCGTGGAATAGGCATTCCTGCCTGTGAGTGCGGGGTCTAAAGAAATGAAGCATCGAACGGTCTCGGTAATAGGTCACGCAGGCGCACTGATTCGGTTTTGCCGCGCAGATTGGTGAGGAGCACTTCGATATCCCCGCACATTTCCCACAAGATTTGGCGGCACGCGCCGCAGGGCGGGGTCAGTACCTCGGTATCGGCAGCCACGGCGATGCGCTTGAACGAACGCGCACCTTCTGAAATGGCTTTGAACACCGCCACTCGCTCGGCGCAGATGGTGAGTCCGTAGGTCGCATTCTCCACGTTGCAGCCGGTGTGCAGGCGCCCTGCTTGGTCTTCCAACGCCGCTCCGACCAGAAATTTCGAAAATCGAGCGAGGGCGTTCTTGCGAACCGCAAAGGCGGCTTCGATCAGCGGGTCTTGCGGCATCACGTTTCCAAACGAGGCAACAGCGCCTTCAAAAACTTTACCAGCGTATCGCGCACCGCGGCGCCGGTTTCGAGCACCTCTTCATGGCTGATCTTTCTGGGTAGAATGCCGGCGGCCATATTGGTGACGCAGGAAATCCCGATGCATCGAATCCCAATATGGTTTGCGGCAATCACCTCCGGCACCGTGGACATGCCTACTACATCGGCGCCAATGGTGCGCAGATACCGGATTTCGGAGGGCGTCTCATAGCTAGGGCCAAGCACTGCTGCGTACACGCCTTCGTTGAGTTTGATTCCCAGCTCGCGCGCGACTTGCCTGGCGGTCTCCCGGTATGCCCGCGAGTACGCCTCGGACATATCGGGGAAGCGTGGCCCGAGCGAGTCGTCATTCGGCCCGGCCAGTGGATTTGCGCCAGTCAAATTGATGTGGTCCGTGATCAACAGAAGCCCACCGCGTTCGAGCGAAGTGTTGATGCCGCCCGCTGCGTTGGTGAATATGATGGCGCGCACGCCGAGTATCCCCAGCACGCGCACGCCGAAGGTAACCTGGGCGGCTGTGTAGCCTTCGTAGAGATGCGCGCGCCCGCATATGACCGCCACTTCGAGCGGCGCCAGCTCGTGTTCGTCCAAGATTCTTCCGGGAAGCATGCCAAAAACAAGTTTGCCTGCATGCCCCACGGCGGTGGAAACGGGCCAGTGCGGGATGTTGGCGTAAAGGAATTCTTCACTGCCGATCAGTTCGTCGGCCAAGCCGCCGAGTCCGCTGCCAAGCACAACCGCCACAGAAGGCCGCAGCTTGGTGCGGGATTCGATAAATGCTTTGGCGTCCTGGAACATCGAAGAATCTCCCACCCCCGGCTTGCCTCCTATCATGACACCAGCAGTAATCACACCAGCATGCCCGCGATGCAGGCCGACATGAAATTTGCCATTGAACCCACCGCTACGGCCTTCAATCCCAGGCGCGCTAGATCTGGCTTCCGGCTGGGCGCAATGGCCCCGATACCGCCGATCTGAATTGCGATCGAACTGAGGTTGGCGAATCCGCAAAGCGCGTATGTCGCGATGGTGAACGAGCGCGGATCGAGGTGCGGTTTGAGCGGCCCCAGTTCCAGAAACGCCACGAATTCGTTGAGTACCAGCCGGGTTCCCAGAAGATTCCCAATGGTGGCGCAGTCATTCCACGCCACCCCCATCAGCCAGGCGATGGGCGCGAAGATCCAGGCGAAAATCTGTTGCAGTGAAGATGGCAGAAAGCCCATACCGGGCAGCGTCCGGACCCACCCCAGCCCGCCGTTGATCATGGCGATCAGCGCCAGAAATGCGATGAGCATCGCGGCGATATCGAGGGCCAGTTGTAAACCGTCGCCCGCTCCCTGGGCTGCCGCGTCGATGACATTTACCGCCGTCTTCTCCACCTGCACATCCACTTTGCCTGCGGTGACCGGCTTCTCCACCTCCGGGACAAACATTTTCGCCAGCATGATGGTGGCGGGTGCGGTCATAATCACCGCGGTGAGCAGATGCTCGATCTCCACGCCTGCGATTTTTACGTACGCAGCCATCACGGCGCCCGAGACGTGCGCCATTCCGCTCACCATGATGGTGAACAGCTCCGATTCGGTCATGCCGGCGATGAACGGCTTGATGGTCAACGGTGCTTCGGTCTGCCCCATGAAGATGCTTGCCGCCACATTGAGTGACTCGGCGCCGCTCGCACCCATCACCTTCTGCATCCCCACGGCCATGGCGCGCACGACGATCTGCATGATGCCCAGGTAGTAGAGAATCGAAAAGAACGAGGCAATGAAGATGACAATCGGCAGCACCTGAAAAGCGAACACTACGCCGAACGGGCCACCCTTGGTACCCAGCGGACCGAATACAAAGTTGCTGCCGGCTTCGGCATAGTTGAGCATGGCATTTACAACCGCGCCGATGGCCTGAAAGATTTTGCCGAAATCCGTCTTGAGCACCAGGACCGCAAAAGCTAACTGTAGTCCCAGGCCCCAAAGAATGACGCGAAGCCGTATGGCGCTGCGATGAGTGGAGAACAGAAATGCGGCAAGCAGAATGGCAATGATCCCGAGCAGGCCGGTGAAGCGGCTCATCACCCTGCGACGCACGGACGGCGGTTTGCGGGAATTCGTAGGACCATGACGCCGGCGCCTGCACAACCCGCGCGGCGATGGAAAGAAGAGCGAGACCGGAAAGATCCCGGCGCCCCGGTTTTCGAGAGCATGTAAGGGTTACCCTACTACTTCTAAGATCAAGGCGCGCTCTTCGGCCTTCTGGGATGAAATGTGGAAAGCGCCTTCAACCATTTCGTTGGCTTCTTCGACGTGCTCTTCGCTGGTGTAGTACAAGCGGCACAGGACTGAGCCGGCATCTATCTTTTCCCCTACTTTGACTTCGAGGATCACACCCACGGCCGCGTCGATGGAATCGTCCTTGCGGCTGCGGCCCGCACCCATCAATGTGGAGGCGCGGCCGATATCCCCGGCATTGATCAAACTGACGTAACCGGCGCGCGGTGACATAATCTCGCGCATCCCGGTGGCATTGGGCAGCAATTCAAATTTGTCGAGAGCCTGCGGATCCCCACCCTGTGCCGTGATCACCTGCTTGAATTTGCGATATCCCGAGCCATCCACAAGCTTGTTCTCGGCCATCTGGCGCGCATCGTCGAGAGTAGGCGCGATCTTGGCCAGGTGAATCATGCGCGCGGCCAGTTCCAGGCTGAGCCTTGTCAAATCCGCCGGGCCTTGGTTCATCAAGGTCTGCGACACCTCCATCACCTCGAGCGCGTTGCCAACCGCGTACCCCAGCGGCTGGTTCATATCGGTAATGAGCGCCTGCACCCGTTTGTCCATGCGGCGGCCGATCCCCACCATCATCTGCGCCAGCCTGCGCGCATCCACTTGCTTCTTCATGAACGCACCGTTCCCCACCTTCACGTCCAGCACCAGCGCGTCCAGACCCTCGGCCAGCTTCTTGGACATGATGGATGAGGCAATCAACGGGACCGACTCCACGGTTGCCGTGACGTCGCGTAGCGAATAGAGTTTGCCGTCGGCCGGCGCGATTTGCTCGCTTTG
>QHXW01000002.1 GCA_003223115.1 Acidobacteriota bacterium
TTCCCACCGCTGAACGGGTTAGTGGTGAACTCGAGCTGGAGCGTAGCAACGCGTCGCAACGCCTCTATGCAGAAACCGGGCATAGTATTGGGCATAGTCCAGCAGTTGAAATATTCGATGCGGCTTGTCCAAATTCCGCTCTGGTGAATACTACCAGACCCCTGCTCGGCGACCAAATCTCTGGAACCAGCGGCCCGATCAATTCTGTTGTCCAAGCCTTCCTCGACGGGCGCCGTCCGGAAGAGATCCAAGCTGAACAGCCAACTCTTCGACTGTCCCAAGTGTACGCGCTGATTGCTTTCTACCTTGACCGGAAGGAGACGGCCGATCACCAGCCCAAGGATCGCGTAGTCCAGCGATGAACGGCGCGGACCAGCAGTGAGCACTCCATCGATGAGGCCCGGCACTAACTAGCCAAGGCTTTGCCTTGATATCCCTGCGCGATAGGGGAGTCGAGGAAGTCAGGAGCCAGAATGGCCGCCTCCGGTGAACGATTGCAACGAAAGAACTTGTCAACGCAACGAAAACAAAATTCTCGTTGTGACCCGTATAACGGCAACTAACCCCACCGATGCTCCGCCCGTGGTCAGCTCGTGGTTAAAGAAGGGGAAGAAGGTGTGAGGGTGGCTGTTTGCGCGCAACCTTATGCTTCCTTGACCGGCCAATCCGCACAAAGCTGCCCTGTTGGCTCGCTCCCGGCGTTCCGTTAACTCGGTGACCCTGAGAGTGAAGGTTCTGCTTGGGCGGACACCCGGCGGCAAGGTCAGCCGCCACCGGCAGAGCCTCCACACCCGTCGTGATTCTCTTTATCCCACCTTCGGCCGCGCAGAACAACCCGGCAATCAATGTGCCGCCGCCATTGCCGAATGCATTCTCCGACAGTGCCCCCGCGTGTTTGAGCGATTCGGTTGTCGGGCATGGCCGACGAAGCAAGCACATGACGAGAACCACGACTGGATCGACATTCGACGTGGCCTCTGCAATCGTTGCCAGAAGACCATCACTTTTCTTCCGCCGTTCTCGCTTCCTTACACCCACTACCGGGGGCCTTGCCGCCATATTGGCGTCAGGGCATGCCATCGGTCAGTGCGTCGCGCGACAAGGGCGCCGCCGCAGATTTCGAAGCAGGCTGTTACGTATCGAGTCAATGGTAAAACCCCAACATTTTAAGACTACTCCTAGAGCGGAATGCTTGTAAATGCGAGTAAGTAATTGCCTGAATCTCAATTCCCGCGTTCATCGTAATTTGTCGCGCCTCCAAATCTGGACGGCTTCCCGAGAACTAGGACCACGCTGCATCAGACGCCGATGCGCCGCGCCCATCGCGTGTCGAGTACCTGCCGGATATAGCGACAAACAGCTAGGGACAAGAGGATATTTTCGGTCGCGAGTTGCCAGAGCAATCGTGCTCGTCCCGCGCCGAGTGCGGCCCGGATTGCCAGCTCTCTCCTCCCGTCGTTCCGGCTGAGAAAGAAATCGACCGTTTGGTCCGATTTGTCGACGGCGCGGTACAGGTACATTCATTGTCCGTGAACGGTCTCGTCCGTCCTCCACGACCCGCCCACGGGGCGAGCGTAGCGCCGCCAACGCTTCTCGAACTCCGGCAAGTAGCGCTGTACCCATCGGAGAATCGTTGTATGGGTCACGGAGATGCCGCGGTCCGCCATCATGATTACCGATCCCGTAGGCTCAACTTGAAGCTCGTGTACCTAGCTAGTCATACCGCTGAAAACTCCCTCGATGACGTTGAGGAACTGTGCAGATGTGGGCAGAGGGATCAATTCGATAATCGGACCTGCCACCTGCCTCGCCCTCGGCTCAATGAACTACGACGCCAGTCGTCGCCTGGGCTCCTGAATATCTATCATTCCCGGCAGTCTCCGGCCCGAAAAGCATCGAAGCCGTGGAATAAGTCTACGTCCCAGATTGCTTTGCCTGCTCGCCGCGGATTGTCCTTGAAACGCTTGTTCCTATCAGTGAAATGTCTTGAGATTGCGAGCTTCATGTCGCCTGGAGAACTATAGTCAGAATTGTTAATAACTGCCCTAGCTAGTCATACCGCTGAAAACTCCCTCGATGACGTTGAGGAACTGTGCAGATGTGGGCAGAGGGATCAATTCGATAATCGGACCTGCCACCTGCCTCCGGTTTGCGTCATTGAACTGATCCAACCAGTCCATAAGTGCGCTCGAGTTGTGCCAGCAAACAGCATCCCACGTGATGTACAGCTTCGAATACGCATGATATAGGTTATAGAGTATCTCGAGAAGGCGCACCATGGAGCTACTGCCTTTTGATGTTGCGAACATCCATGTCATTTGATTCGTGGTCGCACTCAATGCGGCAACAAGAGCCACCGTGCCCCTCGGGCTCTCATGCCGTGGGATCCTCGGAATGTTGTTTTTGGCGCAGTACGCTTTTCCACCTCGCTTTCGCACTTGCACCGGACCCCACTCATCGAGAAAGAAAAGCAGCTCACTGTCAGTGAGTGACATCATCGTCCTCAACAGCAGCTCAACTTTGTCTATGTAATTCGGATCAGGGCTTGTAAGGACTCGGCGTGCTCTCCTCCAGCCATAACCGGCCCTCTTGATTAGGCGGGTAATGGCGCCTCTCGAGATGGTCTCGTTATAGCGCTCTTTGTAGGCTTGGATAAGTGCGCGTTGCGTCCAACTCGTGCGATTGATGCCAAACGAAGTGGGCTTCTGGTGAAGGAGCTCAAGGATGTGTCGTGTCTTCTCAGGATCCTCGCTCTGCGTTCTAGGTTGTTGCATGCTTGAACGGAACGGGAAAAGCACTGATGGCCCCGCTTCGGAGTAGATTTTGAAATAGCGTCTGGTGGTTCGACGTGCGGAATGAAGGATCTCCGATATGGTCGCGTTCGGAATACCTCGTTTCCTTGCGAGGATCGTGGCAGCCTTCTTGCGTTCTATTCGCCGTCCGTTTTTGAGGCTGTAGAGAAGAGTGGCGAGGTCGCCCGAATCGTCCGCCTCTCCATTGAGGATTTCCAGTGACCGCGATCCATGGATGATTTCGGTCAGCCATTACTGTGCAGCGGTGATCGATCGCGTTACCTTTGAGTGTTCGTCCCCGAGGCGGGTCCGGCGGACGAAACTGGTGAGGGCGGGGTAAGAGAACTGAGCGCCGTGCGCCATCAATTCCTTATGCACCTGCATCAGGTTGCCGCGGCAGCGGGAATACAGTTCGAAAATCTGCGCGCGGTATGGCTCGGCCTTGTTGGAACGCAAAATTGTCGGCACTTTTGAGACGCCGCTCTTGATGATGCGCCGCACGGTTATGCGCGAAGCGCCTACGGCTTGCGCGATACGGCGAATGCCATGACCCTGTTTTTGCAACTCGAGAATCGCAGCACGCTTGCGTTCACCTAACATCGTTCACCTCCTGCCGTTAATACCAGCTGGCAGCGGGGATTGTTGCCCCGGCCTACCTTTAGTCATGCGCCTTGGTCATGGTTGTGGTTACTGGACACCGACAAGCCCGGGACCGGCGGACACAGCAAAGTCCACAGCGCAGAGAAGCCGGCCCCCGAATACGCTAAGCAGCACGCCTACGCGATGGCGATCAAGTACTCTCAGCAGATAAGGGATGAGCCGACACAATGGCCACCGGCTGGCGCTGCCAGCATCGTTAAGAAAAAGCGCGGGCATCGGATTGGTGTAGGTAGCCCAGCGACCGCCGAGCCTGAACCGGAAAGTAACTGGCCGGACGATGTTCAATTCAACCTGAACTACGCATTTCAATTCAATAGCTTATCAACCATCGCACTGCCGACACGAGTGCCTTCTGTCTCTTGTCAATGTCAGAACTTTTGAGGCCTTCCAAGTATTTTCGCTTGCCATCATGATAAGCAAATCCTTGATTCATGACCTCGCTTCGATACGTATCGAGCCATTTGAACAGTTTCGCGTACTTCACTTCGAGCGCCTGCCGAATTCCCGCAGCCGTGAGTCGATCGATAAGGAACCTTCTGCTTAGCGCCGCGTTCGAGAGGCCAATCGCCACAGAGAGCAATAGATCCCTCTGGTCCAGGTCTTGCCTGGCGGCGTCCTTTCCCATAGGGGAAAAATGTTCCAGGGCGTCGCGCCGGTCTCTTTTGAGAACTTCATCTCCCGTGACCCGCTGAAGCATTTCGAGAGAACGTTCCGGGTCGTCCATCCGTTCCCGGAGCGTCCTCTCAATAACGGTCGAGGGCGCTAGCGGCCAGTCTGGTTCACAGATTCTCGGGTCCGTCGATGACAAGGCTCCGTGCGCCCACCTGACCTGGCTGAAAATGGGAAATGCTCTTCCACCCTTTACCGCCTCACAAATTGCCTCGAGTTGCCGTCCAAGCTTCCGCGTTCTGCCATACTTCACAATCAGTCGTGGGAGGCTATGCGTGCCCGCCAAATGCTCCAGTTGCGTAAGCGTCAGACGCCGCCCTGTTTGTTCGGCGAGCGAACTGCTTCCCCGAAGCGCACTGGCCGTATCTGTCGGAGAATCCAAGTCAAACTCTTTGCCAGCTTGTGCGATCACGACCCTCTTCAGTGTCTCTGCCTCTTCGGCCAGCGCCTCCCTTCGTCTTAAAACGGCCTTGATGTCTATCCGCACGCCATTGCACTCTTTAGCGACCAGCGTCCTAAGCAAAGGCATCGTTTCGCCGGAAAACTGCTCCGATAGCGTTCGGTTTTCGAGTTCTTTTTGAAGACGATGATACAATCTCAGAGTTATATCGACATCCGCACAAGCGTGTCCAAGCAACTCATTGAAGGGCACATCCAATAAGGTCTCTCCCTCGCCTACAATATCCTTGTATCTCTTGACGTCCCTTCCAAGAAGTGTTTTTGCTAAGGTGCAGAGATTAAAGAACTCCCAGTCGCCGAAACACTCATAGGCCGCCAGCATCGTATCGAAAAACACATGCTTGATCGGGATTCCATGTCGGCGGAGAAGAACACAATCAAACTTGATGTTGTGGCCCACGAACCTTGTCCGCCCCGCGAAAAGCTTCTGAAGGCGTGCTTTGATCACCTCAGGTAACGCTCCCTCCAGATCGGCCTTGGTCACGGGCACGTAGAATGCCTCTCCAGCCTTGACAGAAAAGGCCACGCCAAACAGTGACGCGCTCCGCGGGTCCTTGTCGCTGGCTTCTGTATCCATAGCGCAGACCGCGGATTTCGCGACCAGGGCCTCCAGTTCTTGCACTCCTGTTTCATCTCGAACCGCTCTGTATGTGGCCTCGGGCTTCACTTTCACCGAAACAAGCACGCCCGTTGTGGTCGGTCGCGCCGTGCAAGCTGTGACTCTGTGAATGCAGCGGGCTGGCACACCCCTTTCTCAAGTTTCATGTCACATAAGCGAGCCAAGAGCACTTTCTTGTTGGCAGAGAGCTGCCGCCTGATTGGGTGTGACGAAACAGCTGAAGTATCCTGGAGAAGGTCCTCCAGATCATCATGAAGTTCGAGGAGACGAATAGCCTGTCGCTTCGTTAGGACTGGTTTCTTTCCCCCCTCGGTCAGGGCTAGGAAACTCGGGACTTGGGCCGGCCGAATTCCAAGACTCGTCTTGAGAGATTCTACGGTTACAAGCTCGTATCCATTACCTGCGATATCAGGCACGATGATGCCGAAATCGTCCCTCGCGAGTTGAAATAGGACGCTATTCTGAGTCACAACCCATCGTGCCGCCGATGAGAGGTCACTACACAGGCTAGCGGTAGTAGCCTTCGGCTCATAAACAACTGTCGCCCGAAGTCTTCTCAAGAACTGCATCACGCTATTGACGTTGGCGTGACTCGAGAAAGTGTCGGCCTCTTTTCCTATGACGAGTATTGCATGCTGGATGCCTACACTCTGCCGAAGTTTAAACAAATCTCTGGCGACTCCATAAACGACGGTGTTATCCTCGCCTTGTGGACCCAGAAACAGCGGTGCACCGCAGAACGACTTGTCGCTCGATTCCAGAAGAAACGTCAAATCTATGACCACTACGTCGTTACGCGTCACCATTCTCGATAGTCTCCCGATCGGAAGTTGTTATGATCTGTGAAAAAATCTAGGTCCCAAATCTTCTTCCCAGCACGTTTTGGATACGCTAGAAAGTATTCATTGCGTTCCACGAAGTGTCGAGATATGGCGACTTTCATCTCCTTTTCGGAACGGTAGTTGGAGTGATGTATAACAGCTTTCTTCATGCCGCTGAATATGGCTTCGATGACATCTAAGAACTGTGATGATGTTGGCAGCGGAACGAGATGAATAAGTGGTCCCTCTCTCGAGCACTCTGTCTTTTTGTTGAAGGTATCGAGCCACTTGACTAGAACGCCGGATCTATGCCACGAGGCCGCATCCCAGGTGATGTATAACCTAGAAGCAGCGTTATGTTGATTGAAGAGGATTTCTATTAGCTGAATCATCGCCGACGTGTCTTTCGAAGGGCCGTATACCCAGGTCACCTGGTTTGTGATGGCGTTCAGGGCACCGGCCATGGTTATAGCGCCTCGATATTCCTAAACGTACGACCGCCATACTTCTTGATCCGGAGTGGACCCAGTTAGTCCACAAAGAAGAACAGCTCACCAGACTTCAGATTCTGCAGCGTGTGCAGGACGAGGTCCACCTTCTCTCGGTACTCCGGATCAGGGCTGCAAAGAACTTTCCTCGCTTTCTTCATCGTGTATCCAGACTTCCTAATTAGGCGACCGACGGTACTACTCGACATGGGCTCGTTGTGCTGATGGCTATACGCCACGGCGAGCGAGGCAAGATTCCAGTTACTTCGATTGATCCCATAAGAACGAGGGCTGTCGTGAAAGATCTCCAGAATCCGGCTTCGCCTCCGATCCAAGGCGGTCTTGCGGTCTGGAGCGTTTTTATAGGGCTTTCGTGGGGGATTTAGACCCTCAAGACCCGCGCTGTTGAATGCTTTTATCCATTTTCGGATTTCGAAAAGGGGTCTCTCTACTTTTTTGGCGATGTCCTCTGGGAGAAGGTTCCAGTTTACCAGGACGGTAACCGCTTTCTGCCAGAGGGCTTTATCTTTCGAGTTTCGCCACTCCATGAGAATCTTGCGATCGGCAGCGCGAACGAATCGGATACGCCAGTTGGTTCTGCGCGGCGCTAAAGGACCCAGAGTTGGTGGCTTCTGCTTGAAAGTCCGTGACTCCGCTTGGCTCATTGTTCCTGGCCACTGGATGATGTTTTTGCCCTTGTGGGACAAGAGCGCGGGAAACTTGTTTCCGCTCGAGAGCGGCTGAACGTCCAGGACCGTAACCTGAAAGGTATGGCAATCTCCATAATCTAATACGTAGGCAAACTTGTCTGTGGGGTTTAGGCCAAGTAGATGGATTGGGGTATCGCACGACAAACAAGGCACGATTGCATCAACAAACGGTTCGTCCTCGCCGAAGTGAGCGTGGACGCGGTCGCCGATTCTGAATTCATAGAGATGATCTCTGTCCCAATCAAGAATCTGGAGGATGAGGGAACTGAGTTGTTCGAGGGTAGTCTCGTCAGAGATCTGGAGGTCGCGATGCCAACCTAGGAAGAGATCGCTCGGCTTTAGTGGGAAACCGTTAACCCTGCGCCCCGCATATTCGAGTCGTAGGGAATGGGATTGCTTTGTGCGCTGAATCGCCCTAGGCATGACGGAACGCTCTCCCTCCGTTCAAGGCCTCCACCCTGCGTTGCTAGGTCGAGCCGTCGTGACCGTGAGTATCAGGATCTTCGATAGGGGCGTCTTGCGCGAAGTCGCCTGACGTAGGGCGGTCAAGGGGGGTTTATTGACCTTGCGAAGGATGCCTTTGGTGGTCTGATAAACGGCTTGCCGGGCGGTGTCGTCAAACATCGGCTCCGTGACGCCGGCGGCTTTGAGCTGATGCGCGAGATAGGGGTCAGGTTCTTCGCGCGCGAGGCTTTCGAACTGATAGCGCACGGCAACGCGCTGACGCATCGGCCCGTTCATCTGCAGCGCGAGGGTGCGGCGCAGAAGCGGTTGGTCCGTCAGTGGCAAAGTCAGATACAGCTCGAGTCCATGTCGAAGTTCAGCATTAGGGAAAGTAGTTCGAGCACGGGATGGCACAGCATCTGGGCTTCGTCACAGATAAGAATGGGACGCTGCTCTTTCGTCTGATTGAGGCGCACGATGGCTGAGGAGATCTGGCGCACCAGATCGCCGCTGTGCTGCGCCGGTTCCACAACCAGCTCAAGGGCCAGTTGGCGGA
>QHXW01000285.1 GCA_003223115.1 Acidobacteriota bacterium
CCTTCGAAACGGTGCCCCATCTATTTCGGAACGCTGCCCCACTTCGATCGGAACGGGCGGGCAGGGTTAGGCGGCGCTGGGTGATCACAACGGGGGGCATGCATGGTCTCTTGAAACGGAAGGAGACCATGTTTTGCCTCAGGAGAGAACACCCATGCGAAAGATCAGAGAAGTCCTCAGATTGCACTTTGAAGCCCGGCTCAGCGAACGCCAGATCTCGAACATCTGCGTGCTGGGCAAGGGAACGGTGCGACGTTTCTTAAAACGGGCGGAAGCGGTGGAATTAAGTTGGCCGCTGCCGCCGACGTTGGATGACGCCGCGCTGGAAAAGAGACTGTTTCCCCCGCCCCCGCCGCCCTCAGCGGGCCAGCGGCCCCAACCGGATTACGCCACCATTCACAAGGAGCTCAGGGGCGCCAATGTGACCCTGCAACTGCTCTGGGAGGAGTACAAACAGGAGCATTCGACCGGCTACAGTTACAGCCGTTATGTGCCGGCCGTGCCTATGTTACGCAATCATGTGAAAGCCGTGACTGATACCGGCAACCGTAACATCGACGCAACATAAGATTCATCTCGGTTTAACGGAAGCCATGCCTCAATAGAGGGGAGTCCGCTATGCTTGAACATCTCTTTCGCTCTGAGTCTGCCCTGACTCGGCATCGGACCGGACCGTTTGCCGAGGAACGAGAGCGCTATCTGCAACACTGCGCGGAACACGGTGCGACACGTTCCGCGTTACGCGTGAAAGCCAACGAACTACTTTGGCTGTCCCAACATCTACGACGAGACGCAGCTCAAGGAATTGATATACGGGCACTTCAGGAGATTGCCCGCGAACGGACATCTATATGTAAAGGAGCCTCGACCGAGCGACGACTGGTTGATATCGGTCGACCATGGCTCCGCTTCCTGGGATGGTGGCGGGCGCCGACAGCCGAAATACGATTTCAAAACCACCTCGAACGGTATGTGACCTGGATGCGCGATGAACGTGGATTCAGCTCGTCAACCGTCGTTCAATGGCGATCGCAGATTCGCGACTTCCTGCAGTGGTACGGGCGCACTGATCGACCATTATGCGCACTCGAGCCAAGTGATGTTGACGTGTACTTCGCGACGGAGGGCACCCGGCGTTGGTCTCGTGTTTCGACATCGAACATCGCGGCCGCACTCCGCGTGTTCTTGCGATATATGGCGAATTGCGGCGAGTGCGATCCTCGTGTCGCCGAAGCCATCCGGGGACCGCGTCTGTATGCACAGGAGTCACTGCCCTCAGGTCCGGCGTGGTCGGACGTACACCGAATTCTGGCTCATGCCGGAGGTGATTCGCCGGCGGACGTCCGCGATCGTGCGATCTTGATGCTCCTCGCCATTTACGGGATGCGCAGCGGCGAGGTCAGATCGCTGCGGCTCGACCAGATCGATTGGCCCGGTCGTGTACTCCGGGTATTTCGGTTGAAGAGACGGCAACCTCAGGTATATCCGCTCTTGCTATCCGTGGCTGAGGCGGTTGCGCGCTATATCGACACCGCACGCCCCAAAGCGGCGCATCCAGAGATCTTTCTGGGACTACAGGCACCGCATGGCCCGCTGTCCTCCGGCGCGATGTCCGCTCTGGTGAGACAGAGATTCATGGCACTGGGCATCCAGGCGTTGCACCGCGGACCGCATGCATTGCGACACGCTTGTGCAGCACGGCTCGTTGCTGAGGGCCTCACGATGAAGGAGATCGGAGACCACCTGGGTCATCGCACAACCGGCGCGACGCGTACCTACGCCAAGATCGACCTGTTGGCACTTCGGGAGGTTGGCGACTTCGATTTGGGGGACCTCGAATGAGCCTGAGTGACGTGATTGACGCCTACATCGCTGTGAAAACGTCTCTGGGCATGAAGTTCGATTCTGCCCGACGGTTGCTTGGCCAATTCTCCCGCGAAATCGGGAATCCGCCTATCGGCGAAGTCCAGGCTGAAGCCGTCGCTGCTTTCCTGCGCGGGCGCGGCGCCCTGAACGCCACGTGGGGGCTAAAGTACAGGATATTATCCGGCTTCTACAAATTCGCGATTAGTCGTGGGCACGTGGATAGCTCACCGTTACCGGCCAACGTTCCAAAACTGCCACCCCAGCAATCACCATATGTCTATTCGATAGACGAGTTGCGACGGCTGCTCGAGGCCACATCGGTTCTACACGTTAACAACACTCCTCTGCAAGCGCCCATGTATCGAACCCTGCTGGTTCTTCTATACGGAAGCGGCCTCCGCATTGGCGAAGCCCTCAAGCTGACCTTGCGCGATGTCGATGTTATCGAGAGGCTTGTGACGGTTCGCGACACAAAGTTCTTCAAGACACGGCTCGTGCCCATCGGACCAAAACTCGCAGGAGAACTGGCTGTCTATATTCAACGGCGGCGCCAACTTCCATTGCCGTTGGGTGACGATTCGCGTCTCTTTACGACGAAGACGGGCCGAGGCTGGCCTTATCCACATGTGATTACGCTGTTTCAAAAGGTGCGACGAGCAGCAGGTATCGGTTGCACCAGTGCCGAATGTCGTCTTCCGCGCATCCACGACATTCGACACACAGCGGCGGTCCATAGAGTTATCGCGTGGTATAGAACGGGCCGGGACGTCGAGTGCCTGTTGCCCCGACTCGCTACGTATCTCGGCCACATCGATATCAAATCTACCCAGCGCTATCTCCACATGACAACCGATCTGCTGCAAGAGGCCAGCCAGCGCTTTGCCAACTATGCTCAATCGGAGGACGCCTCATGAATGACAAGACCTTGATGGGCCCGTGGGTCCGACGCTTTCTGCTTGAACACCTGGTGAGCGAGCGCAACCTTTCCCGCAATACGCAAGCCAGTTATCGTGACACACTGACGCTGCTACTCCCGTTTGCCAGCGAACACAGCGGCCGCGCAATCGATCGGATGACTGTAGAGGATCTGACGCCCGCCATCGTGCGCAAATTTCTGGACCACGTGGAGTATGTTCGTGGATGCAGCGGCGTAACCCGCAACCACAGGCTTGGGACAATCCATTCGCTGGCGAAATTTATCGGCATGCGCTCTCCGCTCCACATCGCGTGGGTTACGGAGATACGGGCAATTCCCTTCAAGAAGACCGCGAAGAATCTGATCGGCTACCTCGAACGAGCTGAGATGGGCGCATTGTTGAAAGCGCCTGATCGGCGCACGGCGCTTGGCGACCGCGATCACGCCGTGCTGTTGTTCCTGTACAATAGCGGCGCGCGAGCTGATGAAGCGGCAGGATTACTCATCGGTAATCTGCACCTGAAGGGATCGCCAGCAGTTCGCATCATGGGCAAGGGAAACAAGTGGCGCCTATGCCCACTATGGCCCGCAACAGTGACGGCGCTATCGCGGTTGGTTACCGGTCGCAATGAAACAGAGCCGGTATTCCTTGGTCGAAGAAACGAACGCATGACGCGCTTCGGCATACACAGGCTCGTAGCTAATTACGCGCGGTTAGCATCGAAGTCCACGCCGTCCTTGTCCCTCAAGCGCGTCAGTCCACATACCATTCGGCACACCACGGCGGTCCATCTGCTCCGCTCCGGCGTGGACATCAATACCATCCGCGCGTGGCTGGGCCACGTCTCCCTCGATACAACTCACGTGTACGCTGAGGTCGACATGGAGATGAAAGCGACGGCGTTAGCAAGCGTCGACATCAAGGGCTTGCCTCAAACTCCGCCGCGACGCACCAATCTGCCTTCGCTGATGGCCTTCCTGAAAGGCCTGTAGCGCTGGTGGGCGACCAGTTATGTTGCTACAGAGTGCCGCCGAAAGCGCGCCAACCCAGCGGCTGGATTCACTTCGCAACATAAATACGGCCGCCACATAACGGCTGACATGTGCTGCAGCACATGTCAGCCGTTTCAGCGAACTATACAGCCAATGGTCGCGGCGACTGGATCTGGTCCTGCGACAGGACTATCGCGCCGGAGAGAAGATGTTCGTCGATCATGCCGGCCAGACGGTGGGTGTCATAGACCGGCTCACCGGAGACACGCGCGATGCCTATGTGTTTGTGGCGGTGCTGGGCGCCAGCAGCTACACCTATGCCGAAGCCACATGGACGCGCGGCTTGCGGGACTGGATCAGCTCGCACGTGCGCGCTTTTGATTTCTTTCAAG
>QHXW01000288.1 GCA_003223115.1 Acidobacteriota bacterium
GGAAGCGCGAAGTGAAGGGCAGCCAGCTTCAAAATACAATTGTTAATTTACGCAATTAAGCACTAGCTGCCGAGCCGGGAGGTTGCCGCAGCCTGTATCTTTTCTACGTCCGCCGCTTCGCCGAATTTGATGCCCTTCAGGGACGAGTCAATGCTCCGCAGCAGCCCCGAAAGCACGCCGCCGGGTCCCACCTCGATGAAGCGGTCTACCCCGCGTGACATCAGATGGCGAATGGTTTCGTGCCAGCGAACCGTGTTCGGTATCTGCTCGATCAGGCCCTGGCGGGCTTCCGTTCCCGTGTGGATCTCGCGGGCCTGCCAGTTATTGACGAGCGGCCAATCGAGGTCGTCGAAGGTGACCGTCGACAGGTCGGCCAGCAGCCGCTGCTGCGCCGGTTTCATCAGAGGGCAGTGGAAAGGCGCGCTCACCTGCAGCAGCACCGCGCGTTTGGCGCCCGCCGCCTTGGCTAATTCAATAGCCCGGTTTATCGCGCCTGCGTGACCGGCGATGACCACCTGGTCAGGCGCGTTGAGATTTGCCGCGGTCACCACTTCGCCTTGCGCAGCCTTCTCGAGCACATCTTTCAAGCGCTCCGACTCGAGCTTCAGTAGAGCCGCCATGGCGCCCGCACCCGGCGGCACGGCTTCCTGCATGTAACGGCCGCGCTTACGCACCAGTCGCAGAGCATCGCTGAACCGAATGCTGCTGGCCGCCACCAGCGCCGAATATTCTCCCAGGCTGTGGCCGGCCACATAATCGGGCCTCAAGCCCAGTTCTCGTAGAACCGTGAACGCCGCAATCGAGGCCGTCAGGATGGCGGGCTGCGTGTTCTCGGTGAGCTTCAATTGTTCTTCGGTACCTTTGGCGCAAAGAGCGGAAACAGACAAGCCTAGTGCCTGGTCCGCCGATTCGAACACCAGCCGCGCGGCCGGATATGTCTCGGCCAGCGACTTACCCATGCCCGTGTATTGCGATCCTTGTCCAGGAAACAGGAATGCCGTTTTGCCCATTGGATGAGATTGTATGATGGTCCAATGAGTTCCGCCACGCCCACCACTACGCCGACAGAGCAGATCATGGAGCTGGAGCGTGAATATCTGCTCCAGAACTATAGCCGCTACCCGCTGGCGCTCGAACGCGGCGAGGGCTGTTTCGTGTACGACGTGGAAGGCAACCGCTATCTCGATTTCATCGCGGGGATCGGGGTCAATGCGCTCGGACACAATCATCCGCGCATTGTGAACGTGATTCGCGAGCAATCCGCGCTGCTGATCCACTGTTCCAACCTTTACTACCACCGTTACCAGGGACCACTGGCCAAGAAGCTGGCCGAGGTGAGCGGGCTCAAGCGTTCATTTTTTGCCAACAGCGGAACCGAGGCCATGGAAGGCGCGTTGAAGATGATGCGCGCGCACGGCCGCAAGATCAACCCCGCGAAATTCGAGATTCTCTCTCTCGAGAACTCCTTTCACGGCCGCAGCCTGGGAGCGCTGTCGGTCACGGGTCAATCCAAGTACCGGAACGATTTTGAGCCGCTGCTACCAGGAGTGAAATTTGTTCCACCTAACGATGTGTGGGCGCTTGAAGCGGCTTTCAGTGAACGTACGGCGGGTATCGTGATCGAGTGGATCCAGGGCGAAGGCGGCATTTTCCCGATGACGGTTGAATACGCGCGCAGAGCGCGGGAACTGGCGGACCGCTACGACGCGCTGCTGGTGTTCGATGAAATCCAGTGTGGTGTCGGCCGCCCCGGTACCTGGTTCGGTTACCAGTTGGCCACACCGGTGGTGTTACCGGACGTCATGGTGGCGGCTAAGCCCTTGGCCTGCGGCCTGCCGCTGGGTGTGATTGTTGCGAATGAGCGGGCGGCTGCGGCGATCGCCCCCGGAATGCACGGGTCCACGTTCGGCGGGAGCGCACTCGCCTGCCGTGTGGCGCTCGAGTTTTTCGACATTCTGGATGAGCTGCTGCCGGCGATCCGGCGCGCCGGCGATTATTTTCGCGAGCGCCTGGGGGATCTGGGCCGTAAGCATAGTTTCATTCGCGAAGTCCGGGGCCATGGCCTGATGATTGGCCTGGACCTCGAGGTTCCAGGCAAGCAGATGGTGTTGGATGCGCAGGCGCGCGGTCTGTTGATCAATTGCACGCATGATACGGTGCTGCGTTTCCTGCCGCCATATATTGTGACGGAGAGCGAAGTGGACCAGGCCGTCCGGATTCTGGACGCGATTTTTGCCGCGCAGCCGCCAACCGCCGGGCCCTCCGCAGACTGAAGTCCGCGCCGACTCTTTTACAGCAAATCGTGGCGCTCGTTTAGCTCCAGCAACTTGACGATCTCACCGACTTGCTGCGCGCAATTCCGGTCCGCGATCAGCAGCGCGTCAGGGGTATCAACTACCACCAGATTACTCACGCCCAGAATGGCGACGAGTTTGTCGCCGGCATCAATGAAGTTGTCCGTGCTTGCGTGAGAAACGATGGTCGACCGTGCCGCGTTTCGGTGCCGGTCCTTGGCATGCAGCTCGTAAACCGCGTTCCAGCTGCCGACGTCATTCCAACCGATCTCATCACATGCCAAACCCACAACGTTATCGGCGCGCTCGAGCACCGCGTAATCAATCGAGATGTTTTCGCACAGCGGGAACGCTTCGCGGAGTTTTTGATTGAACTGGCGGTGGCCGAACGCCGGCAGAGTGGCAAGAATACTGGCGGTCTTCGGCAGGTAGCGGCGCAAGGCGTCGATCACGACGCTGGCGCGCCAGAAAAACATTCCGGCGTTCCAGTAGAATCGCTTCGCGGCCAGGTATTTTACGGCGGTTTTGAGGTCCGGCTTCTCGCGAAAGCTCGAGACCGGCGCCGGTACCAGCGAACCGGGCTTCGCCCCGCGTAGAAGTTCGATGTATCCGTATCCGGTTTCCGGCCATCTAGGCAAAATGCCTAAAACGCCTATTTTCCCGCGATCGGCAGCGCCAAACGCCGCGCGCACGAACTGCAGATAACGCGAGGGCCTGCCAATGACATGGTCGGATGGAAATACGCCCATCACGGCGTCCTGGTCCACTGATTTAAGAATATGAGCTGCCAGACCGATGGCCGGAGCCGTGTTTCGCTGCGCCGGCTCGGCCAAAATCTGCCGCTGTGGAACCGTTGGAAGCTGCCGCACGATGACGTCCCGGAGATGATCATTGGTCAGCACCCAAAGCCGCTCCGGCGGGATAGCGGGGCTCAACCGGTCCACGGTGGCCTGTATGAGTGTCCGGTCCCCCAGGATCGGCAGGACCTGTTTCGAATGCTTGCGGCGGCTGCGCGGCCAAAAGCGGGTACCGCGCCCTCCGGCCAAGATCAGGCCGTAATAGTGCGGCTTGGACATGGTTCACTGGATCGGATAGCCGTGAATCAACCTGAAACTGCGTTTCCACCGCGTCTTGGTAAAGAAATGCTGAAGCAGATCAACCAGATGATCGATGCCGATGGCAGGGTTTGACAACGCTTCGGTGGGTGCGTCGTAGGACCAGTAAATAATCAGTGGCTTGCCGATGATGTTCTCACGCGGCACAAAGCCCCAGTACCGGCTGTCGAGCGATGAATCGCGATTGTCGCCCATGGCGAAATAATGGTCCTGCGGCACAACGATCTCACCATTCACCTGATTATTCTGAAGCATCTCCTGCGCCGGGGGATAGAGGCTGACATTCGGGGCGGACGGAAAGTTATCGCGGTATGAATCGACATACTCGGTCTTGTTGTACTTGTACGGTTCGTCAAGCTGATGGCCGTTCAGAAACACGCGCTTGTTTTCCATGCGGATATGGTCGTTTGGAACCCCTATCACGCGTTTGACAAACGTCTGCCGGATGTCGATGGGGTAGCGAAACACGATGATGTCGCCGCGTTTGATGTCTTCGTAGGGCAGCAGATGCCGGGTGACGGCTCCCGGCGGTGCGTAGGCCAGTTTGTCAACCAGCAGGTGATCTCCGATCAGCAGCGTGTCTTCCATCGAGCCCGTGGGAATCACGGCGGAATATCGCTCTTTGACGTCTTCTTGATCTGCTCCGGAGCCTGTTCGGCTACGGTGGTGTTCTCTTGACTCACGATAAGACCATTGTATCGGAAACGAAAGGGGCGAATTGCCGGGAAATTGCTTGCGGCAGCATCACACCGGAATTGAGGCGAAAATGGGGTTCAGCCTGGTATTGTGGATCTGCTCACAAAGAATCGTCCGAACCCGGCGGCTTTGTTATGCTGTGAGGCGTGGTACCATCCGCCGCCTCGACGGTTCCGATATACCATCGGCCGCTGACGCGTTCTCAGTCGATCGCGCTTGTTTTTATGTGTACTTTGTTCGGCGCGGGCGCTCAAATGCTGATGAAGGTCGGCTTGAGCCAGATGACGCATTCTGGTCTGACCGGTTACCTCACCAGTCTGCCTTTGTTGGGAGGCTATTGCCTCTATGGGATGAATACCGTGCTGATGGTGTTCGCTTTGCGGGACGGCGAACTCTCGGTCCTCTACCCCATCATCGCGCTGACCTACGTCTGGGTGACCATTCTGTCGGTTATCTTTTTCCACGAATCCCTCAACATTTTCAAGGTTTCAGGTATCGCGGTCGTGGTAGCGGGAGTGGCCGTGCTGGGCAGGCGAGGCGAAGAATGAAGACGCCGGTCATTTCAATGGTGATGGTGCTGGTGGCTTCATTCGTGGGATCCTTTGGCGCGGTGTTTCTGAAATCAGGCGCGCAAAAACTCCGGGACGGCCTGCGGTATTTGATTTTGAACAGCCGCCTGGCAGCCGGGGTGGCGCTCTTCTTGCTATCCTCGGCGTTCTACATTCTGGGTCTGAAGCACGGTGAAGTATCGGTGCTCTATCCCATGGTTTCGCTGGCGAACGTGTGGACGCTGTTCTGGTCCCGCCTGTTTTTCAAAGAGCCGATCACGCGCTCGAAGACGTTGGGCCTGCTGCTGATTGTGGTGGGCGTATTCTTGATTGGCCTAGGCGCCAAATCGTGACAAGGCAGGCGCCACGCAAGGCGAATCTTCACCTCCACCTCGGAGTTTTCCTAAGCCTTTTCCACTCGATCCAGGGCCAGAAACTCCTGGATGTGCGGATGACCCGATTTTTCAAGTTCTTTGGTGGGACCGAAATAGATGACGTGTCCCTGGTGGAGGAACACGACGTGGTCCGCGGCGCGATACATCAGGTCGAGATCGTGCGTCACAACGACTGAGGTGAGCTTGAGCTGGCGTTTGAGCCGAAGCATCAAGTCGGCCAGGTGATCGGACATGATCGGATCGACCATGGTGGTGGGCTCGTCATACAGAATGCACTGCGGTTGTGCGGCAAGCGCCCGCGCGATGGCTACGGCCCGTTTGTAGCCGGTTGAAAGATCGGCTGGATAGGCATCCGGTGCTTCATAAATGTCCACCATCTTGAGTAGCCCGTTGACCACGTCTTCCTTGTTCTGCACGTCGTAGTCCTCGCGTAATTCAAGGGAAAATAGCACGTTTTCGGCCACGGTCATGGAGTCAAACAGCGCTCCTGACTGAAATACCATGGTCACTTTTCTCCGGATGCGGCGCAGGTCCGATTCACCAAAGTCAGTAATATCCTCGTGCGATACGATGACCCGGCCCTGGTCGGGCTTCAAAAATCCCATGATATGGGCCAGGGTGACGGATTTACCGACTCCGCTGCGGCCTATAATGGCCACCGTTTGCCCGGCATCTACAGCAAAATTGCTGTCGACTAAAACAGGCTTGTCGAACGTCTTATATACGTGGCGGAATTCGATATAGTGGGGGAACTCCTCAGGCATTGGAGTAACCCAGCCAATCCTGCCGCGTATTGAGATTATGAAAGTAACGCGCATCCGGTACGCGCCAGACATCCACTTTCAGCCGCGAGAGCCCGCTCATGACTTTAAATGTTCCAGCTTCGAGCGCATTGGTGATTTCCGTGAGAGACCGGCCATGGTACGCGGCGCACAGCGGTTCGGGATGGCCGTCCGGACCGGCGGGTATGACGGCATCAGCCGAGCCCGCTTCGGCGCGCGCGATCAGACGCTGCAGAAACTCTGCAGTGACTTCAGGCATATCGCAGGCGACCACGAGATTCCATTGGGCGTGCGTGGCGCTCAAGGCCGCGTGAATGCCTCCGAGAGGGCCGCATCCTTTAAGAAGGTCCTCAACCACGGGGTAGCCGAGCGAGCCGTAAGTATCCACTTGGCCAATCAGTCGTACGTCGTTAGTTACTACCCGGAGCTGTTCGGCGACCTGTTCCGCCAGCGTTCGATTTCGAATATGCAGCAGCGCTTTATTACATCCCATTCTGGAGCTCTTGCCGCCGACCAGCACGAACCCCGCCCAATTCATGCAAAAATGATAACATTATGATGAGATGTGTCATGATGAGATGTGCCCGATGGCGCAAATCGGGTAACAGATAAAACAAAATAATGCGAATTTGTTCTATACTATTCCCGGTGATCACAGCAGGCAGCGCCATCGCCCTGGCGGCTTCCGCCGGGAGCACCACCCGGGTCATGATGATCGTGCGCATCGACGCCCGCACGGGGCGGCTGCTGAGGGCCGTTGCTCCGCCGCCACGCCAGTCGCCTGCGAAAATTTCTCGCACCACAGCTTCCGCGCCTGAGATTACGCTGCCGCCTGCGCCCGACCCGGCGCCATCCGCGATGCGGAACATGGTCGATCAGATCGCCCAGCGGCACGAAGTTGATAGGGATCTGGTGCACTCGGTAATTCGTATCGAAAGCAATTACAATCCTTACGCGATCTCGGAAAAGGGCGCGCTTGGTCTTATGCAGCTCGATCCTTCGACGGCGCGCCGGTTCGGCGTTTCCAATGCCATGAATCCCGCGCAGAACGTGGATGGCGGTGTTCGCTATTTGAAGTATCTGCTGGAGCATTACAAGGGCGACCGTCATCTGGCGCTGGCGGCGTACAATGCCGGCGAAGGCAGTGTGGAACGTTTCGGCGGCGTCCCGCCATACCCGGAGACACGCAATTACGTCTATCAGGTAGGAAAGAAGTTGGACGAAGCCCAGGAAGCCAGAAAAAATGCCTCTCCCCCGGCAAACAAGTCCCTCACATCGGACGGACACAACCGCATCCATGCGTTCGTGGATGCCACGGGGCGAATCTCCTACAGGACACCCTGATCCATGACCGCGCGGCTCAGCACTACTTTGGCTGTCTTGGCGATGACAGCAGTTGTGGGCCAGGCGCGGCGGTACGCGCCGCTCGAGGTGACTGCAATCCGGTACTGGTCGCTGCCGGATGTGACACGGGTCGCCGTTGAAATCAGTGGAGAGGTTCGCCTGCGCTCCGACCACGTCCAGAATCCCGACCGTGTGTTCTTCGATTTTCTCGGCGCGAGCCCGATGATCGACGGCCACCGGCTTTATACCACCGCAGTGGGCGACAAGCTTCTGAAGCGCATCCGCGCCGCTGAATATGAGCCAGGTGTGACGCGCGTAGTGCTCGATCTGGAACCGTCGGTCGAGTACAAACTATCGCGGCTCGAAAATCCCAGCCGAGTCATCATTGAACTGCGATCGACCGGGGCCGCCTTGAAAGACCTGCCGCAGCGAACCGCTGCGGATCGGTCCGAGCCGCCGCCGGACTCTGCAAGTGCCGGCAAGCGAACCGCCGCTGCGACTGGCAATGCCGCAGGGACTGATCAGGGCACGGCCAAAACGGCTGTGATTCCAAATCGTGCAACGCCCCAGACCGAGCGCCGGCCAACAAGGCCCATACCCGTTCCCGTCCAACGCGCATCAGTAACTGTTCCACCGCCGATCATTGCAGATCCTCCGCCGATTGCGGCGGAATCGTCGAAAACTCAAATTGCGGGGATGAACGGGAAGGTTGTGATTACGCCGACTTCCGTGATTCTCCCATTACCCGCCCCGCCAGCGGCGTCTCCGCCTTCAACGGAGTCATCCCCTTCCGATGCCGCCACAACGGCAAAAAGCGTTTCCGCGAGGCCCTCGCCCAAGACTGCGCGTTCCGCGTCTGATAGCGAGCGTTCACTCATCCGCGCACTGGGCCTGAAGATCAATCGCATTGTCATCGACCCGGGTCATGGCGGAAACGACGAAGGAACCGTCGGGCGGCATGGCGTGTTGGAAAAAGATCTAGTGCTCGACGTCGCCAAACGCGTGGGCAAGCTGATCGAGCAGCGCATGGGCAGCGAAGTGATCTATACCCGAAACGACGATACCTTCGTCCCCTTGCATTCGCGAACCGAGATGGCCAATCAGAAAAAAGCGGACTTATTTCTCTCGATTCACGCTAATTCTTCGGCACACCCCAGGATCGGCGGCATTGAAGTTTACTATTTGAATTTCACCAAGTCGCCAGAAGCGCTGGATGTG
Organism: Acidobacteriota bacterium; assembly: GCA_003223115.1. GTDB lineage: Bacteria > Acidobacteriota > Terriglobia > Bryobacterales > Bryobacteraceae > QHXW01. Next base: position 8,393 of record QHXW01000288.1, read on the forward strand.
GCCGCCCGAGAGAACGCCAGTTCGGAGAACTCGGTTTTCGAGCTGCGCGATCTGATTCAGACCATCACGTTGAATGAAAAGATCGAAGAGTCGCGGGAGTTCGCCTCAAAGGTTCAGGGCGCGCTCCAGACCTTTGAGGTCCGCTACAACACAGCCGCCAAGAACCGCGGCATCAAGAAGGCTCCGTTCGTGGTGTTGATCGGTGCTTCCATGCCGTCTGTCCTGGCCGAAGTTGGATTCCTCAGCAATGCGCGTGAAGAAACGCTGCTCAAGCGCCCAGATCATCGCCAGAAACTGGCTGAGGCCTTGTACCAGGGTGTGTATCGCTACGCCCAATCGCTGAGTCATTTCCAGGTGGCGCAGCGCAACGCCACCGAGTAAGCTTCGCGGTGCCGGTCCTGGTATTTCGTCACGTTCCTTTTGAACATCTCGGTTGGATTGCGGATGCGCTCGACGAGCACGGGCTCGAGTGGCGCTATGTCGATCTTCACGAATTGCCTGACGCGGACGTCCGCCCTGCCGATGCCGATGCTTTGATCTTCATGGGCGGGCCGATGTCGGCGAATGATGACCTGCCTTACATACAACGCGAACTGGCGTTGATCGAGGAGGCCGCGACGCTCGGAAGGCCGCTGCTGGGTGTTTGCCTGGGCGCGCAATTGATAGCGAAAGCGCACGGCGCGAGCGTGTATCGGAGTGCCGTCAAAGAAATTGGCTGGCTGCCGGTCTCGTGGACCGCTGCTGCAAACGAAGACCGGCTCTTCGCGGGCTTAGGGAACCCTGAGACCGTGTTCCACTGGCACGGCGAAACGTTCGACCTGCCCCCAGGCGCGGACTGGCTGGCCTCTTCATCCGGCTGCCGGCATCAGGCTTACCGCATTGGCGACAGGATTTACGGGTTGCAATTCCACCTTGAGGTGACGCCACAAATGATCAGCCAGTGGTGCGTGGAGGACGCGAATTGCGGCGATATCCGGGAGGTGGCTGAGCCCATCGATCCGCACGCACACTCTGAGCGCATGAAAGACCTCGCGCGCCTGATTTTCGGCCGCTGGTGCAAGCTGATCGCGGAGTTTGTTAGAAGATGCGCCGCTTGATGCGAGCCGTGATGCCGGCCGCGGGCGCCATTTTGCTGGCCGCTGGCGCTGCCTACTGCGCCGAAACCGTTCGACTTCATCCGTATCCGCAAAAGTTCCGGACGTTTTACCAGGTCACCAATCCACGTGTTCCTACCGAGGTGAAGGTCGCGCCTGGTGCGCCACCGCAAGGTGAGGCATGTTGCGTCGCGAGAGCCGGCGACGGGGCTCTGTGGCACGGCACGCGGCAAGGCGCCGTGCGTATCGACAACAACGCCAGTTCGCTCGATCGCCGCCAGTACTTTGCCGGCCTGCGCTACCTGCCCGACGACGAGGTTCTCAATCTGGTTGCCGACAACGCTCGTGGCATCTGGGTGCGCACACGAACCGGCGTTTCGCACATCGAGCTGCGGGCGATGACGCTTGGTCAGAAGGCGGAGTTCTTCGAAAAGCGTATTCGCGAGCGCCATGACCGCTACGGGCTGGTTGCGTCGTCGCGCCTTGAAACACCCGGGGAGCTTGCGAGCAATCAGCTCGAGCCCAGCGATAATGACGGCCTCTGGTCGGCCATGTATGCCGCCGCGGAATGTTTTCGTTATGCCGTGACCCGCTCGCCCCAGGCACTGGCCAGCGCGAAATAATCGATCAATGCCGTGCTGTTCTTGGAGCAGGTGACCGGCAGGCCGGGATTTCCGGCGCGCTCCTACATTCGAAAGGGAGACTGGCGGCCGGCTGATGGCGTCTGGCATTGGACTCCGGACGGCAGGTACGAGTGGAAAGCCGACACCAGCTCGGACGAAATCGTGGGCCACTTTTTCCTTTTCGGTGTGGCGTGGGATTTGCTACCCGATGAAAACTTACGCGCGCGCATCCGGGTAACTGCTACGCGCATCATGGATCACATCCTGGCGCACGGCTACAACCTGACGGACGTACACGGTAAGCCGACAACATGGGGCCGATGGTCCCGCGAGTACTTCGAGAGCAAGGCCGGCCGTTCTGACAGCGCCTTGAACGCGCTCGAGCTGCTGAGTTTTCTCAAGGCGGCAGCGCATATCAGCGGAGACCCAAAATACGAAAGTGAGTACCGGCGCTCCGCGGTTGACTTGAAATATCTGGACCAGAGCACCCGCTATCTCGAGCTGCGGGAGGAGATCAATTACTCGGATGAGGAACTTGCCATGTTGAGCTTCTACGCGATTTTCCGTTACGAGCAGGCCGCCCACTTTCTGGAATCCTACCGCCGCGCGGCCAGCCAGTGGTGGAACAATATCGAGCGCGAAAGGAACCCGCTCTGGACTTTCATTTATCTGCTGGCAAAACCGGCCCGGCCTGTGAGTATGGAAAATGCTGCGTGGGCGCTCTGCCGGATTCCCATGGACCTGATCGAATGGACGGTGAAAAACTCCGGACGCAGCGACGTAGCGATGGACTCCGCAACGGATCGCTTTCATAAGCGGCAGTCGGTTCAATTGCTTCCACCCGATGAGCGGCCGGTGATGAAGTGGAACGGGAATCCTTTCCGGATTGACGGCGGCAATGGCGGACGCGGAGAAGATGATGGAGCGTTTTTCCTGCTGCCTTACTGGATGGGCCGGTATATGAGAGTGCTAGCCGAGTGACGGCGGCCGCGTTTCACTGGCGGCTACCAGTTGCTCCAAAACTAATTCCGCCGCTTTTTGCGCCGCGTTTTTTTTGGAGTTGCCTTCGCCTTGCGCGAAGAAGTCCCGGCCCACCCGGGCCTCTACCATAAACGTCTTGGCGTGCTCGGGACCAGTCTCCTTCATGACGATGTAACGAGGCAGCGGGAGCCCCCGGGCACGAGCCAATTCCTGGAGGGCGCTCTTGAAATCCTTCGGAGACCCCTCGGCGAGCAGAGGTTCAAGCGCTGCCTCGCCCACTACGTGCTGCCTGACGAACTTCCGCGCAGGTTCCAATCCGCCTTCCAGGTAAATGGCGGCGATGAGAGCTTCGAGAGCATCCACCAGCAGCGTGCGTTTGGAACGGCCGCCACTCATCTCCTCACCGCGGCCGAGCTTAAGATACTGCCCCAGGTCCAGAATCTCGGCTACGTGGTAGAGGTGTACGGCGCTGACGATGTGAGCCTTTAGTTTCGAAAGATGGCCTTCCGCAAAAGCCGGGAAACGTTCAACCAGCGCCTCGCTGATGAGCAGCCCGAGAACGGAATCTCCCAGAAATTCGAGCTGTTCGTTATCGCGCGCCGGCTGCTGGCCCAAGACGGCGGATGTTTCGTGCGCGTGCGAGCTGTGCGTGAGAGCGCACTCTAGAATCGTGCGATTCCGGAAGCGATACCCGATCGCGTCTTCGAGAGATTCAACCTCGGCGCGCATGCCGGCCCGGAACGCCACGTCCTCGCTCTACTGCTTCTTGATCTCAACCTGCGGAGGGGTCGCTGCCGGCGCGGCCGGGGGCTTCGTGCCACCGTTCTTCAACTGGGTTGCCCGGACTTTCTCGGCCTGCGCGAATTGCCGGATTGTGGGATGCAGATCCTGCATGGCCATGACTTTATCGAGCAGGGTAAGAGCTTCGTCGGGCTTGCTGGTTTGGTTATAAACCTGCGCCAGCCGAACCATTGTGACCGCGTCGGGCGACTCCTCGATGGCCGTTTTCATCTCCTCAATCGCCACGGGGAAGTTCTTGCGCGCCATGGCGGCGTATCCCAGCGCCTCGTGTGCTTGCGCGGCGAACTCCCGCTTTCCCTGCACCCACTGATCATCGGTGATCTGCGGATTCGGCTTCGGAGCGTCTTTCAGGATCTCCAGAGCGTCCTTGGCGTATTTCTCCGCGCGTGTCAATTTCTCTTCCCGGTCGAGATCGAACTCGCGGGTACGCTGGGCAATACCTCTGGCCAGCATCAGCAACGCGGCATATTGTTTCGGATCAGCCTGCACGGAGCGCTCGGCGGAGACGATCATTTTCTCGTAGTCATTTTTCTGCTGATACGACACAGCTTCCATGTAAAACGCAAGTGCCTTGAAATCCGTGTCCGCGAACTTTGTGACCAGATTCTCCGCGGCTTTGATTCTGGCGTCCGCGTCCGGCGCCTGAATCATGGCCTGCAAGGCGTCCATTTCTTCCTTGGATTTCGGCGCCGGTTGCTTCGCCTGCGCCCAGAGTCCAGCCACGGTCACGGTGAGCGCCAGCATCGTAATCATCAAAACTCGTTGCATGCAAAAACTCCTTCAGTTTTCCTTTTTAAAAGTCTGATGGATTCCCTTTTCGGCTGCTTGACGCGCTGCAGCCGATGCTCCATCTATCGCGAGCGCCAGTTGGTAATGATGCGTGGCCTCGTCGCGATTCCCAGAAATATCGGACAGCCTGCCCAGATAAACATGCGCCCAAGCAGCAACATAAGGGTCAGGCGAGGACTCCAGGGCCTTTCGGAAAAGCTGCTCACCCGTTTCCGCGTCATTTTTCAACACAGCGATGCGGGCCAAACCATAATACGCCCGCGCGTGGAAGGGCTTCTCGCCGGTCTGTTCGAGCGCCTGCAGATAGGCTTGTCGCGCACGCTCGTAATCGCGATTGCCGTAATGCCGCTCGGCCTGCTCCAGAGTTTTCAACACCGGGGACTCGACGCGAGGCTGCGCTTCGACCACACGCGCCGCACGCACTCGTTTCTCGGCCGCGAATTGCACACTGGCGAGCCGCTTGCTCTCATGGCCGACATCCAGTTGTTTCACCATCTCCGGAAAAAACAGGCGCATGGCTTCCTTCTGTTTTTCATACGCCGTGAGCTTTTCCGCAAAATATGGCGCCAGGATGTATCCTTCGCGCAGCGCTTCGTCCACACTTTCCGCGTGTCCAGGAAGCCGGGCCTCGATAGCTTTGATCAGAGAGTCGGTGGTCAGCAGCAGGTAATCGGACTTGTAAATTTCCTCGAGCGCCGGAGCCCCCTGGGCGTAATCGATCAGCGACTTGCTCTCCAGGACCTCTTCGCCGTATTTGGTCGCCAGAGGATCCAGAAGATAGTGTAGGTAGGCATGCCGGATAGCATCGATTCGCGGGTCCGCTGAGGGCGTCACCACCACGAAATACTCGTTTCCGTAGCTACGTGTCTGAACCTGATTGGGCGGGCCGAGCAAATCGAGATAGATCTGGAAAGTGCGGCCCAGATAGCCCGAGGTGGGATTTCGCAGGTACGCGTTTACTTCCAGGATGGAGCGCGAAACCGGCGCGTGATACCGCTCGAGAGCATGCTCAAACGCGGGCTGCGACCGGTTCCACAACTCCGCGATATTGGCCTCGCGATAAAAGCGCACCAGGAGCGGACCCAACCCCTCGAGTGTTTGGGCGTCCGGTGGAACCTCGGTAGGCTTGTATCGAAACGTGAACTCCGGGGGACCGCTGGTGGCGAGGGCAAACGAGATGTACTGGCCCAGGTCCGCGCTGGCGTCTCGCTGGCGGTGTCCCTCATAGAATAGCTTTAACTCGGCCAGCACCGGCGCCTTTGACGCGCCCACCGCCTGGCGGATCTGTTCGCGCAACGGATCGTTATTCGGCGAGCCGGCGTTGATCTCGTAGCCCGACGCATTCATCGCCGCCATGACGGTGAATAATGAGGGGCTGAAATCTAGTTGGCCCTTGTCAGCCGCGTTGGTCCCCGCCGCCAGCACGGCGCAGAGGAAAGGTGCAAACAGAAATCGACTCAAATGCTCCTGCCCTGGATGTCTCTCAGTTTAGCCTATTTCGCCGAGCGAAGCTCTATCTTGCGTTGCGCCGGCCCTCCCAATGCCACTCGCTAACATCGGCAGCAGCGGCAGCAGCCGGCAGCAGCGGATCGAGTGCCTGGCCGCCCGTTTGGAGCGTATAATTGTAAGGAAACGCAGGTGACCCTAAGGGCTTCAGCGCCCGATCATGAGGTTTTCGTACATAAATGTCCACTATTGAGGCTTCCCCGGCCGCGCAGCGCTCGGGCGAATTCCAACAGCCGGTAGTCAACGATTTCAGCATACAGGTTGCCACAGTTAACGGTTCCGGCAGTCAGACTGCAAACAGCGTTCTGATGCGCGCCATTTTTCAGATGGGCGTCCCTGTTTCCGGGAAGAATATGTTCCCGTCGAATATCCAGGGGCTGCCTACCTGGTTCACCATCCGCGCCAGCAAACACGGTTACATCGGCCGCAAGAAGGAAATCGATTTTCTGGTGGCCATGAATCCGGAAACGGCCCGCGAAGACGTTATGAAGCTCGAGAGCGGCGCGGCCGTAGTTTATGACGAACCGCTCAAGCTCGATGCTCTGCGGTCTGACCTGCACTTTTACCCCGTACCATTCGACAAACTGGTAGGCCCGGTCTGTCCGGAAGCCAAGCTTCGCAAACTCGTCCGCAACATGATCTATGACGGAGTTGTGGCCAACCTGCTGTCGATCGAGATGGAGGAAATCCACCAGGCGCTGATCAAACAGTTCGGAAAGCGTAAGGCCAAGGCTGCGGATCTGAACTGGGGCGCCGCCAAGGCGGGCTACGATTTCGCCGAAAAGAATCTGGCGAAAACCGACCCGTTCCGGGTGGAACGCATGAACGCCACGGCCGGAAAGATCATCATCGACGGCAACTCAGCAGCGGCGCTCGGCTGCGTATTCGGCGGCGTGACGGTGGTCACCTGGTATCCCATTACGCCCTCCTCTTCGCTGGTCGAGTCCATGATGGGTTACCTGAAGCGGTTCCGTATCGATCGCGAAACCGGCAAAGCCACTTACGCCGTGGTTCAAGCTGAAGACGAGCTGTCTGCCATCGGCATGGTGCTGGGCGCAGCCTGGGCCGGAGCGCGCTCAGTGACCTCGACGGCGGGTCCCGGGATCTCGCTGATGTCCGAATTCATCGGCTTGGCTTACTATGCTGAAATTCCGGCGGTCATTTTTGACGTTCAGCGGGTGGGCCCATCTACCGGACTTCCCACGCGAACCGCACAGGGCGATATCATTTCCACCGCACTGCTCTCGCACGGCGACACCAGGCATCCCCTGTTCTTCCCGTGCTCACCCGAAGAGTGCTTCAGCATGGCCGTGGACGCGTTTGATTTCGCCGAACATTTCCAGACTCCAGTGTTCGTCATGACTGACCTTGATCTGGGGATGAATAACTGGATGGCCGACCGCTTTGAGTACCCGTTCAAGCCCATTAAGCGCGGCAAGGTGCTGACCGCGGTGGACCTCGAAAGGCTGGGCGGATTTGCCCGCTACAAGGATGTGGATGGCGACGGCATTGGTTATCGCACGCTGCCGGGAACCAATCATCCGCAGGCCGCTTATTTCACGCGCGGCAGCGGTCATAACGAAAAAGCTCAGTACACCGAGCGAGAAGACGACTACGTGAACAACCTGGACCGTGTGGCGCGCAAATTTGAGACCATGCGCTCGTTTGTTCCAAAGCCGCAAGTGGAAAACAACAGCAAAGCCCGTATCGGCTTCGTTTGTTTCGGGACCTCGCATCACTCGGTGGGAGAAAGCCGTGACCAGCTCAAGAACGAGTACGGTGTCGAAACGAGCTATTTTCGCCTCAAAGCTTATCCATTCACTCAGGAACTGACGGATTTCATCCACCGTCACGAACGCGTTTACGTCATTGAACAGAACCGTGACGCGCAGATACTGGGGTTAATGCGCCTGGAGCTCACGGCGCAGGACATCGCTAAATTGAGAAGCGTGAGATATTACGGTGGCCTGCCGCTCGATGCCAGGACGGTTACCGATGACATCGTCCGTCAGGAGGGATTATGAGCACAACACCGGCACCGCCACCCAAAAGAGTGAACCGCATCGGCCTCGAGGTGCTGAGCTACAAGGGCGCCAAGACAACCTTGTGCGCCGGTTGCGGGCACAATGCAATTTCCGAGCGCGTTATCGAAGCTTTCTACGAACTGGGCGTCCAACCCTGGAGCGTGGCGAAATTTTCAGGAATTGGCTGCTCGTCCAAGTCACCCGCTTACTTTTTGGGGCTGGCTCATGGTTTCAACGGCGTGCACGGACGCATGCCGTCCATCGCCACCGGCGCCATGCTCGCCAACCGCACGATGCTAGGCATTGGTGTGACGGGCGATGGCGACACAGCTTCCATCGGTCTAGGCCAGTACATGCACCTGCTCCGTCGCAACCTGCCGTTCATCTATATCATCGAAAACAACGGTGTTTATGGTTTGACCAAGGGCCAGTTCTCGGCCACGGCTGACCTGGGCTCGAAATTGAAAACCGGCACCGCGAACGATCTACCGCCGTTTGATTGCTGCTCTTTGGCGCTGCAGTGCGGCGCAACGTTTGTGGCCCGGTCATTCTCCGGCGACAAGAGGCAGCTTCAAGCGCTTCTGAAGACCGCGATCGTCCACAAGGGTCTGGCGGTGATCGACGTGATTTCGCCCTGCACAACCTTCAACGACCACGAGGGTTCGACCAAGAGCTACGCCTATATGAAGGAGCACGATGAGATGCTCCATGAGCTGGATTTCGTGCCCTTTTTCGAGGATATCTCGGTGGAAATTCCGGAAGGCGAGATCAAGTCAATCGAGTTGCATGATGGTTCCACGCTCCGCATTAAGAAGCTGGGCCACGACTACGACCCCACTGACAAATTCACCGCGCTCAAGGCGTTGGACGAGGCCGAGCGGAAGGGCGAGGTCCTTACTGGCGTTCTCTACATCGACACCGGCAAGCCCACATTCATGGACGTGCTGAACATGGAAGACGCGCCACTGGCGACGCTGCCTGAATCCAGGATCCGGCCGCCGAAAGAGGCGCTTCACGAAGCCATGGAAGAGTTGAGCTAGTTCAGTCCGGCTCAGGCCGCCGTCTAGACGCCCCAGAGCTCGTCAACCGGTCCGTAAACGTTCGTATCAGAAAACGGCACGTAATAGAAACCGCGCCCGAAGGGGTCGTCGTGCCGCACCGTGGTCCAATTGATTCCCATGGCGGAATAAATGGTGGCCTCGATGTCCTCCGGTTTGATGTCCCGATTGCGCGACCAGCCATATTCCGCTGAGGCGGAGCCTTGGCCGTTGGTGGATCCGATGGTATGGCCGCCTTTGATCCCTCCTCCTGCGAAGACGGCAAACTGCTGCAGATAGTGATCGCGTCCCTGAGCTCCGGAAAGTTGGCCTACGGTGCGCCCGAACTCGCCGGCCATCACGAGCATGGTGTGATCGAACAGGCCGCTCGACCTCAGATCGTCAATCAGAGCCGAGAGGCCATCATCCAAAATCTTTCCAAGCGCAGGCAGACGCCCGTAGATGTCGCTATGCATGTCCCAGCCGCCGAGCGTGATCTGGATAAAGCGCGTGCCCTGGTCCGCAGCGAGCACCTGTTTGGCCACCAGGCAGGCGTTGCCAAAACTGTTCTTGCCGTATCGCTCGCTGTCCGTATCTGAAAACGTGAACGCTTGACCGACGGCCGGGTTATACATCAGACCTTTTGCGGCGGTGTAGAAATTGTCGTAATCCTCCGGATCTTTACCGAAGGGAGAGTTGATGCGCAACGGGTCGTCGAGCGCGTGCAGCAGGTTCCAGCGGTTGTTAAAGCGGCCGGTGCCGTTAGGATCGGCGGGATGGGTGGTGTCGACGATACCCTGAGTCGAAGGCGTCACTTTGAATGCCGCATATTGCGCGGGAAAGTAGCCCGGTCCCGCGGCCGTGCCAGAATTAAGAGCCAGAAAGGTCGGGAACACCTGACCCGGCCGGCGTTCAGATTCCTTCTCGATGGCGACGACACTGCCGATATGCGGCGCGATGTTGCCCAACGCAGCCGCTGGGTTGCGCCCAATCTGCGTCCAGGTCTGCGCCAATGTATGCACCAGCGCCCAGGCGCGCACGGAGCGCACTATTGCTATGTCGGAAAGATGCTGTCCGATCCGGGGCAGCAGGCCCGCTGGCCACAACAGGCCGTTCATGGTGGTTGGGTTGAAGCTGGTGGGCGTGACGCCTGGCACCACTTTCAAATCGAAGGTATCGATGTGGCTGGGGGCGCCCGCCAACAGAATGAAGATGACGTTTTTCACCGTGTTCCGCGGCGTCGCCGAAGCTACCGCGGTCTCATCCGCGGCGCGCAGCTTGCCGCACAGCCAGGATGCCGTAACGCCCGAGCCCGCGATTTCGAAGAACCGCCGGCGCGTGATGTGCGGCGGTCGAAGAAGGCCTTGTGCGGATGTGGATAGCGCTTCAAGAAGCGTTCGAATTTGTCCTGTCCTTCCATATGCTCCGCCTAGTAATTGAAAACGAAGTCCACTTTGTTATAAAGCGACCAGAGCAGGTCCTCAGCCGCTTGCTGACGGTTCGCTGCCTTCCCAAAACTGGCGAGTGCCATGTTTCTCTCTTGATCTGTTGGATAACGCGAAAGCACCGCCAGGTACAGCGTGTGAATCAGTTCGTCGTCCGGCTGTTTGATATTTCGCGCGAGAAAGGCCAGTGCCTGGTCCTGTTGCGTGCACGCGGCTGGCGACGAATTTGTCGTTCATGAGGTCGAGCGCCTGCAGGATCGAGCCCTCGGCGCGCCGCTGCTGATCATCGCGGTTGCCACGTAGAAAATTATCCAGGAACTGACTGACCGCTCCATTCCCGTCCGGCACTCCCACCACGTCCGGAAACTGCAGGGCCCATTTGATTCGCCCAAAACCGGGGTAATCCGTCCCGTCAACCGTGGTGGCCTGGCTGAACCCGCGAATGTTGTAGCTGGGCACGATGCCGCTCGATTGCACGATGGCATCGTGAATCTCTTCAGCCCACAGCCGCCGCACCATCTTTCGTGCGAACAGGCTTTCCCAGGCGGGATTCCACGCTCCCCTATAGCGGGAGGAAAGCTGATAGACCTCGGAGTGTGTGATGTCGCGCATCAGCGATTTGAGATCGAAGCCGCTGTCGATGAAGCGCTGGGCCAGCGCGTTCAATAATTGGGGGTCTGACGGCTGAATGGTCCAGGGCGCGGGCGGCGGATTATTCGGATCGAGGCGCGCCAGGTCGAATTGGTTCGGAGGGTCGACAATTCCGCGGCCGAAGAATTGCGCCCAGATGTAGTTCACGGCGGCTTGCGCGAACTGCATGTCGGAAGTGACATAGAGAGCCAACGCCCCACGATAATCCTGACCTTGCGCGGGCGTTTCGCCGTTGAAGAAATACACGGGCGCTACCTTAACGATAGTGCCATTCGGCCGGCGCGGCGGACGATTGCCTGTGGTTGTGTTCAGCGGATAATCGTTCCGAAAACGCGGCACCTCATCCTGGACTGACCAATGATACTTAGGCCCGTTTGCGTTCGCTGTGCGGACCCTCCGCGTGGCCGTATGCGAGAGAAAGGATGCGAACTGCCAGGCCTGGTACCGTGTAGTCCGGCTGCCCCACACGCTCAGTTGATCCAGATGTCCACGCCCGTTATGGCACAGCAAACAGTTCATGTGCGAGATGCCCAGAAAGGTCTCCGCGACATTCGCCACCTGCTGGTCCATGATGTCCTGTACAGGGCCGCCGGTCACCACGCCACCCACTAGCCAATTGAGAGCACCCTGGTTCGGATCAAAGCTGTTTCCGCCTTGGGCCGAGATCAACTCGCGCGCCATCTGATCATACGGTTTGCCGGAGGCCAACGAATCATGAATCCACTGATAGAAAGCGTTCCGGCCCTCGGGATAACGGTTGATTTGCGTATTCCGAACGGTGTTCTTGAATAGATCGCCGAAATACAGGGTCCATCTGTCCACCCACGCGGGCGCGCCAAGCAGCTCGTCGACCATGCGCCGCCGCTTGTCGGGCGCGGTCTCTACGACAAAGCCCAAGACACGTTGAGGGTCGGGTATGCGGCCGGTCAAGTCGACCGTCGTCGCTCGGCGGATGAATTCGAAATCGGTGGTCTTTCCGGCCGGCATGACGCCAGCGGCCTGCATATCAGCATAGAGATACGAATCGATCAGCTCCAGGTTTTGAGTGTTGGTGAAGCTGCTGAGCCGGTCAGTGCTTTGCAACCCGTTCAAGCGCCGGGTCACCTGATCGGTCAACGCGCTGAGAGTCGATTCTTTTCGACCGGCTGGACGGATGCGCTCTTCATCAATTGGGATGCCGACGCGTCGCGCGATTCGCCGAAGAAGCTACATTCGGCGTGTGCCACGGCCAACTGCTCACCGTCATCGGGCGGCTCACTCGCTGGGTCGGCTGGCGTTCCACCGGTAACAGCCGCATGGGCCACAGGCTGCTGGGCGGCGATGTGTGCAACGCTGAAAATCATGACGCCGCACAAGATCAGAATCGCTCCGAGCGTATGACTTCGTTGTCGATGCATCAGGGGTCTTCATGGTTCACCCGCCGCCTGCGCGGCCGTCACGCAAATATCACTCAATGGGAACACGAGTTGATGCGAGGAGTTTCTGTCATTATCTTTAGTTTATTTTAGTTTAGTTAACTCCGTGAATCTAAATCATTCGAGCCGGGAATATCGCTAGAATGGCCTCATGGCCGTACGCGCGGGCGCAGGTCTCGTTTTACTGTTTGTTCTTTTTGCTGCCGTGCTGGCAGCGCAGACCATCACCAACCATAACTTAAGTGGGAAATATTACTTCTGTCAGCTTCTGTTCAGCACCGATGGCTCGGAAAACATCACGGATATCCGCAGTCTCTCGGGCAGCATCAATTTCGATGGCGCTGGCAATTTTTCGTTCAACGGCCAGCAGTCGGTGGGCGCCGGCCAGCCCTCGGCATCTGGCGGAAACGGAACATACTCTGTCGATCCCGCTGGAATTGTGACGCTCACTAATCCCCTGAGTGCGTTGCTCACCCTGAATGCGCGCTGGGGAGCGGTAGGAGGTAGCGAAGCCCTGGTGATCGGGTCGAGCACGGAAACGTCCGGCAGTACCTTCGACCTTTTCGTAGCTGTGCAGGCGCCTTTTACGCCCGCTTCAAACGCCTCGCTCAGTGGTAAATATTTTGTGGGGACGCTCGGATTTGCGCAAGGCCTGGGTACCACGGTGCGCGACTCCTTTTTCAGTTTGCAACCGACCGGGCTGGGTGGATTTTCGGACATCAGCGTGGCCGGACATGCGGCCAATGTCTCTAACGGCGCGCCGCAGAGTCAGACGATTAGTGGCGCGACTTACAATCTGCAGACCGATGGCAGTGGCACAGCGTTATTCCCGCTTGCCATTGGCACAGACTCAACCCAGCAACTGCTCGCCGGGAACGAGTCCATTTTCATCTCGTCCCGAGGCAGACTCATCCTGGGAACTTCGAGTGAAGCGGGCAGGCACGATTTACTGATCGGCGTCAAAGCCGGTGATGGTCTGGCCTGGTGGGACAAATTCTGGAGCGCAGGGCTTCGATTTGAGACCGGCGGCCAGGCAAGCTCATACAGCGGATCGCTTTTCTCTGATGCCACGGGTAACTTGACTTTCAGCCGCCGCGTGCACCAACTGCAACCCGCTGGAGCAGTGACCTACAACTTCACAGGCGCGAATTCATATCGCTTGCAGGTCAACAGTTCGGGAACGGCGGGATTAACGAGTGTGGCGCTAGGAGCCGATGGGAATGGCTTCGTAGGCGCCGGCGTGAATGCTCAAGAGTCCACCGTGTACGAGCTGTACCTGGGCATGCGGCTTCCAGGTCTTTCGGGGCCCGGAGTTTTTCTACACCCGCAAGGAATCGTGAACGGCGCCAGCTTCGCGCCGCCCGGCGATCCCATTGGGCCCGGAGAATTCATCTCGCTTTTCGGGTCGAACCTGGCGCCGGCGACACATACAGCCGTGCCGCCGTATCCCCCGGTACTCGGCGGCGTCACCGTCACCATCAACAACCTGCCCGCCCCTATATATCTGATCAGTCCGAATCAAATCAACGCGCTGGTGCCGTACTCCACAACCGGATCGACGGCAACCATCGTTGTGATTAATAACGGGCAGACATCGAATCCGGTCCAGGTACCGGTAGCACAGACAGCACCGGGTATATTCTCGCTGAGCCGTAACGGGATTGGAAACGGCGCCGTACTTCATTCCGACTATACACTTGTGAACTCGGCGAATCCAGCCAAGCGCGGTGAAACGGTGCTGGTGTATCTTACGGGCCTGGGAGCCGTGAATCCTCCCGTCTTCGATGGCACTGCGGGCGGCTCGAATCCTCCGAGCAAAGCCACGGCGGTGGTGAATGTGCTGATCGGTGGTATTCCGGCAACTGTTCCCTATGCTGGACTCGCGCCGCTGTTTCCGGGCCTATACCAGATCAACGTGGTTGTGCCCGGTGACATTCAGGTGACGAAAACCACTCCGTTACCGTTGGCCGTGCAGACGCCGGATAGTTTTCACGATCAGGTGGACCTGCTGGTAAGCCCGTAGCCGATCCGGACCACGGTTGGCGCTCCAGAGCGTAGGCCTCGCTAGAATGAAGGTATGTGGGCCGGCGCCGCAGCTTTGTTGCTTCTGTTCGCGCCCTCGACCGACTACCAGGCGGAAGGGCTCAGGGCGCTCGACGCCAAACAGTACGACCAGGCGGTTCAACTGTTCACCCAGGCTATTCAGGCTGACCCGAAGGATTACGGTGCGCATTTCAATCTGGCGCTGGCGTATAGCTTCCTCGGCAAGGATGTTGAGGCGATTCCCGAGTATCAGAAAACGCTCGAGCTGAAGCCGGGTCTGTATCAGGCGGAAGTGAATCTGGGCATCTTGCTGGTGCAGAACAAACAAGCCAAAGAGGCTCTCCCGCACCTGGAAGCTGCGGTTGAAGCCAAGCCGAAACAGTTCCGGGCCGAGCGTTACCTGGCTGAAGCGTATCTGGCTTTGGGCGCGTTGCCCTCGGCGGAGCAGCATTATCAAGTGGCCGCGGAGCTCGATCCCAAGTCCGCTGCCGCACAGCTCGGCTTGGCCCGGGCCAAGGCCGGCCAGAACCACTTAACCGAAGCTGCCGAACATTTCCGTAAAGCCGCCGAATTGGATGCGGCGTACAACGATGCGCTGCTCGAGCTTGCCGGCCTTTACGAGAAGAATCACGAGCCAGCACAGGCCATAGCTATTTATCAAAAATTTCAGGACAACGTTGCGGCCCAGGAGCGTCTGGGCGAACTGCTGATCGAGAGCCAGCGTTTTTCTGAAGCCATTCCCTACCTCGAGAAGGCGGTGGCGCGCGATCCAACTGCCGCTAACCGGCTGGCGCTGGCGACAGCCTATCGCATGAATAAGGAGCTCCAGAAAGCGCTCGATCAATTGAAACAAGCCGTGGCCACCGAGCCTCGAAGCTACGATCTGCGCATGACTTACGGGCGCTCTCTCCGCGATGAGCGTATGTTCATGGCCGCCGCGCACGAGTTCAGAGCGGCTGCCGAGGGTAAGCCGGATTCCGCGGAGGCATGGAACGAATTGGCCGGTGTGCTCACGCTGGCGGGGGATTACGGGAATGCCTTGGCTGCATTGGACCGCGTCAGGACCCTGGGCCGGGAGATCCCTGGCGATTATTTCTTGCGCGCCATTATTCTGGATAAGGCGCACGACTATAAACCGGCCCTCGAGAATTATGAAAAATTCCTCGCCACAAGCGTGGGGAAGAACCCCGATGAAGAATTTCAGGCGCGCCAGCGGGTGCGCATCATCCAGCACATCTTGAGCAAACGATGAAATTTCTGTGCGGCATTTGTTTTTGTACACTGGCGCTGGCTGGGGTCCCCGATAAGCCGATCGGGTCACCGGAAGACGACCTTGCACGCTTGGAATCTGAGCCGAATCTTGAGAAGCGCGCCCGAGGGGCTTTGGACAACGCCGTGGATGCTTTGAAGGAGGCTGAAACTGCCTATAAGAAGGCCGACCTCTCGGCTACCGGCGCCAGGCTGCGGGAAGTGCAGCAATCCGTCGAACTTGTGGAGGTCTCGCTCAAGCAAACCGGCAAGAATCCCAGCCGCAGTCCTAAGAATTTTAAGCATGCCGAAATGAAAACCCGGGGACTGCTGCGCCGGCTGGATGGTTTTCGCGATCAGATGAGTGTGGTGGACCGACCTATGATCGAGCCGGTCATTACCAAAATCCAGCAGGTGCACGATACTCTGTTGGATGGAATCATGGGAAAACGAAAATGAAAGTTTGGTTCATGCTGTTGTGTTTGTCTCTCAGCCCGCAATTGTTGGCGCAAAGGGATTTTCTGACCGCCGATGAGGCCGATCAGGTTCGCGTGGCGCAGGACCCCAACGATCGCATGCAACTCTATGTACTGTTCGCCAGGCAGCGCCTGAACCTCGCTCAAAACTGGCTTTCCAAAGACAAACCAGGCCGCTCCATCCTGGTGCACGATGCCCTTGATGACTTAGCCAACATCATTGACGCCATCGACACCGTGGCCGACGATGCACTCCAGCGCAAGATCGATATCACAATCGGTATGCAGGCGGTGGCCAAAGGCGAGAAGGAGGTTCTGAAAAGTCTTGAGAAAATTCAGGACAGCCAGCCTAAGGACATGGCGCGTTACGAGTTTGTTCTGAAGCAGGCCGTCGAGAGCACTCGGGACTCGCTCGAGCTGTCGCAGGGTGATCTGACTGCCCGCGCGGCCGAGGTCCAGGCCAAAGAAGCCAAAGAGAAGAAAGTAATTGAGTCGGTCATGTCGGCGAAGGATCTGGAAGAGAAGAAAGCCACCGAAAAGAAGACCGCGCAGGGCGATCAGAAGCGGAAGGCTCCGACGCTGCGGCGGAAAGGCGAGACGCCGGACAAGCCGTAACTCGGTCCAGCCGCTCACCAGCCGTTCCTACCCGGCCTACAGAGCCCTGACGCGTGGCATCCAAGTGGCTTGTGAACCAAGAGTGCGACAGCGTCAGCCGCTCCGCTAAAGTTCCCGAGAATGTCCGCCGATGTTTGACGTAATGCCGGGTTTACAGAAAGGCCGCCAACGAGGAATCCAATGCTCTCGCGCAGGACCGGGAACTGATCTCAGATTTCATTATGGAATCGAGGGAACACCTGGCCTCCATCGAGAGCCAGTCATTGACACTGGAGCAGCACCCGGGCGATCGCGAATCTATTCACTCGATTTTTCGCGGATTTTTCACACCATCAAAGGCTGGCCAGGTTCCTCGAGTTCGGTGCCATTCAGGCAGTTGCCCACGAAGTGGAAACCCTGCTCGATCTGGTCCGCGACGGCAAGGTGGAAGGTGGTCTTCACGCCGGCGGTCATTGATGTGCTGCTGGCGAGCGTCGACTATCTGAGCGGCGAAGTTTGCCGCGTGGAACGCGCGCTTCGCGGCGGAGAATGGGGAAACTCCATTGACGACCAGGCGCTGCTTGTCGCGGCTCGAGGCCTGATGGAGCAAGCTCTGGAAGGTGCCGTAGCGCCTGCACCGGCCGGAAGGATAACCGCAGGCCCGAGCGTGAGCTAGTCTCGAGGAGATTTGTCGCAGGCTATATCCGGCCATGAGCCTACGGAGCAAGAGATCGGAGTGAAACCCGCACCGGAAGCCAAGAGCGAGAAGCGGGCGCGAGCCGGCGATACGCGGTCGGTAAAAGTTGACATCGCTAAACTCGACTACTTGCTGGATATGGTGGGCGAGATGGTCATCGCCCAATCCATGATCCGGCACGATCCTGAAATAGAGAAGGTCAGCACTCCAAGGTTGCTGCGCAATTTTTCGCAACTCGAAAGCATTGCAGAACGGATCCAGAAAACGGCCATGTCCATGCGCGTGGTTCCGGTAAGAGTACTGTTTCAGAAAATGGCGCGTTTGGTGCGCGACCTGTCGCGCAAGCACCGTAAGCAAGTGGATTTCGAAACTAGCTAGCGGCGATGACACCGAACTCGACCGCAACATCGTCGAGGAACTGTCCGACCCGCTCATGCACATGGTTCGTAATGCCATCGATCACGGCATCGAAGTCCCGGAGGCTCGCCGGACTGCGGGAAAGAATCCGGCGGCCAAGCTCCTTTGTTCTCCAGCTTAGTGCAAAAACATTGTTAAGAATTGCGCCCCTTCTGCCGATCTCTTCAGTGCAGCTCATAGAAGTGTGTTTGGTGGATTTGCGGGTATACGCATGCAGCTACTGTGGATCTCGAACCTCGAAAGGCTCAGCCTGGAACTCGAATGAGTCTCCGAAGTCGGCGGCTTGGAAATTGAAACGGTCGTCAGCGGTTGGGACGCGCTCGAACGTTTGCGGGGCTCTGAGTTTGGAGTTGTCGTCGCCAGCCTGCCTCTACCCCGACTGGAGTGCGCCAGACTTGTCGGAGCAGATCCAGAGAGTCCGGCCTGAGGTTGCGGTTATCATTCGAACGCCGGGCAGTACGCTGAGTGAAGCCGTGCGGTTCGTCAAACTCGGGGCTTATAGCGTATTGAAACTGAGGAATCCCCGGTCACACTAGCTCTACTCATCGAGGAGGCAGCCGAATACCAGAAAAGCCGAGAGCTTGCGTCGCTCGGGTCGGCTCTTCAGGATGAGCCCCGGAGAAAATTTCTGGTGGGCGGCAGCGGTGCTATGCGGAATGTCGCGCGGTTGGTTCGTTGGATTGGACCAAGGCGCTCGACGGTTCTCCTTTGCGGAGAAACCGGGGCAGGAAAAGAGATGGTTGCCCGCGCCATTCATGCGGCCGGCAACCGGAGCCATTTAGCGATGGTGGCGGTCAGTTGTAGCGCGCTGCCTGAGAACTGCTCGAAGCGGAGCTGTTCGGGCACGTCCGGGGCGCTTTCACGGGAGCCGCTAACCACCGGATCGGCCGTTTCGAGCAGGCGAACCACAGCACACTGTTCCTGGACGAGGTGGGCGATATGCCGCTCAACATGCAGACCAAGCTGCTCCGCGTGCTTCAGGAGCGTGAATTTCAACGCGTGAGCTCTGAAAATATCAAAAGTAGACGTGCGCGTGCTCGCCACGTCGAATGTCGATCTGGTGCAAGCGGTAGAGAAAGAAAAGTTTCGCGAGGACCTATACTATCGCCATTGCCGGCGAAACGTTAGGACGGCTGATGAGTTATTCCTGGCCGGGCAACGTGCGCCCATTAGAGAATGCCGTCGAAATGGCGGTCGCGCTTAGTGGAGATCGCGGGATGCTCTATGTGGGGGATTTTCCGTTACCTGCCGTTCTACCGTCGAAAACGGTTTCCTCAAATTCCCCAGTGATTGCCCTACCGGACGAGGGCCTGGATTTCGAACAGATTGTCAGCCAAATGGAGCGTACCATTCTCGAGCAGGCCTGCGAAGAACCGGTGGTCACAAGGCACAAGCCGCGGAAATGCCAGCTGAAAGTCATACTGCCGAAGGCATCTCGGCTCCCCCATAACATGAGGGTCCAGCTAGAATCTCGACTCGGAGAAAAGAGTCTTTCGGCGGCTCCTCAATTTTGAGCTCTCAGCTAGATCCCGCCGGACCGGGCGCTAGCTAGACGCCACTGGTGCGCGTGGGCGTACCGTTTCCGTCATATAATCTGACACGAGAGTTCCGGTGCGTGTGATTAGCTGGTTGGCGGCAATATCTGCGTTAGTGGTGCTTGGTCTAGCCACTGGTGGTGAGATTTCCGCAGCCGAGCGCGTGTCATTCTCCAAAGATATCCAGCCAATTTTCGAGAGCACCTGCTGGAAGTGTCACGGTGAGGCTCTCCAGCTTTCTCAGCTTGATTTGCGCACCCGCGAGAGCGCGCTGAAGGGCGGCCAGCGCGGGCCGGCCCTGGTACCCGGCAGTGCGGATCAAAGCCGTATCTACAGGCTGGTGGCAGGCCTTGAGAAACCGTCCATGCCCATGGACGGCACCAAACTTACGCCTGAACAGATCTCGGCCATCAAGGATTGGATCAACGCAGGTGCGCCATGGGACCCGTCGGCGGGCGGTGCATCGAGTTCGGCTCCAGCGGTTTTCGCCGAGACGCCCATTCCCGAGCAGGCGCGCCGCTACTGGGCGTTTCAAAAACCAGCGCGGCGTTCCGTTCCTATCGCGCGCGACCCACGCAACAAAGCCCACCCCGTCGACGCGTTTCTCGTACAGGCGATGGAACAGCAAGGGCTCGAGCCCGCTCCTGAAGCTGATCCGAGAACTCTGGTTCGACGCGCCTATCTCGACCTCACTGGACTTCTACCCACTCCCGCTGAAACGGCCGCGTATTTGAAGGATCAATCGCCGAATCGATGGGATGAGCTGATTGATCACTTGCTCGGCTCGCCACACTATGGTGAGCGCTGGGGGCGGCACTTGCTGGACGTGGCGCGATATGCCGATTCAAATGGTTTCGAACACGATTTCGACAGGCCCGACGCCTGGCGGTACCGCGATTACGTCATTCGCGCATTCAATCAAGACAAACCGTTCAATGTTTTTCTCGAAGAACAGATTGCGGGTGACGAGCTTGACCGGGTCACCAAAGAGAGTTTGATCGCTACTGCTTTCTTGCGCTGCCACGCCAAGGTGGGTTTCCGCGAGAAAGACAATCCGCAGTACCGGTATGACTACTTGGATGACATGATCGCAACAGTGGGGCGGGGCATTTTGGGCCTGACCATACAGTGCGCCCGCTGTCATGATCACAAGTTTGATCCGATCACGCAACAAGATTATTACCGGTTGCAGGCGTCACTGTTCGGTTACGTAGAAGTGGAACACCCGCTCACGTCAACGAAAGAGTCGGAAGCCTATAACAAGAAGATTGTGAATATCGAACAGCGACTGAAGCCGCTTAAGGGCGAACTGAAACAGCTGGAGCGGCCGTATCGAGACCGCCTGTTGCCGGAAAAATACAAGGAATTTCCAGAGAACGTTCAGATCGCAATCCGGACTCCGGAAGCTCAACGCACACCCGGCCAGGCGCTGCTGGCGGCGCAGGTGATTCGCACGACGGATGTATCGTCCAAAGAAATCGAGCGCCTTATGACGCCCTCAGACTTCGCGCGGAAGCGCCAGCTCCACGAAGCCATCCGCCGCCTCGAGCAGGAAAAACCGCCGCCGATTTCAGTAGCCATGGGAATCACCGACGGCGACTATCGGTTTGCGCCGGATGGCCCGGGTGATGAGCCAGAGCCAGGCAAGGGAGTCAAGCGCGAAGCCATTGAGGGAACATTTCTGCACCAGGGGCCCGGCCGCTACCAGGCGCCGCCCTCATATTTTCTGATTCGCGGTGATTATCAGAGCCGCGGTCCACAGATGCGGCCGGGCTTTCCCGCTGTGCTCACCTACGGGAATCCCCCGGTTGAGATTCCCGGAGCGGACGGCCATACGTCGGGCCGCCGCCGCGCGCTGGCTGAGTGGTTGACCTCGACGGACAACCCGCTGACGGCACGCGTGATTGTCAACCGGATTTGGAATCACCACTTCGGGCGCGGCATCGTTGCGACGCTCGACAATTTCGGCAAAATGGGCGAAAAGCCCACTCATCCGGAACTGCTCGACTGGCTGGCCGTTGATTTCATGCGCCACGGATGGAGCATCAAATATCTGCACCGGCTCCTCATGTCTTCGGCCGCTTACCAGCGTGCTTCACGCTATGAGAACGCGGCGGACCTGGCGAAAGATCCCGAGGATATCTACCTATGGCGCTTTCGCATCCAGCGCCTCGATGCCGAAATCGTGCGCGATGTGATCCTGGCAGCCAGTGGCGCCCTCAACACGGAAATGTTCGGGCCGCCGGTATTTCCGAAGCTGCAACCGGAAGTGCTCCACGCCATGACGAAGGGCATCTGGAACCAGGAACAGGATGGTCCGAAAGTGTGGCGTCGCAGCGTCTACGTGTATCGTAAGCGCGGCCTGCCGTTTCCTTTGTTCGAAGTATTCGATCTTCCGGACCAAAACCTCACCTGCAGCCGGCGCAATGTCTCTACGGTTCCGACTCAAGCTTTAACGCTGCTTAATGACGATTTTGTCCTTCGACAGGCTCAGTTGTTTGCCGATCGAGTTCGGGAAGCCGCACCCAGCGACGCAACAGAACAGGTGCGGCTGGCCTATGGAATCTCGCTCAGCCGGCCGCCCACGGCCGAAGAGAGCCGCCTGGCAATGGAGTTTCTGAGGAAACAGAAGCTTGTAGATCTGACTCACGTGCTGTTGAATCTGAATGAGTTCGTCTACATGCGGTAACTTGCCACGGGGTGGGGCGGGAGCGAGAATAAGAGCGGATGAACGAAGCGCAATTGATCCTTTCCGCCGTAACGATTTGCCGTCGTGCTCCCGAGTTTTCATGGACAATCAGAGGCTGAACAGTATGGAGGTCCGCCTGGATGCTCGCATGACCAGCTTTGAAAACAAGTTCGATACGAAAATTGACCTGGTCACAGAGAACCGGCTCAGCCGCATCGAAGAGCACCTCCGAAGGTAAGCGTGAGATCCCTCCGCTCGAGACGCGATTTCTTATTCCAGGCCGGCGGCGGCCTGAGCGGTTTGGCGTTGGCCTGGCTGCTCGATCAGCAGGGCCTGCTGGCGGCCGATCGCGCGCCTGCATCCGGTGCGTGCGCGGCAAATCGTTCCGGCCCGACGCCGTTCACTGCTAAACAAACTCATTTCACTCCACGCGCGACCAGCGTGATTTCCCTGTTCATGAGCGGCGGTGTCAGCCACGTGGATACGTTCGATCCGAAGCCACAGCTCGCACGTTACGCCGGCCAGCCGCTCACTGGCAAGGGCGAAGTCATCGTACGGCAAGGAAACCCCGGTCCATTGATGCCGAGCCCGTTCAGTTTCCGCAAGTACGGACAGAGCGGAATGGACATTGCGGAAATTTTTCCTCAACTTGCGCAGCACGCCGACGATCTGGCACTGCTCCGCTCGGCTTACGGCCAATCAAACGACCACGTACAGGCTCACTACCTGCTGGCGACCGGTACCGTGCGCATGGGATTTCCCAGTGTGGGTTCGTGGATCACATATGGGCTTGGAACAGAGAATCAAAACTTGCCTGCCTTTGTGGTGATCTATGACGCGCGCGGCGGGCCTTTCGGTGGACCCGCGAACTGGAGCGCCGGGTTCATGCCTGCTGCCTATCAGGGCACGGTATTTCGCGCCTCGGATAATCCCATCATCGATTTGAAGCCACCGGCTTCTGTGACCCTTGAAGAACAGCGCGCCCGGCTGGATTTGTTGGCGAAGCTGAACGAACTCGATTTGCAAAAATATCCTTCGAGTTCGGAACTCGCCGCGCGCATTTCCTCTTATGAGCTGGCATATCGCATGCAGGGCTGCGCTCCGGAAGCCGTCGACGTGAGCCGCGAAACGGAGCCAACGCGCAAGCTTTACGGTCTCGATAATTCCACCACCGAACCTTTCGGTCGCCAGTGCCTGATGGCCCGACGGCTGGTCGAGCGCGGCGTGCGATTCGTGCAGGTCTATCACGGCGGCTTGGGGAATCAGAACACCGACACCTGGGACGCGCACGACGACGTCAAGAAAAATCACACCACGCACGCGGCTGAGGTGGACCGGCCTATCGCCGGTCTGTTGACGGATTTAAAGGCACGCGGTCTGTTCGATTCCACACTCGTTGTCTGGCACTGCGAGTTTGGACGGATGCCGATTTCTCAGCGCGGTGTGGGCCGCGACCATAACCCGGGCGCGATGAGCATGTGGATGGCGGGAGCGCGTATCAAAGGCGGCCAGGCGATTGGCTCGAGCGACGAGTTCGGATACAAAGCCGAGCAACAACCTGTTTCGGTTCATGATCTGCACGCGACGATTCTGCATTTGTTAGGCATGGATCATACCCGTCTCACTTATCTTTATAATGGCCGCCAGATGCGTCTCACCGACGTCTACGGCGACCCCGTCCCACAGATTACGCGGAGTTGAATCATCAAAGGTCGAAGCGCCTGTGCGTCCAACCCTGCCGCCCTTTCTTCGTCTTGACGTCCTGACATAATTGAACTGGAATGCAGACGCTTCTGGAACTCCTTTCGGAAATGCGCCAGTTGAGTGGCCGTGAAGCGCTGCGTTTTTATAACGGCTTTCGCACCTGGAAACTGACTTACGGTGAACTCTACGGACGCATCGGCGCGTGCGTGGCGTACCTTGATCGGCAAGGTATCCAAAAGGGCGACCGCCTCGTCATCTGGGGTGAAAATCGAACCGGGTGGGTCACGGTTTTCTGGTCCTGCGTTGCCCGCGGGATACAAGTGGTACCGGTGGATTATCGTTCGTCGCCCGAACTGGTGCGGCGCATCCATCGAGAGGTGCGCGCCCGCTTATTGGTTACCGGTGATCTGGTTGACGCCTCGGCGTTCGACGTCAAGCAGGTCTCCTTCTCGGAAGTTGAAACATTGCCGATTCAGCACGATCTTGAGCTTTCTGAGATTTCGCTTGATGATGTCGTTGAAATTGTCTACACGTCCGGGACTACCGGCGAGCCGATGGGCGTTGTGCACCGTCACAAGAATATTTGCGCAAATCTCAATCCCATCGAGGGCGAGATGCACAAGTATGAAAAATTAGCCCGGCCTTTCCAGCCGGTGCGCATCTTGGACATGCTGCCGTTGAGCCATCTGTTCGGCCAGTCGCTCGGCCTGTTCACGCCGCTGCTGCTGGGTGGCGCGGTAGTTTTCATGACTGAGCTTCACGCGGGCGCCATTTTCGAAACCATTCGCCGAGAGCGCGTTTCGGTACTGGTTTCGGTGCCCAAGCTGCTTCTCAACCTGCAGCATGAGATCGAGCGCCGCTTTCATCCGCGGGACGTGCAGGCCCGCCGGAAGGGAATTCCAGGCATCATCGAGCGCTGGTGGCGCTACAGAAAAGTTCACGCCGCGCTTGGTTTCAAATTCTGGGCGGTGATTGTGGGGGGCGCCGAAGTGAACGCCGACGTGGAAGCGTTCTGGACGCGCTTGGGCTTTCTGGTGATTCAGGGTTATGGCCTTACAGAAACCAGCCCCGTGGTTGCGCTGAACCATCCCTTCAATGCGCGCCGTGGCTCCATCGGAAAGCCGCTGCCGGGACAGGAAGTGAAAATTGCTCTGGACGGCGAAATCCTGGTGCGCGGTGCGAGCGTCATCGAAGAGTACCTGGGAGCGCGTGCCAATGAGCAGAGGCGCCTGGAAGACGGCTGGCTGCATACCGGAGATATCGGCGAGATCGATGCCGAGGGCCGGCTCTATTACAAGGGTCGCAAGAAAGAAATGATTGTGACCGCTGAAGGACTCAATGTGTATCCGCCGGACGTGGAAGCCGTGCTGAATGCGCTGCCGCAAGTAAGGGATAGTGCGGTCGTCGCGCTACGCAAAGGTGGCGAGGAACTGGTGCATGCGGTCTTGATCTTGCGCGATCCCCCTGCCGATCCAGCCGCCCTCATCGCCAACGCTAACCGAGGGCTGGAATCACACCAGCGCATTCGCAGTTGGTCGGTGTGGCCGGAAGAGGACTTTCCGCGCACTCCCTCCACCATGAAGGTGAAACGCGGTGAAGTGGCGCGGCGCATTTTGCAAGGCGGGCCCGTGGGGCAAGGCGATGGAATCGAAAGCATCGTGGCACGCCTCCGGGGAGGCGGGGCGCACGCCGGCGAGGCCCTCGATATCTCGTCACTCGAGCGCGTCGAACTTCTTTCTGAGATCGAGAGCCACTATGGAGTGGAGGTTGACGAGGGCCGGTTTGCCGATGTTTCAACAATTGGCGATCTCAAGAACCTGCTGCGTGAGCAGGGCGATCTGCGTATCGAACAGGCGCGCATCTTACTGCCACGGTGGTCGCGCCGCTGGCCGGCAAACGCTCTGCGATGGCTGGCGCTAGAAGCTTTGATCCTGCCGTTTTTCCGGATCCTCGCCAGATTGCAAGTCGAAGGCACGGAGAGCCTCGCGAAGGTCGAGGCGCCGGTGCTATTTGCCTCCAACCACCAAAGCCATCTCGATACGCCGGCGATTTTCGCGGCGCTCCCACGTCGTTTGCGCCACCGGTTGGCTCCCGCAATGTCGCAAGATTACTTCCGGGCCTGGCTCCAGCCGCGAGGTGGTTCATTCGGAGAACGATTCTCGCAAATGTTGCAATATTTTCTGGCGGTTGGACTTTTCGGTGCATACCCGTTGCCCCAGCGCATGTCAGGCGTGCGCCGTGCCCTCAAATACACCGGCGAGTTGATTGACGATGGCCGCTGTCCGCTGGTGTACCCGGAAGGAAAGCGCACTCCGGATGGAACACTACAACCGTTCAAGAGCGGTATCGGTCTCATGGCGACGCGCCTCCATGTTCCGGTGGTGCCAATCTATGTCTCAGGGCTGTACGAGATCTATTCAATCCACGATGAGTGGCTGCACTGGGGCACAGCTAAGGTGAAGCTCGGCCCGCCTTTGGACCTTGAAAATGAACCCGATGAACAGAGCGCCACGCGGACCGTGGAACAAGCGATTCACAAGATGGCCAGCCGGGGTGATGCGTCTACTTGACTTCGTATCCTGCGAATTCCTGCAAATAAACGTTTCCCTTGTACTCCATCTCCTGATGAATACCGATTTTTGAGGTGTAATACGCGTACGCGGTATCGCGCTTGAGCCGATCGAAGAACTGCTCCTCGGGCAATTCCGGTTTTTGCTCATTTTTCGAGATGCGCTGGAGCACCGCCATCCGCTGATCCGGCGTCGCCTGCATGAAAGGCCTCCCATGCATTTCCTGCGAGATGGCGTCGATGCGCCTCAAGCCGTCACGCCACTTCTGTTTCGGCTGGTCTCCAAACGATTCCGCCAGACGCGCGTCGATGTATTCCGCCACTTGTGCCGCGCGCGCTCCGGGAGAGTGATCGTCGGTGGGAATAATCAGCTCCGTCAGCTCGTCCACCAAAGCAAATTCATCCTTCGTGAAGAACCGGGGAGCCTTCTCTGTAGCTTGAGAACTGGCGCCGGCCGTCGCCATGGCCGCTGCCGCGGTAATCTGAATCAGCTCGCGTCGAGTGAGGTTGTTGTCGTCGGCCATCAGATCTCTCCTTTCCGGAACTGATCCGCCAAGTAATCACACGATCGCCAGGCCAGAGCCATGATGGTCCAGGTCGGGTTCTGGCAGGAGGCGCAGACGTGGCTGCTGCCGTCCACCACAAACAGGTTCTTCACATCGTGGGACTGCTGGAACTGATTGAGCACCGAAGTTTTCGGGTCCGAACCCATACGCGCAGTGCCCAGCTCGTGGATAGACCAGCCCTCGGTGAGCAGCTCGCGATCGACCTCGACCACTTCAATCTCCGCTTCCTCAAACATTTCCTGCGCCGTCTGTGCCATGTCTTTGGCCATTTTTTTCTCGTTATCGCCAAATTTATAATGGAACCGCAGCGCCGGAATGCCCCAATTGTCCTTTACGTCGGGATCGATATCGACGTAGTTTTCGTATCGCGCGAGGACTTCGCCAAATCCTCCCATCTCGATATACGCTCCGGCGTAATCGCGCACCTGCTTCTTATACGTCTTACCGAATCCGGGCGTGCTGTACACGCCGCGCGGGAACATGCTATTGCCGCTCGAGCCCTCGAAGCCGTAACCGCGAATGAAATCCGGCTGGCGGTCGGACAAATTGCGAAATCGCGGTAGATAAAACCCGCCGGGACGGCCATCGTCCACTGTGCGGGGCTTGCCCACCATATTTTTCACGATCCCCGTGACGCTCGGCCCCATAATGTGCTCGCAGAAGTTATGACCTACGTGCCCGCTGGAGTTGCCGATGCCGTTCGGATACAGCGTGGATTTCGAGAGCAGCATCAATCGCGCGGTCTCCAGTGTGGAGGCCGCCAACACAATGGCCTTTCCCTTGGCTTCGTAAGTCTTGCCGGTATCCGTATCGATGAAAGTTACGCCGCGCACTTTGCCGCTGACGGGATCCACTGTAACTCCAGCGGCCGTCGAATTGGTGCGTATCGTGAGGTTGCCCGTATCGAGCGCCGGGAAAATCAGGCCGGTTGGAGAATCGAATGCCGCATGAATATCGCAACCGCCGGTGCGCCGCTCGCATGCTCCACGTCCGAAACACCGGCTGCGGTATTTGTTGTGCTTCAGGCCATCGGTGGTCACGCCAGCACGGTAAGGAGTCAAGATGCGGCCCTTTTTGATGAGACTTTCGCGCAGCATCATCTCGGATTTTGTGAGCCGGATGGCGCGCTGGAAAATTCCGTCAGGCAGGTGCGGCAAGCCTTCTTTGTGGCCGGAAATGCCGAGATACAGATCGACCTTGTCGTAATAGGGTTCGAGATCCTTATAGGAGATGGGCCAATCTTCACCGAATCCGTCGCGGCTCTTGGCCTTGAAATCGTAATCGGAAAGCCGTAGCGCCAGCCGCCCCCAGATGTTGGTTTTGCCGCCGAGACAGCGCGCACGCACCCACGCGTATGGCGTCCCTGTGTACGGATTCTGTCTCTCCTCGACCACGATGTTCTTGCTGTAATCGGCGCCGTTCCAACCCTCGACATAGTTGTAGACGTGTTTGAACGGCATGCCATTGGCGTACGGACGCGGGCGAAGATTGTATTCATTCCGGCTGAGGGCGTGAGAATCGGGCGGCAGGCCTCCCCTCCGCGGGTGGTCATAGGGCCATTCCATCGACTTGAGTTCTTTGTTGATGTTGAGTCTTTTGCCGGCTTCAAGCAGCAGTACTTTCATGCCCTTCGCAGTGAGCGCGTGCGCAGCCATTCCCCCGGCCGCCCCTGAGCCCACCACGATCGCGTCATAGACGCGTATCAAGTCAACGTCATTTGCGGTCGGCTTGTCCGGAGAGAAGAAAAAACTCACCGGTTTGTTCCTCGGACCATAGCACTGAACGCTTCATATGAGCCCTGTTGTTTTTCATCCTCGATCATCGCTTTGGCGACAGTCTCAAGATTTTTTGCCAGTTTGGGATTTTTGTTGCCCTCGCGCACCGCTGGTACGATATCGCGGATGCGCTCCCAGACAAACAGAAGTTCACGATTATTTTGCGCGAAGAGTTCCTCATGCAGTACGCCACTAGTCACGAATGACGCCGCCATATCCCAATAGCTGGTGACCATGCGGTGATACGCGTGTTCTTGCGAACCATGCGGACACAACTTTCCGAACTCCTCAATGTTGCGCGCGTGAAAGTTCTTGAAAAACCAGTCACGGGCCTGTCGCAGCTTTTCCTCGCGCCGCAAATCATAAAGGCGCAGGATCAGGTTCGCGTCCTCGTGGGTTGCCGGTCTTTGCATTTGTGACGTCTTCGAAGCCATTGTGGTTTCTCCTCCTGATTTTTCAGTTTACCGCTAAGCGGGAGCGGCATCTCTTGTGGCTCCGATTCGGAACCAGGCACGAATCGAACGAGCGGATGGCCGGTCAATGCGTCGGCCACACGATTACAAAACTGCCGCTAGAACAACCGTTCCTGCTTTTTAAGCGTTCCAAAACTGCCGATATTGGCGACGGCGAATGCCACACGGAATTGATTCTCGTTGCGTACTCCGAAGCTGAAGCGGCGATATTGGATGCTCAGCCCGCAACAATCCGTGTTATACGTTACCTGCGTGGTCGCGAACTGCATGACGCCGATGCGGTAATCATATATGGC
Organism: Acidobacteriota bacterium; assembly: GCA_003223115.1. Classification (GTDB taxonomy): domain Bacteria; phylum Acidobacteriota; class Terriglobia; order Bryobacterales; family Bryobacteraceae; genus QHXW01. Next base: position 37,841 of record QHXW01000288.1, read on the forward strand.
GTCGAAACCAGCGTTCCATCCGCGGTGATTTTGGTCCCCATAGCCGATGCGTCCACGGAATTGATTGGCGTTGGGCGAAAGAATCGTGGAGGTATTGCCCGCATACGTCACATCATGCACGAGGGTGTGTCCCGCCGAGATGAAAAACTGCCCGCGGCGGATGTCACCGGTGAATCCACTGTTCATCAGCTTGTCTCGAAGCGGATCATAGTCCGCGCGCCATTCGAAACCAAATCCGGGCTTCGGGCTCGCACGCAACACCGAAATTACGGGCGAATAATTCCGCGCTTGGTCTAGAAACGCATATGGCGTCAGATCCACCGAACTCATTACTACGTTGCGTTGTCCCGGAACAATGGCTCCGCCGAAAGTGGGATCGAAGTAACGGCGCTGCGACACCTGCCAGCTGAAAACCTCTGAAACGTCGTTTCCGCGCTTCGTGTACAGCCGATTGGTGAGGGAAATTTCGATTTCATTGGTGTTTGAGATCAGGTCCATTTCATCGAAGCGAATAATCTGGGAGAAATCCTCCACGCCGCTCACATAGCGATAGGAGGCCCTCGGCTCCACCACATGTTTGAGTTTGTCGCCCAGCCATGTCTTGCGGTTGAATGCGCGTTCGAACGAGGGCGCGATCATCTCGACCGTTACTGCACGGGAGTTGCGGTTGAAGCTTGTACCTAAGATGTACAGATCCTGCTGTATTTCACCGTAATGCGTCTCGCGAACAGAAAAGGCGGGCACAATGTGGAAGCCCTTCCAGCGAAACGCCGTCATCACGCGAGGAGCGAGATCGGCCCGTCCGGAAAATTGGCGCGTCTGGAACAACGGTTGCGTGCGCCTCAGCAAACCGATACTGGA
>QHXW01000286.1 GCA_003223115.1 Acidobacteriota bacterium
TGTTCAGGAGCGTGACCGCAAGCGGAATCGCCTTCTCGTGGCACAGGTAGCCCGCCCCTCGGAGCGCGATCATTCGGGAATAGCCGGGGCTCCGCTCGGCAAGACCGAGCATCACCAGGCAGTACGTGCCATCTCCTAACCTAGCCAGCGCCTCGATGGCTGGCTGCGTCAACCACTCCGGGTTCTTCGGCTCGGCGAGCTCGGCGAGTTTATCCTTCGCGGCTCGCGTACCCAGCTGCTTCAGCCCTGGGATCACCGCCCGTGCTGTCCGTGAATCATCAGCCAGTTCCAGCAGCATAGACTCGAGAAATGCCGGAGGATTTTGCGTGATAGCCGCCAGCGCAGCATCCTTCAGCGCAAAATCCTGACTGTGTAACTGCTGAACAAGTGAGCGGAAAGCTTCGGCGAGACACTCTCGTCGGTCCCATCGCGCACAACAACCTCGACATCAGAAACCGCTTTTGGGGACGCAACAATCGCAGAGCCGTCAAGTGTTACATGTTGGCCGTGTGCTCTACATGAGCCCAGTAGATTCCAGGAGCATCCACACGAGAAGACCGCCCCACAAGAAAACGCCGGTTTAGGTGTTCCCCAGGACGGAGATCCCGGAGCCCTGAGCCACACGAGCCGGCGCTACCTTGCAGGGCGCACCCATACAGGCTGACTCCCTGCGGCTCGGAAGCATTGGGAACGTCAAACTGTATGCTCGTCCAGCACGCACTGTCGTCCACACGGACAGCCTGCAAACCCGCATTGACGAGATCCAACACGAGGAAAACTGGTTCTCCTATTATAGCTGGTACTCCTCTTTCTCCGGACGAAACCGAACAGTGAGCTCCTGGGCTAGCACCAAAGCGCCCTGAACCAAAAGCAGCACGAAGGCGAGCAGGCGTGAGGCAAACATTACAGCCTCTTGTTTGGACACCGGATGAGTGCGCCAGGTTGCCATTTTCGCCGCGTCTCCGGCGAAGACCTGCGCCTCCTCCGGGCGACTCCCGTCCAAATACCGCGGCCGGTTTCAAGGCAGGTCCTTCGCTAGCATCACGCCACGCTCGCCGCCTCGCGGCTTTCGAACCTTAGCTCGCCCCTCGCCCCATCGAAGTCTACACAAGCCTGTCGCCCGCCCTTCACAACGAAACCACGCGGCCACGCTGGGGAGGGCGAGATGGTGGTTTGCATGTCCTCGTTGAGGAACGAAAACGGGGAATCCTCCGGGCGCGGTTCCGACACTCGAGCACATGCCGACAGAACAGCCACCGTGGAGTTTTCAGCAGTTTCTCTGTCGACGTGGACACCATCGATTTGGCCCACTCAATCGTTCGTTACAGTATGCAGCGCCGCAAACCGGAGAACAGCCGAATTACATACATAGTCCTTTAAGGAGGCCCTTCTCAGCGCCCGCCGTCCAAACCTCCGCGATCCAGACTTCTGGGGCTTGCGCGGTTTTTTGACAAGTGACCCCGGTTCCACGGTTCGCTAGCGGTGAACCCTTGGTGACTAAGCCCGTTTCATGACCAGCACGCCAATTTCTCGTCGAGAGCTGTAGTTCAAAATCGCGCTCACGGGTCTTCGATATAGACACGGTTCTCGCATCATAGGAAAGCGCTACCAAGCTAGCCGTCACTGCGATGCCAATTGCAGCACAAATCCTACGCATTCCGCGTAAATTGAGGCTGTCGAAAGATGAAACCGCGCTGGTTGCTTCTAGCGTACGCGCTCATGAACGCTGTCCTCTATAGCATGCTTCTGCCTCTCTGGGAAGGTTTTGATGAGCCCTTTCATTTCGGATATGTTCAGTATCTGGCGAACGGAAATGGGTTCCCGGATCCCCGAACGTCGCGGCTTTCGCAGGAGGTGGGATCGTCTCTCTCGCTCGCCCCTGCAAGTCTTTCGGTGCAGCGGAACCTTCCAGAGATTATTTCGTACCCCGAATTCTTTGGATGGCCAGAATCGGAGCGTCAACGAACACACCAGCGACTCAGTCAGATCGATCCCAGCCTGCGGTGGCAGCCATCAGATTTCTTGGACTATGAAGCTCTGCAGGCACCGCTCGCATACGCGGCTCTGGCGTTACCCGAGCGGGCTCTTGCAAAAATGCCGCTGCCATCTCGTGTGTTATTGCTCCGGATTATAGCCAGTACACTGGGTGGTCTCTTACTGTTCTTCGGAGCGGAGCGGCTCGCCAGACAGCTTGGTATTTCCGACCCGCACAAGGAAATTGCGATTTTCTGCACATTTTCCTGCCAGATGATTTGGGCGACGCTGGCTCATGTGGCGAACGACTGGCTGGCACTGCCGCTCACACTGTGGCTGCTTGTCATGGTAATCCACTACGAAGAATGCCCGAGTGTACGACGGGCAACGTTCGCGTCGGGCGTGTTGGTCATGGGGTCACTGACGAAGGCATACTTCATTGCCTTCATCCCCCTCCTGATGTCGGTTTGCATTCTTCGCCGTAGGTGGTGGGATTTGGGTATAGGGCTCGTGTTCATTTCAGCATTGGCTGGCCCTTGGTACATGCGCAACCTGGAAAGGTACGGCACGATCTCAGGCATGCAGGAATTGAGGCAGGGAACAGACCCGATGCTGGCATTGCGAGCCATCCACATGGCGAGAATTGCCGCCGCACTCGATTCCTATGCTCGAGGTGCCCTATGGACGGCGAACAACACATTTCGATCCTTTTCAATTAAAACGCTTAGAGCTGTTGTCCTGGCTTGGCTCGCTGCGCTCCTTCTATGGGCTGCAACTCGACATCGGCGCGCCGAATGGATCGTAATCCTTTTTTCCGGTTTCTTCATCCTGGCCCTGGCTTACGATACTGGGATTAACTATGTTGCTTCGCATCATGAAAGTGCAAGTCCCGGTCCTTGGTACACGCAGGTATTACTCGTGCCGATGCTGGCCCTAGCCCTTCTGGGGACAAGCCGGTCAGGGAAAGGCGGAAAAGTTGTCGCCGTTTCAATGGTGCTGCTGTTTGGATACATCCTCGTCGCCACATACTGGGTAAAACTGATGCCCCTGTACGGCGGATTTGAGGGCCGCACCTCTCTCGCTTCAGTGACGATGCTGTATCGGGAACGGCTATCGATGCTAATGGTCGGACTAAACGACGTCTGCCTAGTGCCGGCAGCGATGATTCTGTTGATGTCAGGCCTTGTTGCTATTGCGGCAGTCGGTCAACAGGCCTTCTTGATCAGGCAGCTCTTGGCGGCGCAGACTTCTCTATCTGCAAAACACTGATCTGTGACTTCCAGTCAAGCCGTTTATTTCCAACATCGCTGTCTCCCAAAAACTGCGGCGCGGGAAGCGGGTAGTCGGCTGCGGTCGAAGTCACAGGCTGTTCAATCCGGCTCCGCCGGAGGCATGGCTGACTTCCATCTGGAGTCAGCGTGCCGGGGATGAGAGGTGACAACGCGTGCGAAGTCCTGGGCGGCGATCGCGTGGTCCGCCGGCGACTTTACCACGCTCGCGCACGCGGTCTATCGAGAAGTTCCCGGAAAGTGGTTTACCGGAGACCGGCACAAACGGGGTTCGATCAGACTGGGAAGGGCGATACCATAACTCCCGGACGTCGCAGCTCTATCTCAACCCGTGAAGTTTGATGCGAGACGTCCGCGAACCGGGCTTTCGGCCCGGAGTTACCGACACGCTATTGGGTAGGATGGCGCTTAGCCCGTACGAAGTAGCGGTGGGCTGTCGTGTTCGCGTAGGTATCCCAATTTCAACCCTGATTTTGTGCTAGTGACCTCCTTGTACGCCAACCGGAAAGATCCCAGGTCGTTCGGCTCCACTACACTCACGAAAGTAACGCCAATCGGCCTACTTCGATCCCGAGAATAAAGAACCTCGAACGTGCAGTGATACACACGGTGGCTACCGGTAACGATGAAAATGACACCCTCCTGACGATCGCTACCGCATCCGCTATAAATGATCATCATGTACTCGGCACTTCGGCCGGTGAGCCGGCTCGCACGTTCACTTCGCTCTTCGCCGCTCCTCAGTATTTAGCACCCATTGCCGCAGGTCATAATGTGCGGAGAGGTATCTGCTCTGTAGAATCTCCGGAAGGCCGGAGGGGGGATTACTTCCGGGCTCTGCCACCCATTCGCCTACGAGGAAAGCTAACTCCCCTAGTGGCGAATGGTCCGAACAAGGGTACGAAACGGCCGGGATCTCCGTCAGAGAAACAAGGATCAGAGCTTCAATGAATCGCACAGCGACAGTGTACCGCTACCAACACAGCCGATCGAGGCCCGAAACGGGGTTCGAGGACCGTGGCCATTCACAGACGCGCCGCTGGCCGCGCCGGCACTCCTGCGGGCGATCCCTGCTCATGGCGCAGGCATCCGATCGTGTATCAAGCGAGTTTCTGACAAGAGTCCGGATTTAATGCTCCGATAGCACAATACCCTGCGCCCGGGCTTGGGCGAGCGCGTCTTCGAGCGCCTTTTGCAGTTCGGTATTGCCGGGATCGCGCCGCAATGCCTGGCGCATTTGCGAGATCCCCTCCTCCCAATGCCGCACCTTCAAAAGCGCCACCGCCAGATTGATTCGGATTCCCACGTGCTCGGGTTGAAGCTCAAGGGCCGTGCGGTATTTCTCCAAAGCTCCGCGAATATCTCCCTTCTTTTCGAGATTCGCGCCGCGATTGTTCAACTCGATCGCAGAGACCAGGTTCTGGTCGGCTTTGTCTCTTTCCCGCAACAATTCCGTGAGCCGTTTCTTTGTGGCCTCAGCTTTTTGCGATTGGCCATCCTGCCGCAGTGCGCGCTGCAGGGCATTGAGCGCTGACTGGTCCTTCGGATCCAGGCGCACGGCCGCCTCGAGGTGCGACACGGCTTCATGCGCCTCGTGCGCGTCGAGCAGCTTGGAGCCGAGGCGGGTTTGGGCGACAGCATCGTCAGGGTTCAATTCCACTGCTCGACGGAAAGCCGCCAAGGCACCATCAGAGTCGAACAGGTTCTTTCGCGACTCTCCGAGATCCGACCAGGCCTCGGCGAAGTCGGGACGCAGCGCGACCGCCTGCTGGAGTTCGGAGGCTGCTTTCGCGGCCTCGCGCTGTTCGCTATAAATCTTGGCCCTCAAGTAGTGCGGATACGCGGCATCCGAATTTCGACCGAACAAGCGGATGGCTTGATCCAGGTGAGGGATCGCGGGCTGAACTTCTCCCTGCTGCAGCAAAATCGCCGCCAGGTTCACATGGGCCTGCGCGTGTCGCGGATCCAGTTCAGCCGCCCGCTCGAATTCCGGTCGCGCCGCCTTCGGTTCGCCGAAGGCGTTGTATGCCTCACCAAGGGCGTTGTGGGCTTCGGCCGATTTTGGGAGCAGCCGAACAGCCTCGCTTAGTTCCGCTATGGATTCCACCTGCCGCCCTTGCTCCATCAACACGCTACCCAGCAGCAATCGGGCGTCGGCGTTGTGCGGGTCCGCCTTGATCATGTCGCGTAGCAGCACCACCGCCTCATCCCGTTTCCCTTGGGCAATCAGCGCCCAGGCGGCATCAATGGACGGCCGCTGCGCCATCGCGAGACCCGCGCAAGCGAGCGCCAGTAGCGCCGCCAGCCGATGCATGCGCACGCTTCTCATGTGTTGTGGCGGGCGAATTTCTCCGCCCGTGTAACCCCGGAACCTTCCTTAATCCAGATCAACTGGTCCGCCGCAACTCCTTCGATCTTCTCAATGCGCCCGAGCG
>QHXW01000287.1 GCA_003223115.1 Acidobacteriota bacterium
ACTCGTTTGGGCACGGTCCAAACGGTGGCACCAAAATCCTTTGTCTCCGGGTATCCACACGAAAGGCTTCGAATTCCGGTTTTGCGAGATCAGTTAAACCATGATAGGCTTTCTCGCAAACTTCGGCGTACTTGCGATGAGCCCCACAGCGAATTTGCTTCTCCGTCAGCAAAGTGAAGAACTGCGCCGCCATGCGGATTCAAGAAGCCCGGTTGAAGCGAGCTGGACGTGAACTCGCGTTTGGCGGGCCAGGCAGCCACCAAATGAGAACTGGCTCGTGGGCACCATTTGTCTCAACACCATGTGTGCATCGAGATCCGGTGCAGCCGCGTCGATCACTTTCAAGAACTTGCGAAAATCAACAAGGTGGTGCCGCTGGTAACATTCCCGAGAACCTTTCTTCAACCCAGAGTGGTGAACATCGAGGGCGTACGTTGCTAAAACGTACGTGTGGCGCGGTCTGTTCGGGACGCATCGCCAGCACAAAGTAAGTGGTCGTCCGACGACGGCACTGGAGTTCGAGTGTTCCGATGAGTAAGAGGCACAACATAGACGCTTCGTATAGAATCGCAAGACGATGCGGCTGACAGCTTGTTATGTATTGTTGATATCGAGCGCGGCGCTGGCGCAGGAGGGTCGGCTGGTGTTCGCCACGCGCTGCTCCGTATGTCATGGGACGGATGCGCACGGCACGGCACGTGGGCCGAGCCTGGCGAACAACCGCCAGGTGCGATCTCGGTCGATGGGCGAGTTACGGGAGTTGATCCACAACGGCATTCTGGGAGCAGGGATGCCCGCGTTCGACCTGCCTGCGGCAGAACTGGACGCGGTCACGGCGTTCGTGCGCTCGGTCACCGCGCCGGCAGCGGGGGCCCATGCCCCAGGCGACCGTGCCGCTGGAGAGCAGTTCTTCTTCGGCAACGGCGGCTGCGCAGGGTGCCACATGGTGCTGGGCCGTGGCAAGGCGGTGGGTCCGGACCTGTCGGCAATAGGCCAAGAGATGGCTCTGGATGAGATTGAAGAAGCGGTACGTCAGCCGTCAGCCGCGATTAAACCGGGGTATGAAGTCATCAACGTGCGGCTGCGCGACGGACGCCTGCTTCGCGGATTCGCGCGCAATAGAAGCCGCTACAGCATACAAATGCAGGATCTCAAGGGGCAGTTTCATTTGCTCAAGCAAGAGCAGATCGCGGAGTTGACCCAGGAGCCGAACTCATTAATGCCGCGGCCGGGCTGTAGCGCTGAAGAGTGCCGCGACGTGGTGGCCTATCTGAGTTCCCTCAGCGGCGTGACGCCGGGCATGAAGGTCGCGCCAATGGATTCTTCGGGCGGGCTGACATTTGAGCAGGTCGTGAATCCGAAAGCGGGCGACTGGCCGACCTACCACGGCCACATCGGCGGTAACCGGCACAGCGCGCTCGACCAGATCAACGCTTCGAACGTGAAGGACCTCGCAATAAAGTGGGTCTTCCCCATCAACCATTTCGTCCTGGAGGTGACGCCGGTGGTTGTGGACGGGGTGATGTTCGTGACCGGACCGAACCAGGTGTTTGCGCTCGACGCGCGGTCGGGAAGGACTATTTGGCACTATCAGCGGGAGCGCTCGAAGGAGCTGACGGGGGATCCGGCCAAAGGAACCAATCGCGGTGTAGCCGTGCTGGGGGATCGGGTTTTTATGGTGACAGACAATGCTCACCTGATTGCGCTGCACCGCGTGACCGGCCAATTACTTTGGGACTCGAAAATGCCGGACGAACCGAACAACAATTACGGAAGCACGTCGGCGCCAATTGTTGTAAAGGACCTAGTGATCGCGGGAATCTCAGGCGGCGACCTGGGAATTCGTGGTTTTCTTTCGGCATACAAAGCCACGACCGGCGAGCGCGTCTGGCGTTTCTGGACGGTCCCGAAGCCCGGCGAACCGCTCTCGGAGACCTGGAAGGGAAGCGCCCTCGCGAACGGCGGCGGTGGCGGGGCTTCGTGGATGACGGGAACGTACGATGCGGAGACGGAAACTTTGTTTTGGGGTGTGGGCAATCCCTTCCCGGCCCTAGACGGAGACGAGCGGCAGGGCGACAACTTATATACAGCATCGGTGCTGGCGCTGAATCCGGATAACGGGAAGTTGAAATGGTATTTCCAGTTCACGCCGCATGATCTGCACGATTGGGACGCGGGGCAGACGCCGATGGTGGTCGACCGGCGGTATCGCGGGCGGGAGCGCAAGCTGCTGATCCAACCGAACCGTAACGGTTTTTTCTACGTGTTCGACCGGACCAATGGAGAGCTGTTGCTGGCAGAGAAGTTTGTTGACAGGCTGAGCTGGGCGAGCGGAATCGGGAAGGACGGCCGTCCCATTCTGCTGCCGGGCGCCGACCCGACGCACGAAGGTACCCGAGCGTGCCCATCGGTTCTGGGTGCGACTAACTGGATGTCCATGGCATTTAATCCATCGACAGGTCTGTTTTACCTGATGGCGCTGGAGGCTTGTTACATTTACGTGAAGCCGCCGTATCTGTGGAACCCACATCCAACTCCGCTCGAGCCGGGTCGAAAGTTCTTGCGCGCAATCGACATCGAGACCGGGAAGCGAGTCTGGGAGGTGCCGCAAATCGGGCCGGCGGACAGCTGGGGCGGCGTGCTGTCGACGAGCGGCGGCGTAGTGTTTTTCGGCGAGGACAGCGGAGCATTCGCGGCAGTCGATGCGAAAACTGGAAAAGACCTGTGGCAATTCCAGACGGCCATAGCTGGCGGGCCTCTCCGATGACGTACCTGGCCGGCGGAAAGCAGTATGTTGCAGTCGCCGCGGGTCCGAATATTCTGTGTTTCGGACTGCCGTGATGTAAAACGCGCGTTCGCTGCGAGCGAGCTCACTGTGTGACAGGCGCTGCCGGCCGCTTGTTACAATTCCAGACATGTGGTTTCTGGCCCTCGTTCTGATCGCGGGGGGAAGCTTGCCCGGCGTCTGGGCGCAGGACCGTAAAGTGGCCGAATGGACATTGTTCATGGGCGGCGCGGTTAGGGTGAAAGGCGGGCACGAGCTGATTCGTGATGTGGCCGCACTGCCCGACGGAAATTTCGAACTGGAAGTTCTCGACTGGGTGGGCATGAATGTCGATCCGCCCGATCTGGAACGGCTGAGCGCGTTGCGTCACTTAAAAGAGCTTCACCTGCCCGGTCCGATCTGGAACCGTAATGCGGATGGCGACAAAGACCTCAGCCGCGACCTGCGTTTCATCGCACCTGTCTGCACGCTGGAAAAGCTGACTTTCAGTTATCACTTCCTGGACCGCATCCGCTTCCACGATCCCGGGCTCGAGGAGATCCGCAGCCTTGAGAATCTGAAGGAACTGGTGTTGCGCCAAGCGGGCGTTAAGGGCCGCGCACTGGCGCCGTTTCACAAACTGGAAGCACTTGACGTGACACTGTGCCCTGTCGACGACGAAGGCCTCAGCAATGTGAAGGGCATGGCAGCGCTGCATCGCCTTTGGGCGGGGGACACACTCATCACTGATGCCGGACTACAGCACTTGACCGACCTGCGGAACCTCGAAGATCTGGATCTGCACGGCACGCAAATCAGCGACACGGGACTGGGTCATCTTAAATCGCTCCAGCGCCTGCGCAAGTTGAACCTGATGGGCACAGGCGTCACGGACATAGGGCTGGAGCAGCTCGGCGGTATGACGGACCTGGAAGAGCTGAACCTGTATCGCAC
>QHXW01000289.1 GCA_003223115.1 Acidobacteriota bacterium
CTCTGGTGAGTGAGGAGCTGTTCGCACGGGCACAAGAACAGTTGGTGAAAAACAAACATTATGCGCCGCGACGCACCATGGGGCCCACGCTGCTACAAGGAATGCTGGTGTGTCAACAGTGCGGCTACGCGTTATACAGGTGCTCCACACGAACTTCCAAGCACCAACCACACTACGACCGCTTAGCGGCTCATTGTGACACGAAAGCTTCGGTACCGGAACGTGCCGGAGGTACTTCTCCGGCACCCGCGCGGTCTGCCTGCTGGCATACTCCTGTGTTCCTGGCTTTCGCGCCTCACCCGCTAGAGACTCGTGGGGAAGATCCCAGCCCCGGGGAACCCGCGGCCTATCAGTTGCGAGACCAGCGGATGAACCTGGCTGAGGGGATGACTTCCATATAACCCGGCCTGCCCCACCCAACTCTGCGGAGCGAGCATCGGGAGGATCTGCCCGTAGGGTGACCCGATCTGGCCAAACGGAGGCGCGATCTGGCCGAGCTGTGGGACCGGCTGACCGGTAAAAGGGCTGAACGGATAGGACTGCACCCCGAACGGCGTTTGGGTCAAGATCGGATTCAGTAGCGGATCCTCCAGAGAGGCTGCAAGCAGCGGATTCTGAAGCACAGCCGCGGCGAGCAGCGGGTTGGTCAAACCATTGGTCCAGGGTGATGTGGCCAACAACTGTGGAACTGCCGCTCGCGCCGCCAGGATCTGCGCCAGATGCAGTTGCGGAATAATGCCGCCCATGAGCGGATAAGCCGTCGCTAGTGGATTGAAGGCCGTTACCGGATTGAGCGGCAGATAGGGCGATGAAAGCGGGGTCGCCAGTCCAGGGTACGCGCCCAAAGCGGAATGACTCTGGTATGGATCGTACGTCATGTGAACTCCTTTTTGTTGGGATACCTTCTGTTAGTTACACTTCGCTTGCGGGTGCGCCCCGGAAGCGCTTTAGGATTTGGGGGATACCAGGTTGGTACGCACCCAGCACATGATTCTGGCACACCCCCTGCTCTCGGGGTATGCGTTTGTCGCCGCAGCGGCGGCAATTGCGGCAAAAGGCCACAAACTACTCAGGCGGTTGCGCCACTCACCCTATTGTTCGTGCCGATGCCGACCTTGGCGGCCTGCGGACTCTCGGCCAATTTGCGTTACCGCCGGGCGGGAGTGCGGCCATGACCAATCGGCGCATTCGAGGCAACGCCAGTTAAGGTGAAGCGCGCAGGTGTGTACGTTCGGGTCAGTACCACCAGCCGGACCAAACACGGCGACACTCTCACGTTCGACCAAGATCCTGCTGTTCAGTTCAGGAGCAGCCCCTCCGCGAGCTGGTTGCCCAGAGGGGGGTGGACGACCTACCGCGTCTATGCTGACCGAGCCAGCGGTGCGAAGGAAAGGCGGCCCGGTTTGGACGCTCTGATGTCGGACGCCAGGCGTGGCGCGTTCGACGTCGTAGTGGTGTGGAGGTTTGATCGATTCGCTCGAAGCGTGAAGCAGTTGGTCTTGGCGTTAGATGAGTTCCGCTCCATGGGAATAGTGGCTCCACAAGACGGGGTTGTGCCAATCCCGACTGCAGCAGAGCATTCCGTACCGTGCGGACAACTCCGCCTTCCATCGCCTCAGCCCACGACGAATGCTACGGTCGGGGCTGGGCTACACTCCACAAATTGAAGGCATCATTGAGATCCTCAAATCAAACGTTAAGTCTCTTGCCGTCGGCGGCACTAACATGCTACTTGGAACCGTTAAGGAAATGGGAGTAACTGATGCCTTATGGCCAAGATAGGATTCACTGACGCTCATGCCACGAACGAAAATGCATCATCCCCATCATTTGTTGGAGCCTGTTGTGCTTTTTTACTGACCGTGTGGTTATTCCATCGTTTAGAGACCTTTAAGGGAACGGACCCCTACCGGTCCAGTGCAAGCCCAAGCTTAAACGGCTAACCTTGCCCTGGCGCCTGAGAAAGCGGCGTGTCCAGCGCTTCTAGCGCTTCTCGAATCTTTCCGACGAGAGTCAGGGAAGTGAATGGCTTCGGCACAAACGGAATATTCCGCGTCTGCTCTGGCCGTAGTTCTGCCTTCTCGGGATACGCTGACATGTACACGATTGGCAGGCGCGGCCTGATCTTCCGCATCCGTACCGCCAATTCAAAGCCGTCCATCATTGGCATCACGACATCGATCACCGCTACATCAATTTTCAGGTCAGGCCATAGTTTAGTTCAAGCATGTGGAGCACTTCTTGCCCACTGCTGGCAGTCAGGACGGTGTAGCCGTGGCACACCAGCAACAACTCAGCCAAACTGAGCATGAATGTTTCATCATCCACGACCAGGACGGTTTCGGTCCCAGCGAGAATCGTCATTCTGATTCCAGTATGAGGTGCACCGCGCAGATGTCAACGTTGACCGGTGTTTGGCTGTGCCGATTCGGCTTTATTTACACGTTCAAAACGTTCCAAAACCTACCTTTTGGAATGCTGAATCCGCATTCCAAAGTGCTTTTAGATCCTCACCTGGCGTCGGGCCTCGAAACAGAGGTTTTGGGAATGCGAGTCTGGAGAAGCAATAGTCACGTCGTCATTTGAACTGAGGCGCTTCATCGCCATTGGAGAGAAAGTTCGAGGGCCAGACGATTTGCCGCCTTTCTTCTCCGCAATGGAAATGGCCACTTCAGCACTGCGGGCCGTAAGCACGTCGTAGTCCTCCGGGGCCGGCTCCAGACCGTGTGCCTTGAGAATGTTCGCGATGGTTCCGCGTGCCACCTCATGGCCCAGATTGTCCATTTCGCCGTACCAGGCCTGGATGGCCCAGAGCAGTCGCCCCATGGCCGTGTTCAGCGCACTGGCGAATAGGTAAGGCTTACCTTCCCGGCAGTGCTTTGTTGCTAAAAAAATTACAAAAAAATAACCTGTCGAAATAGCACTGCTCGACCATACCCTGTTGCGAGTACAAAAATCAACCGATTTGCCAAGCCCCTTCTAATCGTCTATCGACGTCGATTCCGATGCAGAACTGGCTCGCCGTCTGGTGAGCGAGCACGGCTACACCTTTCCCGTGTTGAACTCCCGCCGTCTAGCCGATCACATCGATTTCGAAAATGGTGTGCATCAAAACCGCATCGTAGACGCGCAAGGCCGCCTGTTGGTCGAGCCGGTCGAAGGCATGGGCGATGCCTGTCGGAATGGTCAAAGCCCTGATGGATGTAACTTGAAATGAAGTAATGGGAACACGAGGTGCCGACGGCCTGTCCCAGCCCAACTTTCCCTTCGGTCGCTACTGTGCCTGATATTTCTGCCGGAATGAAGCAATGCCGACACTGATCAGATCAGGTTACGCAACTTACTCAAGCTCACGCAGAAAGAAGTCCCAAAGGAAGGGATTTTGGGATTCGCTGTTTTCGTAGCGCCCTTTCGATTTTATAAGACTCGAGTCCCTCCCTGGGCTTGGTTCTCGACCGGGAAAACGATCCGAGCTTTAATGCCTGCTTGTTCAATTTCAAGATAATAGAGAAGGCCGCCACCGTGGATTAATTCCACTGGTTTCCCTTTGATTTGATGAAATCATAGGCGTCGGGCCCAAAGCTGCTAGAACTAGTCGTTACCAATATACCCTTGTTCGCGCCTTCGTGGTTCATTGTCCCAAAGAAGTCTCGGACAGCGGAAACGCCCACAGTATGGCGGTAACGTTTGGCTTGAATCACGACCTGGCCTCCGATAACTGGCCGAGTGTCAAAAGCCACCGCATCGACACCGCCATCCCGTGATGATCTCGTTTGCTTCGTCTCAAGCCCCATCTTCGAGAACAAGTTGCTCACGAGCGTTTCAAACTCGAACGGTGTTATAGTACGTCCATCAGGTTCGGGCGAGACTCCAAACCGGCTAGAACGTCCGCAGCCTCGACAAAACGCTTATCCACCATGTCGAATTCAATCAGAGGCTTTACGGCTAACAATTCTGCCGCTCGTGACGAAACCAGTGCCCCGAGATTCCGCAGGCACGCTTTCTTATCGATGCGGCCCAACTCCAATTCAATGAATCGTTCCTTGGTGACGCGAACAGAAATAAGGTAGGGCTTGATGTCTTTACCAGTTGCGGGGTCTGCTGTGTTTACAAAGCCGTTGAAGACAACTACTGCAATTGTGTCGGCTTGGTCAGCATTCAAGACTTCGTGAATCGTTCGCAACGCGACGGCTGCGACAATCTCCTGGTAAACATCTTTGATCTCAGCTACCTTTCTTGCCTCTTCTTCAATGGAATCCTTCGACTTTACATATATCGGTATTCAGCAACCGGCGGAACCACCTGGACAGTTGGAAGCTCGTAATCTATGACCAACTCACTCGGATCCGGCATATAAGCCACCCGGAAGTTCTGTGGGAACCCATCGGGATAGTGAGAGCGCTCCAGGACCATTGAGCAGTAACCGATGACGGCATGAGAATCGCTGTTTCGGTACGCCCTTTCAAGTTCATCCACTTCGGTATTTTGTATTTTGCTCCCGTGATGTCGGCCTATAATCTTCCATTCTTCAGGTTGTGATTTTCCGGAAGCTTTCTCAAGTCGTCCACTCTTTTGGCTTCACTGGCAAGATATTCATCGTGACCCTGCTTGAAGCTGGCCTCCGCCTGCTGTAACTCGAGTTCGTATCGCGAACAGCTTTTCGAACAAGCCCATTGGCTGTACAAGCTTGAGATAGTCTTCGCATTTTGGGTGGCGAAACCACTTCAGTCAGTGCGGCAGGAGGTCAAACTGCGGAAGATCTTCGGGTCGCTTCAGTGATGAGAAAGGAATCGTGCTGTTGATTCTCAACGCGGATTCAAGAATGTTCCCCAGGGACTCGATTTGCTCTCGCAACTCACGGTTTGAGTCATCCGCTCCGCTCTCCCGGTCTGCGAGATAACGCACATGCTGTTCCTTTTGCAGTCGAATCTGCTGACGATCATGTTCCCTCTGCTGTCTAACTTCTTCCCGCAGTTCCCGTTTCCTAGCGGCTTCGGCTTGCCGCTGCATTCGCGCCCTTCGCGTGCGATTCGCTGCATTGCCGAAAGAAATCCTCTTCGCCCCGACATTTTATTGCTCCCGCCAAGGGAGCATTAATGCTATGCTGCGCTACAGCTAGACGTTTCTTTCGGCGCAATTCTTCCTTAGCACGAAACCAGTCTACTTCGGGGCTTCCTAGCGGGCATCCTCGCTGTATCCAAAGTTCGTAAGCGAGAGCAGAAATCTCCCCTTGGTTGGCAGGTTCTGAGATGACGTTTTGAGTCGCATCTTGGGGCGACTCGGGAGCGGCCATTACGGCCATCTTTGACTTTGCCACAACCGCCTCTTTTTTTCGGCTCGATGGGGCACTTTTGATTTCCACGGGGCGCAGTAAGAAAGCAGGACAACTCTTCGGGAACAGAACTGAAAATCAGCCCTATCTTGCTTAAAAGTCTGGACCTGCTATCCGGTGATGTCAATGGGAGCCGGAGGAGATTGGATGTGGGCCTGAGCGTTGCACGTCCGACCATTCACAACTGCCACCAAGAGTGCAATATTCTGGCAGCGCCATTCGAGATTGCAGTGGCGATTTTAAACCTCAGAGTGGACCCATATGTTCTGGTGGGCGCCTTCCTCTTGCTGATCGCCGGTTGGATATTGCTACGGCGACGCTAAACAGTGCGAAGGGTGCGAAGGGTGTGCAGCATGAGCATTCAGAGAGTGGTGCAGGACCCGATTCCGTTTCTGATATTGCTCTGCCTAATTTCCACTGACCGTGTGGTTATTCCATCGTTTTAGAGACCGTTAAGGGAACGACCCCTACCGGTCCAGTGCAAAGCTTAAACGGCTAACCTTGCCCTGGCGCCTGAGAAAGCGGCGTGTCCAGCGCTTCTAGCGCTTCTCGAATCTTTCCGAGGAGAGCCAGGGAAGTGAATGGCTTCGGCACAAACGGAATATTCCGCGTCTGCTCTGGCCGTAGTTCTGCCTTCTCGGGATACGCTGACATGTACACGATTGGCAGGCGCGGCCTGATCTTCCGCATCCGTTCCGCCAATTCAAAGCCGTCCATCATTGGCATCACGACATCGATCGCTACATCAATTTTAAGGTCAGGCCATAGCTCAAGCATGTGGAGCACTTCTTGCCCACTGCTGGCAGTCAGGACGGTGTAGCCGTGGCACACCAGCATCAACTCAGCCAAACTAAGCATGAATGTTTCATCATCCACGACCAGGACGGTTTCGGTCCCTTGCGAGAATCGTCATTCTGATTCCAGTATGAGGTGCACCGGGCAGATGTCAACGTTGACTGGTGTTTGGCTGTGCCGATTCGGCTTTATTTACACGTTCAAAACGTTCCAAAACCTTCACCTTTTGGAATGCTGAATCCGCATTCCAAAGTGCTTTTAGATCCTCACCTGGCGTCGGGCCTCGAGACAGAGGTTTTGGGAATGCGAGTCTGGAGAAGCAATAGTCACGTCGTCATTTGAACTGAAGCGCTTCATCGCCATTGGAGAGAAAGTTCGAGGGCCAGACGATTTGCCTTGAACCGCGGCCACAGCCACACCGTCAGCAGGATTAGACCGAGCAATATCAGATCGGGGTCCTGGATCTGCGTGCAATCATACGTGATCTAACGTACCGACTAGTAATTTTCCTAGGTCCTGACCACACACTCACAGTACAATACCACCGTCAGTGAATCATCGCCGCGCCAGATGGTTGTTCTAGTAAAGAGGTGCATCATGACGCGGTATCGGGTGTCGGGTCCAATTCCAGCGATCTATCACACGCCTGATGGCGCTGAACTTCGCGTAACGCTTCCAGCCGGTGCTGTGCTGGTTGAATCGGTACAGCAGCGCAGAACGCTCATCGGAATGGTTGGCATGCACTGGGACAGTAGACCTTATTCCGTCCATCGAAGGGACCTGCTCAAGAAGGCCGAACGGGTCTCCACGGCTTGAATCCTCGCGTGCTGCGGGGTCCACAAACACTCCGAACGATAACCTTAGGCGATGATTTTGGCTTCAGGATCGAGAATAGTCAAGAAGTTTGCACTGCTATCTTTTGGGGGGGACGAAAGTGGTTAGCATCGGGGTTTTATTGAATTCCATTGGAATGCGCTATTACCTCCGCTCACGCGGCATGATCGCTCACAAAACTCTCCGAGGCACTTGGCCTCGACAAAAGTGCGGTATCCCGGCGTGTCCAAGCAGCGGAATCCAAAGGTTACCTTATCAACTTGGAAGACGGGAAAGGGAAAACCTGCGCGTCTAACAATCGGCGAACCCCTGCTGCCAGAAGACGTTGAAGTGCTCCCGTCGCCAGAAGCTCTGGACCGTTGTATAGGAAAAGAGGGGTGTACAGAAATGTCCTTCATTACTACTGAGCGCTATTGTTTATCCCTTGTGTTCTTTTGTGTTCTATCCCTCCGCTGGCGAACAACACTGCAACGGTTCAATGGCCACCCACCTCAATCAGGGCTGAAATGCGGCAAGGGGAGTTCGGCAATAGAGGCGCTGCGGTGCCTCGCCGATTGAAGCGACAACTCTCAACCTCTCATCCAGCTACGGCGGCGCGAGCTGGCTTGGGTCTATGATTTATCGCTTGGGCGAGCGAGCATATATAGCTTCTGGATGCGGCAACTTCAAGAGTTCGCCGTACCTCCTCGTGATCGAAGGGTTCGACCAAAACATCGTAGCCACCCTGCTCCAGGACATCTAGCCAGAGATTGGGGTCGCCCAAGCGTGAACAAACTACTACTTCGATGTTTGCGCACGCCTGCACCACAATTTCAAGCAACCGCCGCCAATCTCCATCGGGCAATGCGGTGTCCGTCACCACTACCTGGACCGGAGGCTGGGTTCCAAGCATCCGGTGGGCTTCGTTGCAATCGCACACCAGCAGCAGTTCAATACCGCAGGACTCAAGTACGTCAAGCAGCGGTAGGCGGCGTTGCGGAGCCATGACGAGCATAGCCTTGATTTTCGGCGGCATATTGCTAACGAGATGAGGAGGGGGCTTACGTCGCCCCCTGAGAGGATCCTACTGACTATCTGCCTTATACGGCGCGTGCGGTAACTTTGTGGATTGTGGAGGTGCCAACGTCATAAATTTGAACCTGAGGCGTTCCCTCACTTACTTTTGCCAGGAGCCTCTGCACCTCGGGATAGGTTGTGCGGTTGTAAGCTTCCGCGTCTTCTTTCTGATCCCACAAACTGATTCCAAGGACTGCCGACCCGTTTGTGGCTACCAGGCTTATTTCGTCTCGGAAGCCTTTCTGCTTTTGCAACAGCGGCAGGATTTCTTTCTCTAACGTCCTGTTGAACTCGGTAACAGAATTAGGTTTGAGACGTACCGTAACACTTCGAGCAAACATGAATAACCTCCTCGGTGATGATTGGCTAACTGACTAAGCGGACAACGTAACTTAGTTCAGATGATCTGGAGAGCGAGCAAAGGTACTCGCTCGGTAGTTAGGATAGGTTAACATTCTTTCACTTGTCAAGAAGAAAACTTAGTCTATAGTTTTCAACGATCTCCAGTGCGGCGACTGTATCTTTTGATACAACAACTCGCGCGGAGATGCGGACGGAAAATTCCAGAGTGTGCCACCACGACCGCTTGATTCATGGATCTAATCTCGGCCCTTTTGGATTGACAACGCCTCAGCGCAGGCGCAGAATCATTGCGGAAGCAGAGGGGATGCTTCCCGCGTTGTTGGGTCGCTGGTGCGGCATGGAGGTGACGTATAGAACCTTGCCAGCACGAGGGCGGCTGCACCTGATTCCCAAAGGCAAGCACCACGAAGACTAACGAACGATGAGGCGTGAGGTGGATGAAATGGCAACCGGATAGCGCTGCTAAGCTGCTGACGATCGGCAACGATGGTCTTTTAGGCGTTGATGGAAGATGGGTTAAGATGGGTGAGCCGCCCTTTTATATCCGTTTGCCTTTCTTTCCTGCAGTCGCAGGTCCCTTGCCAATTGCGCAGATTTCGCTAAAATCGACATCATGCCCACTTCAAGAGATTTGCGCCCGCTTACTAACAAGCAGGCGGTTCAGCTTCGTCTTGACCTGACGCTCGTGGAAGAGCGACTCCAGGACATCGCGATTTTGATGCGGGTCTGCTACGGCGAGGACAGCCAGGCGGTTATTCGGGTAGACGAAACTGCCGCTGCACTGCAGCGACTAAATTGGGAGTTGGAGAGAACGAAGTTGCCGACGCAGGCAGCGGGATCTTGATACAACATGCCGGGCGTATTCGAAACCCAGTCGGCATAACCGTTCATGTGGCCGTCAGTTGGTGCCGGCGATGATGCCAAACGCGTGCCGGAGTGCCGGTGAACATCGGCGCTGACTCACTTCCGAAGCCTTCAGCCTTGGCGAGTGCCAGCAGCCCCGATCCCCGAAACTCAATGAAGCGGGGGTACTTTACTTTACAGATTCCTGCTGATTGACCGGCCAATCGGCTTGTTTTCAATCGCTTCGATTAATTTTTGGTGAAGTCACGATTGGCCGATCAACGGTAGAGAGCCACAAAAAGATTCTCTATAAAGGTCTTGCAACGCCTACTGCAGGAACCGTGACTCACGGGAAGACCTTGCGCAGGAAATCATGTTCCAGCTTTGGCGGTCCTTTGGAAAGTTCGACGGATGCTGCCAGGTCTCCACTTGGATGTACCGGATCGCGCTCAACGTCGTGATTTCCTTCTATCGCAGCGAGAGCACCAGGACGCGACATGTATTCTCCGACGAACAGCGTCTTCTGGAAGCGGTGGTTGAACCGGAGCGTCAGGCGGAAGAGGTTCGGCTCCTTTACGAATTCATCGCAGAACTGGACCCGTTGAGCAGAGCCCTCATCTTGCTTTACCTCGACGCCAACAACTACCAGGAAATCGCGGAAATCGTAGGCGGGTTCCTCAGCGAAACTGCTTCTTGTAGACGAAACTGAGGCTAAATATGCCGTTTTGGTCGCGCGCGGTGGTCGCGGACCAATGTGGATTACTGCCCACTCGATGCGAACGATTTGAGTATTTGGATCATTCAAAGCTGTCACATAAGTAACGTAATGTTACTGGAGACTTGCTGTTGAAGTCGTTAGGCGGGCCTGCGTCAAGTCCGATCCGCTGGTAAACGTAGGATCAATCTTCAACTGGCTGACTCCAAACACTCGTTGCAGCCTGTTTGCCATGGGATGCGCCAGCGCCTTACTTACCGACATCCACACTCTTGGCCTGGGTCTCCAGACTCATGTTGAGCACCGGTTCAATACGCACTAAAAGGAGATAGTCCCCGAATTGGCCGCGTACGTCGAACCGAGGAAGGCGAGCTGACCTTCGCTAACTAATGGATACTCGCCCAAGCACACCGGGTTGCGCCGCTCTCCCACGAATTCGCACATCTGCTTCAGCTTGGAGGTTTTGCGCCAGTGACGCCTGAACGGTCATTGAGGAGGAGGTCCGCACCCGTATGTCGAGCTTCATATTCTCCAGCAACGGCGATGGAGCAGTCGGGGACTGCACGGGCGCAGCAGCTCGCGACAGCATGGAACCAAAGTCACTTTGCGGCGCGTAGGTAACCTGATCGATCGTCACTGTGCCGGATAGGATGCTGGCTTGTGTCCTTCCCGTCAGATGAATGTTCGCATCTGCCACCGATCCAGTTACATAATGCTTATGATTTCGAGACGGTCACCATCTACTACCGATGGCATCCGCTCTTCGGTTTGTCCCTACCTGTTCGAAAGCGACGAAAAGACCGCGACGGCGAATGCATCTACTGCGAGTCAGATGGAAAAATATATCCCCTTCCGAGTTGGATGTTGAGTCCGGAGTGCTCGCAATTCTCGCTCGGCGCTGCGCTGGTTTCTACAGAACACTTTCTGGACTTCACGATCTGCTCACGACTTTGCCTATTCACGTCGATTGCGCTAAAGCTGGTCTGAATTCATCGCCCAAGGAGGGCCTAGATGAAACGATCGGCAAAGCCACTCTACCCGCAAATGAATCTTCCCCTCTTCAACATGCCTGCAACAGCAACTCCCGAGGGGCAGCAGAACGAACTGACCATCGCCCTGAGGGAACTATTAATCAGCGCAGCAGAAGCTAAAAGCGAGCAGCCTGGAAACGGAGGAGAGGATGAATCCGAAACTCACGCCTGAACGCCTTTCTCGGAAAGCTGTCGTTTATATCCGTCAGTCGTGCACGGCGCGCGAATGTCCAAAAACCCGACCGCAAGCCTCGGCCGAAAGAATGAAACCGTGCGGTTCACGTTTTTCTTGCGTGTCGCACAGATCGACCATCCAGTGAAAACTCGGATAAGCGATGGAAGGCGTCCAGATCACACGGGTCCGGCCAACGCGGAGGACACACTGCTCCATCTGCCGAGTTGCTCCTTGAAAATCTGGCCGCACATCTCCAGATACTCGCGGGCCTCTTCCTCGTTCTTACGTTCCGGAAACCTGTCAGCGCCTGGCGCTCCCTTTAGGCGGCCTGCCGATAATAGTAGTTCAGCATCCCGCCCAACCGCTCGCGGCACCGGATCGTTCCACTATTACCAGCATGGGTCTCATCCGGGATAATCAACCGATTGCCGAGGCCTTGATGGTTGCGTTCTGCGTGATAATGCGTGACGAATTCGCGAATCCCTTTGCGCAACGAGCCTTCGCCGAACAGGATCATGCGCTCCAAGCAGGATTCCTTGATGCTGCGCACGAATCGCTCCGCGTAGGCGTTCAAATTCGGGGAATGCGGCGGCAGTCGAACGGACTTCACCCCAGTATCGGCAAGGATATTCAGGAACTCAGTCGTGAACAATGGGTCGCGGTCGTGAATCAGGTACCGCTTCCCACTGAGAATCCTGTCATCCGCTGCGGTGAGATTCCGGGCAATCTGGCTCATCCATAGTCCATTGGCTGCCGGCGCGATCCCTGCGATCTCGACCTTGCGGGTCGATAGCTCGATAAAGAATAGGACCATGAAGCGCTGCAATCCTTTGCGGGTCCAGGCCTCAATGGTGAAAAAGTCGGCGGCCACGATCAGCTCCCAGTGCCGGTTCAGGAACTCTTTCCACGTCGTTTTCCGCTTTCGCTCCGGCGCTGGTTCAATCCCATGCTGCTTCAGGATGTTGGCAACGGTGCCGCGCGCGATGTGGTAACCGAGATTAGACAGCGCACCGAGTATGCGCCGGTAGCCCCAATCCCGATTCTGTTCTGCCATGCGAACGACCAAAGCCTCGATCTCTCTGGCGGTGCGCGGTCGCCCCGGCCCGCGCGGTGGGCCGTTCCGTCGTATTTGTGCGCGATCAGTTTCCGGTGCCACGCCAAAAGCGTCTCCGGCGTCACGATGCTGGCGACCTCCGCCAGAACCCGGTGGGCCAGTCGTTTGGCCTTGGCCGCCAGACGCCGGCGCTGATCGTCGTTGAGCCGCAGCCGTCGGCCGCCAAGCTGTTCCTTTAGGACTCGATTCTCTTCGCGAAGGTAGTCCATGGTGAACTGCTGCTGTTGGTTCATCCATCCGGCCATGGAGATCAGCAAGAACCGGAATGGGTCGAGGATTCTCGGTGTCTTCAAAACCCATTATCGCGAGCCTGGAGTCGAGACGCTTGATGCCAAGCCCAATCAATAAGATCGGGATTTTGGACATTATGAGGTCGTCGATAAACTGTTGATATGGCGTCGATTGCTCTGGGCTCAGTTAATCTCTCCATTCTCCATCGACTTTAGGGTCTTTGCCAATTTAAACCATATTCAACTATCCAAGTTGGTGTCAAGCCGTGGCATTTCTTAGCCTCCTTTGCGCTTCCCGCGTCCCAATATCCCAGCTGTTCACTGATGACCTTTGGGGAGACCCCCGCGATCAGTGAAATGGTTGCGGCCGTATGACGCAGGTCGTACAGCCGAATGGCCGGCAATTCTGCCGACCTGAGCAACGGCTTGAAATGGTCCTGGACGAAACGCGACTCACGAATAGGTCCGCCGCGTCGGCTTCGGAACACGAGGACATCTCCGCGGGATTCCGGTTGTTTCGGAACTTGCCCTCGAAGCAGGGCCACGACCCAAGCCTGGAGCTTTACCACGCGGCGGCTACGTGACCGCTTCGTTTCAGCGAACTGCCAACCACCTTTTCGCCATTCAAGCGTGTGGGAAACACTGACCGTTTCGCGATCGAGATCGAGGTCGTTCCACGTCAGGCCAAGGTATTCACTGGGTCGCATGCCTGATGTCAGGGCGAGCGCGAACAGGGACCCATAGGGATGACCGGAGATCGCCCTGACGAATGTTCTCGCCTGTTCGACGTTTAGTACTCCGATTTGCCGTCGGTCTTGTCTGGGTAGATCAACTGAGTCTGCCGGGTTTGACAAGGACGAGGTTCCAGCGCGTCGCCTGCTTCAACGCCGACCGCAAAACTGCGTGGGTATAGCGGATAGACCGAGCCGACAGGCTCCGGCCTAGCAGATCTCCGTAAAGCGTCTGAATGTCGAACGCCGAGATGGATGCCAATGCTTTAGGGCCAAGTTCAGGGCGCACGTAACGGCGTAGCAGCCCTTCGTAGTCCTTGAGGCTTTTCGCGCGTAGCCGCGGCTTCGCACAAAGTTCAAGCCAGCGGTCCAAGTATTGATTGAGCGTTTGCTTCGACGAGTCGAGCCTTCGCCCGCGGTCTCGTTCGCCGAGCATGTTGTTGAGATGAGCTTGAGCATCCCGCAGTCCGCCGTGGATGGTCTGGTTTAAATACGTTCGCTTCTTGGTTTCCAAATCTCGGCCGGTGTACACGCGCACCAGCCAGGTACAACTGCCGCGTCTGACGATCTGGCCGACTTTTCGTGCCATACGACACCTCCGCCAGTGCGGGGCAAACAAATGGCACGTCTTTGGGTGGGGCTGATATATATAGAACGAGAGCTGAGCGGCGTCCAGCCGTCACATTGGATGCGGCACCGCCAAGCCGCCATCCCAAACCAGCGAAGATATTTGGGGCGGTTAATCGCTACGCAGATGTCTATACCTTGGGAATGAAGCTCAACGAACTTCTTGACCGCAAAACCAAAGAAACCTATTCGCTGGTATACGCAGATGCAAATGTTCCAACACGATAGCGCCACGATATTTTGGTTTGTGCTCCAGGGAGACCTAACCGGTGATGGAGTACAGGAACTCCAACACGCTTGGACTACGGCACGGTTAATTCTCGGGACAAAAGCGCTGGTGGTCGACATTTCTGGAATTACGAATGCAGATGCAGCAGGCGTCGAGTTGCTGTCTCGCAAGCGGGAGACGGGGGCCCGCCTGAACGCGACGCTGCCGCCTGAATCCGCGGAGTTCGTACGTTCATTCGGTATCCCGGTGGCGGCGCCCGTTCGTTCTTCCAACACCTGTGACTCAGAGAGTCTTGCGCGTTGAGACTCTTCGCAAACCGGATTGGTAATCCGTGACTCTGCCCGCAAAGCGGAGCGCTTGAAGATCAACGCACTGAGCTTCGGGATCGCGTCTCCTCAGGAACAACGGTAAAAACACATGCAACACGATTCTGCGATCAAACTCTGCGACGATGGGCCGACACCGCCGTCGGAGCACCAGCTAAACGTCTCGCTGGGCCAAACCGGCGGGCGGAGGTGCTCCAGACGGCGTCGGCTCAGTTCGCAATGACCGGACTGCACGGAACTATGACGCTCGCGCTTCGCCCAAGCTGCGGGAATTTCGGAGGCTATTCTATACATCCACTTCGGAAGCAAAACTCAGTTGTTCAGAGAGGCTGTCGAAATCAACAGCGAGACGCGTCTTCGCTCATTTGACAATCATCTCTCCTCGATTGCCGCGGAGAATCCGATTGACTGGATTGACATGGCGGAAGCAACGATGATGGTCTGCCTGACCGGCGCGGCAATGCGATATTGATCAGCTGGGCTCTTTTGGAAGCTCCTGAGTTTGCTACGGACCTCTACCGAAATGAGATCGGCTCCGTCAGAAGTTTGTGGGATCGGGAAGTCGCCGGACATTTCCCTGCTTCCCGGACGCGAGAAATCGTCTCGTTCCACATCGTTCCGTACGCGGTCAATACTTGCCTGGCCCACGGCCTCTGGTTTGCCACTCTAAGACACACGCCGGAGAGCGCCCAACCTCTCGCCCGGCAGATTGCAAAATCGGCATCGACGCTTCTCGGACAGTCGTAGAACAGCTTGCATACGCTCGGCGGGGGCACGCCTGTCGACGATATCGCCTCAAAGAACAAAACGCTGGATCGCAGCGGACGAACACTGGATCGTGAAAGTTTGTCACTCGCCGATGGCAACCCACTTGCTTCAAGCATAGCGTCATGATGACCCCGAAGCGATCAGGAGTCGAGAGAGGGAAGGGAAGTTATGGGGCGCCTTCACAAGCTGCTTGATCCGATGCAGACTGGTCCAGAGGCCGGGAAGCTGGATTCGAACCTTCACAAGCGTATCGTCGGTCAAGACGATGCCATTCGGCAAATAGTCGATGTCTATCAGACGTACCTGGCGGGGATGTCAAGCCCCGGACGGCCGATAGCCAATTTTCTTTTTCTGGGCCCAACCGGGTCCGGGAAAACCCGGCTTGTTGAAGCCACGGCCGAAAGTCTGGCCGGCGATGCTCGCTCGGTGGTTAAGATCGATTGTGGCGAGTTCCAGCACAGCCATGAAATCGCTAAATTGATTGGATCCCCTCCCGGATACTTGGGACACAGCGAAACCCATCCATTGCTGCGTCAGGAAGTCCTCAATCAATACCACACTGAGCGCATGAAGCTGAGCTTTGTGTTGTTCGACGAAATTGAGAAGGCCAGCGACACGCTTTGGAATCTCCTCCTCGGTATTCTCGACAAAGCGACTCTGACGCTGGGTGACAATCGGCGTGTAGACTTCTCGCGCGCAATGATCTTTATGACCAGCAACCTGGGTGCCCACGAAATGACTTCGATGCTATGCTACGGCCCAATCTCGGTTTCTCGGCGACCGATACGGAACGCCAGCGCGCGGCGGGTATCGTCGATGAGAGACTTGGAAACAAGGTCTCGCGCACGGCGATTGACGCCGCCCGCCGCAAATTCACGCCAGAGTTCATGAATCGGATCGACAAGACCGTGGTGTTCAAGCCTCTGGGCCCTGGCGAGCTGCGCAGGATTTTGGAAATCGAACTAGATTTAGTGCAGCAGCGCATAGTCAGATCGGCGAATGTCGCGCCATTTGTTTTTTCGGTCACTGATCCTGCTCGCGAGTTCCTGCTGAGAGAAGGGACCGACATGAAATACGGGGCCCGGCACCTGAAGCGTGCCATCGAACGCAACCTGCTGCACCCGCTGTCCAATTTGATCGCCACGGACCAACTACGCGGCGGAGACCTGATCCAAGTTGGTCTCGACAGCGCCGCAAATCGGTTGACATTCCTCAAAGAGGCCGAGGACATGCCGGCCTACGCGATCCGAGAGCTGGCGAATCCGTCTATTGCTCCACAGGCCGGCGTGTTCTCCACAGGAACCGTTCTCGAGATACCACGAGGTATGAACGTCCGCTCGTCCAGACGATAACTTGACGCCCGGATACGGTCGCCAACGACCACCACTGTGTTGAGAATCGCAAATGTTCAGGTCTCGACTATGCAATGCAAGTGGATGAAGCAGGCGTGATTGATCTTAGGAAAACGGTCGGGCCAATCTCACCGAGGATCAGAGGATCATGTGAACGCAAGCGCTAAAGGCGCTTTCCTTGCCGTTGGGTTGTGTGCCAGCCGTTCGGCAAGTGCCCGTATGTCGGTAGCGAGCCAGGCAGGCTCCCGAGCCGCCGCGGAAGCAGGCGGATATATTTCAATCAGTTCCCTGAATTTTGCGGTTGGCAGGGGACCTGCTCTTTCATGTTCAGGAATGAAGAACCTACGTACCGGGGCGGGCGCCGTCCAAAGAACTTAGACGATGTCCGTAAGCCAATGATGAAGATTCAAGTGAAAGAACTCGACGATCAGTTGACACTACAAGTCGAAGGGCGACTGGCCGGGGCCTTTGTGCCCGAGCTCGAAAACTGCTGGCAGGCTGCTCGTGCGAACCAGCACAACCGGAAGATCTCGGTTGATCTGAAGAGCGTCATCTGTATCGACCGGGCCGGCCGGACGCTGCTGCAGTTGATGCACAGAAATGGGGTAGGTTTCCTTCGTGCTGGCCTGGCCATTCAGGACATTCTCGAGCAGATTATGGAGCCGCCGGAATGCAGACATTAGAGCAGGCGAACAAGAGCGCGGCGGATCTCGAGTTTGTGCGTCCGTCGCAGATTTACTGGCTTGCCTTCCTTCTCACGGGTCATCACGAGCTGAGCCTGGATATGACGCTCGAAGCGCTAGGTTTCCCGGACGATGCGAAGAACTCTTTCATCTCGGTTTGGATGCTCGCTTGGTCGCGACGTGTGTTCATCGCGAAAGCACTGGCCGCAATTCGCGACGAACTCGCTCGGTCCGCGCGCCGAACGGCATCTAAGCGCGCGGGAAAGGCCGCCCTTCCGGCACGCGATTGGACTCTCGATCGGGGCACGACGAAGGTTGAACTCGAGAGAGCACTGCTTGCCATCGATGTGTTTCCTAGATGCGCTCTTCTGCTGTCGGTCTTCGAAGGGGTATCGCTGGAGGATGTGGCGATCCTGCTGGACAGCGAGCGGGACCTGGTCCGGAAGGCCCAGATGATCGGTTTGCGAGAGCTGACCGGCAACCTCGCCCGGATGCGGGGTTGGACATCCACCGCCACCAAGTCCTACGTAGCCACGAGTGAGATGCAGCATGCCTGAAAAAACGAGGCAGTATATCGATCAAGCATCCGCTGCTGACCGGACTGCAGCCTGGAAATTCGGGACGTTGTGGTGCGACTTTATGCACGACGCGCCCATGTGGCCGATTCACGGCGAATACGAATGCCGCATCTGTGGCCGGCGCTACGCCGTGCCGTGGGCTGGAGACATACTTCTGCCGGCGTCGGCCGAGCTGACTGCCGCAGAGCCGGCGCGAATTCGCCGGGCAGGCGTTCCATCCTTCCGATCCGCCTCTCTGCTACTGATCGTCACGCTGGTATTCCTGCTGGCTTCACCCGTTCAAGCCGCGGACGAGCCCATCGTGGACTCTACTGGCCGAGCCGCAATGGCCTTTGGCGTTACATCGTCGGCCTGCAACGGGAGAGCCCCTGGACTCTGGAAACGGTCGAGATCGATGCCTCGCTGCCGAAGCTTGGGAAGCAGGGACGGCTACGCGCTATTCGTCGTCTGTTGCCGCTTGGCAGGCCGGAATATCAGGTGCTTGAAATCGCAGGAGACCAGACTGTCAGTGAGCAGGTGATCGTTCGTTACCTTTCGGCGCAGGTGCAGGCCGCGGCCATTCCCGCCTCTTCGGTTTGCGATTACTCTTGCGAATTACAAGTTCCGCTACAAGGGTGCCGTGAAGACTGGTGGGACCATAGTCTATGCCTTTCTCATCACGCCGCGCAAGAAATGGGAGGGCCTCATCAAATGCGTATTGTGGCTTGACGGCGAAACCGGTGCTGTCGTGCGCCAATCTGGATACTTAGTCAAGAAACCTTCGATATTCGTGAAGCGCGTCGATGTTACTCGGGAAACCACCTTTCGCGATGGAAGTGCGGACATGCGCGTTACGCATTTGTCGGTGGACACTCGGTTGGTTGGACGTGCCGAACTGATCATCCACGAACGCCCCTGCGCAGATCGCGGTCCTGTGCTGAGCATTGCGGAGCGGTAGATGCGGGTCTGGCTTCGCAGGCATCGTGTCGCAGCCGCGCTGCTCTGGGCTGCTCTGGCGCTGGCAGGCGCCGCAGGCGTTCTTCTTTACTACCTCGATTCATGGCTGAATCTGCCTGTCCTTGTGTTGTGAGCCTTTCGCTCGCTTAAGCCCAACTGGAAAATATAGTCGAACCAGACGCATTCGCGCGGCAAACTGACATGCTGCTGCCGGGATTCGGGCAATTGCCAGACTTCCGGTCAGCAGCTCCGCGCTGTCGAGTTATGTTCCAGCCGATAAGTGGTTATTTCTCAGCAGACCGTTATTCCATTCGATTTGGCCGGTACTTTGCCTTGTTGGGTTGTGAGTTACCGGGCCGCCAACAAAACCGCTCCTTTACCGTCGCGGCCCTATAACGCGTGAATCTACTGAGCCGCGCACGTAAGCGGTATTAGATCTTCTGCCACGGGCTGAAAGGGAGTTAACGATGTTCAGAACAAGAAGTTTCGCAGCGATTCTTTTGGGAGGTGTGCTGGCAGCGCTGCCGGCGTTTTCGCAGGAGGGTGGCCGATCCGATGCCACCGTTCAGGCGTTCGGAAGCTTCGTGAAGACTACAACCGACAACGGTGTACAGCAGGGCGCCACGAATAGCGGTGGCGTGCTGGCTAGCTATCGTTTCTTCTTCTCGAACAACCACGGCGTGGAAGTCAATTACGGTTATTCGCGCAACACGCAAACCTATGGATTGGCGGCCGGCCCTCTGGGAGTTAATTCGAACCAGCATGAGGTAAGCGCAGCCTATGTTTATCGGCATGTTGTGCGGCACTTCACGCCATTTGTTGAGGCTGGCGTCGGCGGCCTGGTGTTCGCTCCCAGGGATGCGCCCGGAGCTTCGACACAGACTCGAGCTGCATTCGTGTACGGCGGGGGCGCCGACTTCAACATCACCAAGCGGATCTTCGCTCGCGCCGAGTATCGCGGACTGGTTTACAACAGTCCGACCTTTGACCTGACCTCAGCATTGGGAGCCGACCGCGTAACCCATCGTGCCGAGCCTTCGATTGGGTTTGGCTACAGGTTCTGACTTTGAATCGGCTCTGGGAGGCCGAGCGATTGCTCGCCGTGAAGGCTGGCGATGGCTCGGCACTCTATGACGGCTGAAGGACGAAATCCATGAAACTAAATTTGTCCGTCCTCATACTTCTCGCAGTACTCGGCGGCGAAGCTGCCGGCCAGGAGTCCGAATTCGCAGCGGGCCGGGTGTACTATATGGAGGGCGAATTAAAAAAAGCCGTGTCGCATTTTGAACTGGCACTCAAAGTTAACCCGAATGATGCCGAGTCCTACTACTGGATGGGCATGGCATATCAGGTGCTGGCGGACATCGCTTTCCCGTTCGCGGGCAAGTACACCTCAAAGGCGAGCGTCTACCTGACGAGGGCGACTGAACTCGCGCCTGGCCGGCTGGACTACCGGAGGGAACTATTCGACTTTCTTGTGGATTCCGCAGGCTCCTCGCGGGCCGCGGGGCGGCAGGCTGCGAACCTCCTGCGGACGGTTCCGGAATCCGATCCCGACTACAACTACCTGCACCGGCGGTACGAGCTCGAGAGAAGAGCAAACGCCTCGGTGGACGCTCGATTTGGGACACTATTCCTCGCCATTCCGCGAGCGACCTACCGCATCGCGGAACTGCCCGTATCCGCGTTGTCGAGCCGGCGCGCCAAAGGGCTCGAACATCTGCATACCGGTGACGGCATTTCGACAGTTGCTGGGATACGGGCCGTTTGTGAGTGATATGCGTGCGCTCATTGCGCTTCAAATCAGCTAGATAGAACATTCAGGCGGCTGGCTCCAGAAGTGCTACCTTTGAAATGATGTCCGGTTGATGCATCGCCGCAAGGCAGCCGGGCATCAAGTGGGAGAGGGCACAATGGTAGCAACTCCGAGCATCCGCGTGACTTCACTTTCCGAGGCGCCGTCACAGTACTCGCTGTCCGAACGTTACGAAGCGTTGATCCGCGTATCGCAGGCAATCGGCGCGCACCGCGATCCTAAAGACCTCTTCCACGCCATGGCGACCGAAATGCACCGGGTCGTACAGTTTGACGGAATTGCGGTCGCTCAATACGATGAAGCGTCGAACGAGATCGTGTGGAGCACCTGTGAGGTCTGTAGCGAGCAAGGCCCTATTGCGCCACCGGACATTCCCGCCGACGAAACCATCACCAAGTGGGTCTATCAACGCCAGGAGCCGCTGGTGATTCCTTCGCTTGATCGGGAAAAGCGCTTCCCGCGCATGATTGCTTTTCTCAAGGAGAAAGGGTTTCAATCGGTATGCGCGCTTCCGCTGACGACTGTCCACCGCCCTATTGGCAGTATCGCCGTCGCCAGCAAGCGTGGCGATGCCTACTGCAAGGAAGAAGTGCGTTTTCTCTCCTTGGTTGCCGACCAGGCGGCGCTGGCCGTTGACGACGCGCTGAATTTCGAGGCCTCCCAAATCGCACAGACAGCACTGCAGCGCAAGAACGATCGCCTCAAGCTGCTTCTCGAGGTGAACAACACCATCGTTTCGAATCTGGAACTGCGCGATCTTCTGAGGGCCATCTCGGCAAGCATTCGTTCCATCATGCAGTGCGATGGTGTGGGCGTCGCTCTCCCCAATATCGAAAGCAAGCACTTGCAGGTTTACGCGCTCGATTTCCCGAACAACAAGGGGGTGGTTCGCGAGGAAATTGTAATTGCCACCGATGAAGATTCGCCAGGCGCCCGCGCGTTCCGAACGGGCGAGCCGGTAAATATACTCCGCGCCGAGTCGGATCGCGTCGACCCGCTGGCGGCAGCGGAAGGCGTGCAGGCCCTGTGCCACATTCCGTTGATCAGCCGGAACCGCACCCTCGGGCTGTTGAGCCTCGCACGATTGGCTCCCGTTCCTTTTTCGCCGCGGGATCTTGAGTTTCTGACCTTAGTCAGCAACCAGGTGGCCATCGCAGTAGAGAACGCGCTCGCCTATCGTGAGATCGCCGAGTTGAAGGACAGGCTGGCGCAGGAAAAAGTTTACCTGGAAGATGAAATCCGCAGCGAGTTGAACTTCGAGGAGATTGTCGGCCGAAGCTCCACCCTGCGGAGTCTGCTGCAGGAGATCGAGACCGTGGCGCCGACCGATTCTACCGTACTGATCTATGGCGAGACCGGAACCGGGAAGGAACTGATCGCGCGCGCCATCCACAATCTGAGCGCTCGGCGCAAGAGCTCGTTCGTCAAGCTGAACTGCGCTGCGATCCCCACCGGCCTTCTCGAAAGCGAGATGTTCGGGCATGAAAAGGGCGCCTTCACGGGCGCTGTCGCCCAGCGCATCGGACGCTTCGAGCTGGCCAATCGCGGGACGGTGTTTCTGGACGAAATCGGGGAGATCCCGCTTGAACTGCAACCCAAGCTGCTTCGCGTCCTGCAGGAACGGGAATTTGAACGGTTAGGAAGCTCCCGCACGCTCCGCACCGACGCGCGTTTGATCGCGGCGACGAATCGCGATCTGGGCGTTATGGTCGAGGAACAGAAGTTTCGCGCCGATCTCTTCTACCGGTTGAATGTTTTTCCGGTGCTTGTTCCTCCGCTGCGGGAGCGCCAGGACGATATCCCGCTTCTGGTCCGCCATTTTGTTCAGCAGTTTGCGCGGCGTATGGGCAAGGCGGTGGATACCGTTCCTACCGAAACCATGAACGCCCTGGTCCACTACCACTGGCCTGGAAACATACGCGAGCTTCAAAACCTGGTGGAACGCGCCGTCATCCTGTCGACCGGCCCGATTTTGAAGGTGCCTCTGAATGACTTGCAGGCTCTGCCCGCACCAGCCGCTGCCAGAAAAATTGAGACCCTGGAAGAAGCGGAGCGACGGCACATCCTGGAGGCGCTCGATGCTTCGGCCTGGGTGATCAGCGGGCCGAATGGCGCGGCCGCATCGCTGGGGTTGAAGCGGAGTACTCTGCAGGCTCGCATGGATAAGCTGGGGATTCGCCGGGCTCGTGCGGCGGCGCCGTCCCCGCGATGAAACGCGAGGCCTACGCCGCTGCCCGTACCGTTTCCCCGGCGCTACACGCGTACTTTGCCCACCATCGGGCAGAGGCGATCCGCCGTGGTCAGGAACACCTGGCGCCTCTGCCTGAGGCCGAAACAATCGAAGCCGTCATTGACGCCGCGTTCTGGGCGAGCCTTCGGCGTGAGGAAGGCTATGTGCCGAGGATCTCACTCGCGTTCCTCTCGCCCGAAGACGCCGTGCATCCGCTCATGTTCGAGCGGCCGCTTCCACTTGATCCGAGCACTCTCACGCGAGTGGCGCCGGCAGTGGAGCGTCCTGGGATTCATCTGGGTGTCTGGCGCGATCAAAGCGAGCTATGTGTCTGGGGGACAA
The DNA here is from genome assembly GCA_003223115.1 of Acidobacteriota bacterium. GTDB lineage: Bacteria > Acidobacteriota > Terriglobia > Bryobacterales > Bryobacteraceae > QHXW01. The sequence goes on from QHXW01000289.1 coordinate 23,107, forward strand.
CCCGCGTAATTCCGACGCTGTCCTTCGTCCTTGAAGTAGCGGCGCCTGGACTTCTCGTCATCAAACATCACAGTGGCGATGAATCGGGCAAGTTCGTCAATATAGCGGTGCTCGAAGGCGATCAGATCAAAGTAGTGGACGAGCATGCCTCAACCCTACCCGACTGCCCCGAGGTCCTCAGTTCGCTGCTCGGCTACGACTCGCCAACCTCCTGGGTCGCCTCCGTCAACGTGCTGGTGCAACTCGCGGTGTCCATGCGCGCACATGGGCGGGGTGGATCGCTGCTTTTGGTTCCGGCGGGCTCTGAGTCTTGGCGAGAATCGATCGTCTGGCCTATGCCGTACGCCGTGTCACCAGCGTTTTCCGAGCTCGCGCACCTGATCCGGGAGACGCCCGATCAAACGCGCAGGCGTTTGTGGCAGGAGGCACTGGGCCGGACAGTGGACGCGATCGCCGGCCTGACCGCAGTCGATGGCGCCGTGGTGCTCACCGATCAACATGAGCTCCACGGTTTTGGCGCTAAAATCGCTCGCCGCAAGGGCTGGCCACAGGTCGAGCAAGTCACCGTGACAGAGCCCATCAAGGGTGCGGCACCTACCCTCGTGCATCCGGATCATCTTGGCGGCACTCGCCACCTCTCGGCGGCGCAGTTCGTCCAGGATCAGCGCGAAGCCGCGGCATTCGTGGCATCGCAGGATGGGCGCTTCACGATCTTTGAATGGTCCGAATGCGAGGCGATGGTTCACGCGCATCGCGTGGACGCCTTGCTGCTATGAGTGTCGCCCGCGGAATCTACTCTCTGTTCGCTCTCCGGTGCTGGGGTCTAGAATGAGGCGATCTCTGTCCCTCGGTTCATCGAAATCCTGATGATCGCTGTCCAGATACGGGCATCTGGCCAATTGGCGGTGCGCAGTATTTCAGGCCGCGCCAGCGCTCGCTTGCGGCGTGACTAAATGGTCGATTCCTAAATCGTACTGCGTCAGGGAGGATCTATCGTGGTTGCGTAGACAAGGGACTCACAACGGAATCGAATCCCCCGGAGAGTGAGGCTTGGCTGCAGCGCCTGGAAAATCTATCATTGAAGGTAATGGGATTCGCGTTTTCTGTTGGCAGTGGAGGCTTTGGCGGGGGCCGCCTGCGCAAGACACTGCTGAGGCATTTTGGGGTGCCGGCCGGAGATATCGCGACGGCAGGGCGCCAGTTTCCGATAGCCGCCAGAGTGGATATCCAATCGGCGCTCGAGGATCTGTTGCGGAACCGTGCCGACACAAAGCTTCTCGGAATCCTCGCGCCAAACCCTCACGAGGCTCCGGCCCTCGCGCAAGCGCTTGGGCAGGGGCATTTCCCTTTGGATGCGGGGCCGCTTCAGCACGATGAGATTGATGTGGGTGAAGCCGCTCCCGTGCGTTGCCTGAAAAACGGTTTGTGGCTGTCGCGTGAGAAGGATCTACCGTTTGCGGTCCTGATGTCGCCGGGCGGACGGTTCGGGCTCTGCACCGGCGTACAGGTTGAGATCGCGGCGCCGATCGGCGAACGCGGCGCACAGTTCTCACAGGAGCTGTTCCGTCAACTGGAACTTCAGGTGAGCCAGGGCCGGACCTACCGTGGCCGCGTCATCTCTCTCGAGGCACAGATCCATCCGATGGGCGGAGGCAGCATTGTCAAGGTGCATCGGCTTGCTAAGGTTAACCGGGAAGATGTTATTCTGCCTCACAAAACTCTGGAGCTGCTCGACCGCAATGTAGCCGGATTCATGAAAGCACGGGACCAGCTCAAAGCGCTCCAATTCCAGGCGCGGAAGGGACTTTTGTTTTATGGACTACCAGGCACGGGCAAAACCTATACCATTCACTATCTGGCCTCGCAACTGCCAAACCATACGACCTTACTGGTGACCGCGGAGCAGGTCGCGTTGATTGGCGAATACTTTATGCTGGCGCGTTTTCTGCAGCCGTCCATCATGGTCATCGAGGACGTGGATCTCATTGCTCGCGAACGCACTCACATGCACGGCCCTTTCGAAGAGGCTCTCCTCAACAAGCTCCTGAACGAGATGGACGGACTCCGAGAGGACGCCGAGGTGCTGTTCATCCTGACCACGAATCGTCCCGAGCAGATCGAGCCGGCGCTAGTTTCGCGACCCGGACGCATCGATCAGGCGATTGAGTTTCCGCTCCCTAATGAGGAGGGACGTGCGAAACTCACGAAGCTGTATGCCCGAGGGCTGGGCATCTCCGAAGTACTCATGGAGCTGATTGTCAGTCGCACGAAGGGCGTCAGTGCGGCGTTCATCAAAGAACTGATGCGCCGATGTGCCCAAATCTATATCGAATTCTCGCGTGGCGATATCCTGACGCAGCAGTCTGTTGATGCGGCAATAGAAGAAATGCTAATTACGGGTGGGGAGCTAAACCGGCGGCTGCTTGGCGGGGCAGGCGTTGAGCAGAGTCTGGACCGAGCCGCTCGATTGTCCAGCTAGCCACGCTTGGAGATCCAGCTGCGCCGTGATGGCCCGATATCTCAAACTGGTTTGCAACTCACTCCCGGCGGCTTCACCGCGACTTGTCGCCTAACGTCCCGAAATCTTCCAAGGGGAACCGACCACTTAACTCCTTGGATACGGCATTGTCGTAAGTTAGAGAGCGACATTCTGAACCAGCTCCAAGGCGCCTGCTCAGCGACATTATTGAAATACCGCCCCAAGGAATTCTCACTTCGCCTATCGGGGCGCGTAGAATCACGACATGGGTATTCTTCATCGCGATGCGATTCACGTGGTTTCCAGCATGATTGCGTTGAATCTGGCCGCGGCATGGGGGGCGGAGCCCGAGTGGCCGAGGTTTC
>QHXW01000291.1 GCA_003223115.1 Acidobacteriota bacterium
CGTCGGACTCGTTCCCATAACTTTCTCCATTCTAACTGACAAACGGATTGAGGGCTGCGGAGACCCGGGCACTAGAAAATTCCCCTCAATCTCTGCGGATTCCAGCCTTGCGTCCGGTAAATTTCCCGATCGCAGGTATGGCGGCACCTGTTAAGCGAGAACATTCACGCTCCGAGCGTCGCCCAAGCCAACCAGCGCGTCATACAGCACAGGCGATATGCATGTCGCGTGCCAAATGTTACGCTTTTTCCCCACAGAAGACAACCGCGCAAAATCCCACGATTTCATTCAATTGCAAGCCATGCTGCATCCCTTCGCGGGTGGCTGGCACTGGCCCTTCACTGAATTGTACTGTTACGTACTTAATTTTTTACAGTATTTGACCGTACCTTCGGTTCCTACCTGGTAAATCCTGACACCTGTTGAGAGTTGCTAAGCTTGCGAATACAATCGCCCATGCTACGAATGGTCTTCCTGCCGATTTTTATGGCTGTCCCGGTGTTAGCAGCCAACTATGCCGCTCCCGCCGGGACGCGGCCGGCAATCTCTAGGCCCGGTGCGCCCAGCATCCTTCCGGGCGGCCGTATCATTGCGCCCGCCGGCAGACAGTACGTGACGGGGCCAGGTCCATTCGGCCTCGCGGTCAGCGGCGACCACAAAACGATCCTGACAGCCAATAGCGGGCCTGAGCGGTCCTCGCTGACGGTGCTTGAACAGCGAAAGACCGGCTGGGCCGTGCATCACATCCTCACGCCTTTGGCTAAACCGCCAAACGCAAATAAACCGGAGCGCGGTGAGGAGGGCGGCCGGTGGCGCAGCATCTTCATGGGCGTGGCCTTCAACGGGAATCATGCGGCCTTCGTTTCGGATGGCAACTCCGGCCTGGTGCGGCTGGTGGATCTAGGGAGTGGCGCACGGCGGAAGATATTTGACCTGAACCAAGACGGGTTTTCCGACAGCTACACCGGAGATCTGGCTCTCGATTCCGAACGCGGAGTGCTTTATGCCGTAGACCAGGCGAATTTCCGGATGGTGAGCATCGATATACGCAAAGGCCGCGTCCTGGCGTCGCTTCGGGTGGGCAGGCTTCCGTTCGCTATCGCACTTTCGCCCGATCGCCGCACTGTGTATATCACCAACGTCGGCATGTTTGAGTACCGCCCGCTGCCCGGCATCGACGTCAAACGAACCCTCCAGACGGGGTTACCCTTTCCGGCTTTCGGATTTCCTTCGCCCGAAGCCCGGGACGGCACACGGCGGGAGACAGGCCATGGCTCTATCGACGTCCCAGGCCTGGGTGACCCGAATGCTCGAGAATCGAACTCGGTTTACGCGGTGGATGTCAGCGACCCGGCTGCGCCCCGTGTCCTCGCTATCGTCCGCACGGGCCAGCCTTTCGGCGGAGAGTCGATGGGAGGCAGCAGCCCAGCGGGAGTCGTGGCCACTCAGGATCGCGTTTTCGTTTCGAACGCCCACAACGATTCCATCACCGTCATCGATGCAAAATCCAATAGCGTGACCGTCGAAATTCAGATCCGCATCCCTGGACTCGAGACCTATCGCGGCGTGATGCCGGTCGGGTTGGCTTACGATGCGGCGCATGAATGGTTGCTTGTGGCCGAAGCCGGAATCAACGCGGTAGGCATCATTGACGGACGCCGGCTGAAAGTTCTGGGCCATGTTCCGGTTGGATGGTTTCCGACGCGCGTTTTGATCGATGGCGATTCGGTCCTCGTGACCAATGCAAAAGGTCACGGCACCGGACCCAATATTTATTACCCACCGGCGGCGCCGCCGGACGCCTTCGTGGATGTACTGCGGCGTGGAACGCTGACAGTTTTTCCCTTGCCCGATGCCGCATCGCTCGGCGCCCACACCGCCCTTGTGTTGGAAGCCAACGGATTCCGGCCGCGCCCGGCGCCAGAGCTGCCCGTTCCGCCGCAGGTCCGCTACGTCGTTCTGATCGTGAAGGAAAACCGGACATTCGACGAAGTTTTCGGAGATCTGGCGCAGGGGACCAGCGGTCCCGTTGCCGGTATACCGGCTCTTGCCCGATTCGGGATGCAGGGTTTTGTCGAAGGAGGGCCGACACAGTTTAGCCTGCACGCGGTCACCGTGACTCCCAATCATCACGCGCTGGCACAGGGTTGGACCATCAGCGACAATTTTTATGCGGACTCGGAAGTCAGCGTGGACGGCCATCATTGGCTGGTGGACTCGTATCCGGACATCTGGACAGAAACCTCACGAATCGCAGGTTACGAGGACCAGAAAGACTTTCGCTTCCCCACCACCGCCCCTGGAAGGCTGATCTTTGCCGAGAGCAATTCATCCGTGCATCCTGAGGAGCAATTGGAGGGCGGAACCATTTGGCACCACCTGGAGAGGCACGGAATCAGCTTCCGAAACTTCGGCGAGGGCTTCGAACTGGCCGGCAATCGTGAGGAGCCTGGAGAGAATCCCACCGGTGCCCGGTTGCTGACCAACATGCCCATGCCCGAACCGCTCTACCGCAACACATCGCGCGAATATCCAGGATTCAATATGAACATTCCGGATCAATACCGTGCGGATCATCTGATCCACGAAATCACGGAGAAATACCAAAAGGCCGGCGAGCCATTCCCACGGTTTATCTTCATTCACCTGCCCAATGATCACATGGCCAAACCGCGGCCCGAAGATGGTTATCCATTTAGCGCATCGTACGTGGCCGACAATGATTTTGCGCTAGGACGAATCCTCGAATTTCTGTCGAATAGCCCCTGGTGGAAGGAAATGGCGATTTTTGTGACCGAAGATGATGCGCAAGGGGGACGCGACCACATCGATTCGCATCGCACGATACTAATGGGAATCGGCCCCTACTTCAAGAGGGGTTATGTTTCGCACATCCACACTAGTTTTCCGGGGTTGCTGAAAACCGTATTCCGGCTCTTTGGAGTTCCGCCTTTGAATCTATACGACGCGGCGGCCTCGGACTTGGCGGATTGTTTCACGAGCTCGCCGGAGTTCACTACTTATAAACCACTGCCAGCTGATCTCAGGCTGTTTGATCCGAAGACGACACGCGAGCCGCTAGATCCCAAGCCCTCTCCACGACTGGATGATCCGGCTACAGTGAAAGAGTTTCAACGCTAGCCACTAGCCACACCATGTCCCGGTGTCTCTACACTACTCTGGATTCTTCCCTGCTCAAGGCGGCGGCTTACTCCACCGATGAAACGCTCCAGCTGGAGTTTCGCACTGGCCCTGTCTACCGCCACTTCGACGTTCCATCCACTATTTTTCAGAAATCTGATCACCGCCACATCTAAAGGCGCCTCCTTGGCCCCTTGTATCTGGACGTTTTTGTTGCTGCAGAGCTTCCAGAACCTTCACTTCCCAGTTGTCGAAAAAGATCTCACAGGGCAACTCGGGAACTGGACGACCGAGCAAGACCAGCAACTGGATACGCCAGGCCAGGACTACGTCCAGGGCAATGGCCCGCTGGAGGCGCTCTCCGGTTTGGTGTTGATGCTCTTCCACCTGGCAGCCGCTTTTGAGAATCCGGTGCCATTCCTCGATGCGCCCACGCCGGCTGTAGCAGTCCACCAGGGCCGCCGCCTGGGGCGCCGTCTCGACTTCCTCGGTCGTCAGCAGCAGCCATTCAATCGGCTGGGCGTCCGGGGGAGGGTTCTGTTCCCGCACATAAATGCCCCAGAGCAGGAGGGGAGGATGGGATTGCAGATCGCGGCGGGTCGAAGCCACGGAGATTTTCTGAAAGCGGACCGTCAAGGTGGCTTGCCGCGCCGGCAGGGCCTTGTGTTCCGGTTTGTCCTGTTTGGCCAGCTTGCCCCGTTGCCGCGGGAGGGACACTTCCAGGCGCGTCTCGTGAGGACTCGCTGGCAACGTTTCCCACAGTTTCTGTTCTCGTCCCTCCAAACGCCGATTGTGCTCGGCACGCACCAGCACCCCGACCCGTTTCCGCGTCGCTTCGGCTTCTGCCAACAACTCGAAAAGGTCCGCTTCCCGGTCAGCCACCATGAGCAGACGCGTCTGGGGCATCTGCTTGGCTACCGCCACACAATCCCGCAGCCCTTGCAGCCATCGGAAGGACTTTTTCTCCTCCATCGGACGTCCCACCGATTTCTTCCCCGCCAGACCCTTCTCCTCCGGTGCATCGGCCACCGACCGCAAAATCCCCAATGGCAGCCCTTCGGGAGTCAACACCACCGAGGAATGCAGCTTCAGTCCCAGCGATTGGGCCCCTGTCTGATTGGTTCCCACTAACCCCAGACCCGTCGTCTGCGGACGG
>QHXW01000292.1 GCA_003223115.1 Acidobacteriota bacterium
GGACCATGCGCGCCAATACGCCTGCGGCCAAAAATAGTTCTGGTACCACGTCGTCCCCTCCAGCAGCGTGCGGCGATCACTCAATGCCGGCCGGAACTGCCCCCGCCTGGAGCGCATGTAGTTGCGCAGGATGTGAGGAGGCGTGACCTTCGAGGGGCTCAACTCGCGCATGACCGGCGGCTGCGCAGAGACCTCGAAGGCCAGCAACCGTTAGTGACGGTGATTGGTAAGCGGTTTTTTATCCCACATGGTGATCGGCTCCACGAAATCTTGAGAAGCGGCAGTAGCGCACGGCCCCGGGTCCCGATCCGACAATCTGTGCCGAGGCCGGGTACGCGATGCCAGCGCGGAACAACCATTCTTCGGGAGCGGCAAGCTGCCGAAACGCAATTACGTTTCTCCACACCGTCGACACCGGCGCATCAATCGTGACGCTGGTCGTAACAGAAACTACTGGCGGTTCGAGTCTGGCGGCATGCTCGGCGAGCATCATCAGAGGAAGTATCACCAGCCAGGCAGCGAAGGCAGGCGACGTGGAGGCACGGCCGCGGCGACGCAAAATGTACGAAGCGACAAGCCCGCCCGCAATCGGGAACGGGAGAGCCAGCGGAAGCGCCATCAGAAGGCAGAACAGCCCCTCGTACCTTAAGCCAACCAGGGCTACCCCGATCAGAAGGGTCGTCAATATACTCACCATGACTGTCTCGAATCGCGAATGAAGTGTCTCAACGTTCAGGAACCAGGAAGAGACAAATCCGGTCAGAAAAGGGACTCCCAGAAACAGGCCCCAGGCATAACCCATCTACAAGCGGGCGCTCAGAGTCACAAGCGCAAGGCCAATCGCAACTGCGAGCGCGATTCCAAGCGCTGCACCACGAGTTGCTGCCGACGTCCGAAGACTGCCGGTAGCAATATCATCACTTTTTCTGCCGGCACACTTGGAACCAGTGTCAGCCAAAGGAACAGCCCGAGGTTAGCCAGCGGCACAAAGAACAGAAAGATCCAGGCGGCGGATTTGCCGGCATCTTGCAACCGCCTCGGGGTGAGCGCGATTCCAACCCAAAAAAACGGGATCGCGATGGCCAACAGGATGCCATATAGTACAGGCTGGCGACCTCCCAATCCGAACAGCGATGCCTCCCGCAGAGGAAGGAAGTAGTTCCAAATTCGCCAGGTTTCGCCAAATTGGGCGGCAACTGACCAATCGATCGCGTACTTTACTGCGACAAGGACCGTTCCGGCCCGAAAGTACTGGAGGCGCTGGACGCGCCCCTGCCACGTGAAAAACCATCTCAGAAAATCCTGCGGCATATGCGGCGCCTCCTCATGTCTCTATCTCCGCGGGATGAAATCCGCAGTCGCGTGGAAGCCCCATTACGCTCGTCTTGCCCGAAGCGGGCCGTCAAAACTCGGCTTACTGCCGTAGGTAGACAACGGTGTCGATGATGACGCGGTTGTCCTTAGGTGCCGGAGTGGTGATAGTCTCAGGCGGTTTGCCCCCCATCTGAATGCGCAGTTGATTGCCCGTCAAGGTGTAGCGGCCCGAATTGACGGGGTCTGTACGTTGCGCGGCGTCGAAGTTGAAACTGCTGACGTCGCCACGCGGCACTGAAAGCTGGTCGTAGGCTCGATAAACGCGGCCGTCCGTGGAGAAGAGATAAAAGTGCAGCGCGGTCACCCAGGAGCCATATCCGACGGGCCGATTGAGGTTGACCACATACTTGGGCTTGGTCCCCACGTAGAGACCCGCCATCGCACCCCCCGCGGGTCCGGGACCTTCTGTGATCGCGGGCACTGCAGTCTCGGACTCGACTCGAAGCGACGCGGCGAAGCTGTTCAGCGCAGGCAGGGCACGCTGCCAGGTCGCCACGTTGTTGGCGGACGCGTCCACGATGGCGGCAGCGGTACCGGCGATGATCACCATCCGCATATGCTGCCTGAGAATTCCGGCGATATTCTCGGCAAACCGCGCGGAGAAAACCATCTGCGCGTCTCGGACGGTGGTGCGTCTGAAATCGGGCTGCCCGGCAACGTTGGTTTCCTGATATCTGGGATCGACCCATTCGCGCAGTAGAGTCTTCCGGAACATCTGCTCGATATCTCCGCTAATCGGCCGGAAGGGATAGACCTGAAGTGAGGCGTTGAACTCGTTGGAAGAGTAGTCCTCGGGCGGCGTGATGGCGCTGCGGGAGAAGTTGGGCGGCGGATCGTAGCGCAGCACGGGAACTTCTTGCTGGGCCATAGCGATGGTCACGACAACAGCCGCAACCGCGACGCGTCCTAGATGACGTTTGACTGACTCGATGGCGGATCTCATAGTTTGACCTTTGCTCCCGGCGCACACATCTTGGAACCTGGATTTCCGGCCAGTATACAGCGACGCACGATCATCGGTATACCTTCGCCGAGTCAGTGTGAGCCATTTCACAAAACGCCGAAGTCTTCCCGCTGAGGTGCATTCGCAAAAACTATTTGCCGTGCGCGGGCGCGCGCCGGCGCAGGTCGCTGTCCACCTTGAGCAGCGCGTGCAGGACCGTCTCGGGCTTGGCGTCCCCTGCAGCGAATGGGGCCAGCACGCGCTAGCCGTCCGGCGCAACGTCGAAGCCGAAAAAAGAGCCCGAGTCCGCCACCTGCTTCTCAGACCAGAATCGGGGTTTCTCTGCTACGAACGCATCACCCTTGACCGTGTAGGCAGCCACCTGAACCCGGCCATCAGGGTCTCCATAAAACAGCTCCCGGCCGTTGTGGGACCAAACGGGACCGTGTCCTCCCCCTGTTCGACACCAGCCATTTGGGGCCAGTCGTGTTCTTCTTTGGTGAGAACGGCATCACGTAGATCTCAAAGCGTCCAGACGCACTCGAGGTGTAAACCACCCAGCGGCCGTCGGGCGAAATCGCAGGCGCACCTTTAGACCCTGCTTGTAGACCCTGCTTGCTGCAACAGCGGCTGCGGTTGCCCCAACCGAAGCACGCCTGACGTTCGCGACACCGGAACAATCCAGAGATCCGAGTCCGGCTGAAGCGGCCAAAACGCAAGCCAATTTCCGTCCGCTGAGAATGAATAAGGGCCTGCATTGCGGCTAACGCCCGCCAGACGTTCCACCTTCCCGCTCCCATCCGACCGCGTCCAGGCCAGTGTGTTTCCAGATCGGAACGCGATAAACTCGCCGTCCGGCGTCCAGGTGGGAAGCCATTCCGGCTCATCCTCGGACGTCAGCCGATTCCAAGTCTCCCGTTTGAGGTCATAGACCCAGAGGCCTTGTTTACCATCCTGGATCACCGATAGCGCTAAGCGCGTCCCGTCCGGCGAAAGGCGAGGCGACATATATCATAGTTGCCCGGCTTCGCAATCACGGGCTCGATCTTCCCGGAGGAGTAGAGCCAAGAAAGAAGGGTATTTGTCATGTCACCGTGCCACGCGGTAAACCAGCGTGCCCGAAGTGGACAGGTCAAAGTCCGCGAGACCTCCTGGGTTAGACACGGAGTACACAAGAGGCACCGCCGGGCCCGTCAACTCCAGCCGGTCCGCGTCCGCGTCCATGGGTGCCGCAAACAGCGTCCCCTGCTGGTTGTAGACCACATATCCGCTCGCGAGAAAGCGACCGCAGGTGGAATTCTCCAATACGGTTTTGAATTTGCCGTCATTCGGGGTAAGGATCCGGAGTGAGCCTTGCCCGCTCACGTTTGTGGCAGCGAACAAAACGCCCTTGCCGCCCGGAAGCACTTGCGGCCAAACATGAACCAGTCCGCCTGAAGGATCCGATTTCGAGTCCGTCAACGGCTGCGGCATCCCACCCGCGGCGGGCACCCGGGAAAGCCCTCGTGATGCTTTCAGTGCCGCAATGATGTTATCGCCGTCACCCCAACTTCCGCCGCCAGGGCTCGCGGCATCGCAGAGAGCGACAGGAGCGCCGCCCTCGATAGCTACCTTTTGGAGTTTATGGGCCGCGAAGAAGGCGACCCACTGACGTTCGGCGAAAAGAAGGGCAAGAAGCCGCCCTCGGTGCCGGCGAGTCGAGTGGTGTTTGTCTGGTCGACGCGTCGGATGGCTAAAGCCCCTTTCGAAACGAAGACAATCCGCCTGCCATCGGGCGAGATCGCGGGCTGCGAAAACTCCTCTGGGCCAACGTCCAAGTCAAATTGTGAGAACGGCCGGTCCGCTACGATCTGAGGAGCGCGCCATGGCTTCCAATAACCAAATACCGCGATCACCGCTAGGACGCCTGCAGTAGCCCAGGGCAGAACCTGTCGCCTCGGTGCCGCTGCGGTCGAAACGTTGTTGTCCACTTTGTGCGGAAGATCTGGTGGTACCAATGCCAGCCGGTTTCTTCCAGCCGTTTCAGCTTCGCGCCTCTCCGTTGTCTCAACCGGTGCGACGAAGCGATATCCACGCCGGGGCAATGTCTCGATGAAGCGCGGGCTGTCGGCGTCGTCGCCTAACGCTTCGCGGAGGTTGTTGATGGCCCTGTTCAGACCGCGCTCGAAGTCGACGAAGGTGTCCGCCGGCCAAAGTTTCTTCTGGAGTTCTTCCCTGGTCACGACTTCGCCAGGGCGCTCCAGCAACATGACTAAAACCTGAAACGGCTGATCTTGTAGCTTGACCTTGTAGCCCTGCCTGCGCAATTCGCCGGCCTGGAGATCAACTTCGAAGATTCCAAAACGAATTGGTAAGAATAGGCGCTTGGTCTCTTCCATGTGGGGGCGGTCGCAGAATGCAGTATAACAGTCCACAGTTTTGCCAATGAAAACGACTCATTCCGGGAGATCTGGCCCCGCACGTGAATGATTCTCCGTCGGTTATCACGCGACACACGGAAGACAAGGAAAAACAACGAAAGAAGCTGCCGCCGATTGAAGTTCCCGCCTCAAAACGTCATAGTTCACTCCTGACCGAAGAAGGAGGTCACAGTGAAGAAACAAAGTTTGAGAATTTCGATGATTGCAACTCCCCTGATGATCGTTTGCGGTTTACTGGTGTCAGGCGCGTTTGCCAGAGCTGAATCGCAGGACGGACCCTGTTCGAACCGAACCCTTCACGGCGATTACGGATCCGCCGTCGAAGGCCTGATCCTGCCTGCACCCGGCGTTGCCCTCCCCATTCGTGGTGTGGTCATGACCCACTATGACGGAGAAGGCAATTTCACCCAGGTGGACCATAGCGTTTTTTAATGGCTTCCCGCCCCCCATTAGTGGACGCCCGGCACTGGCACTTATCACGTCAATGCCGATTGCACCGGAACAGCCCACATCGTTCCGAGCACCGGTGGGTTTGTAAACCTGGCCATCGTGGTGGTCAGAAAAGGCAAGGAAGTCCACGCCGTGGTTACGGCTCCGTTCGATGGTCCGGCCCGCACTGTCACCAGCGTCGGCATCAAAGTCGAGTAATCGCAGCGATGAGCGCGTTAAGATTGCAAGAAGTCAGGCCGCGGCGACGTGAATCACGAAAGCAGAGTCCGCTGTTCCCGAGGCCTGGTTAACTTATTCAACGCGAGTTCTGATATTCATGAATCGGCCCGCACGTTTCGTCATTCCGAGATTGCCAGCACGCTGGCGGAGGTGCGAACGTACAGCACTTTATCAGAGAGGGCGGGCGTCGACAGCACGATTTCGCCCAACTCGTTGGCGCCAACCAGCTCGAATTGCGGTCCGGCTTTGATGACGAACGTCCGTCCCTCTTCATTACTCACGTAGATCTTGCCATCGGCCGCGATGGGCGATGAGGTGAAGGACCCGCCTTCGCCAAGCCGTTGCTCATACAGTTTGCGTCCTGTCCGCGCATCGTAGGCCTTGAAGATGCCCTGACTGGTCGACGCGTAGATCAAGTCTTGATACACGACCGGTGTCTGCAGATAGGATCCGTTGCGCTCTTCACTCCATGCCAGACCGGCGCTGATACGTGAGCCGGGTGCGGGCGTAACGTCTCCGGATGCTTCCGGTCGGATCGCGTACAACGGTGCTTTGCCTCCGTGCGCATTGGCGACGTAGATCAATCCGTGAGCCATGAACGGTGTGGGTACGGGAATATCGCCTTCCGATTTCAAACGCCAGAGTTCCTTGCCCGTCTTGAAGTTGTAGCCCGCGATGTACGGGTAGCCGTTGGCCACAATTTGTATCCGATTGCCGGTCTTGAAAACACCGGGTGTGGCCCAACTGCACACCGACACTTCGGATCGCCTTATGCGCCAGAGTTCGCCTCCATCCGCCGCACGGAACGCCGCGAGAAAGCCATCTTTCTTGCTGTCCGATTGAACGATGACCGTATCTTCGAATAGCACGGGCGAGCTCGCGAAGCCCCAGGAGAGAGTTCGATCATCCGATGGGGCCATATCGAGGGTGCCCAGATCCTTTTGCCACTCCAGCTTTCCGTCGAGCGTGTAGCTGTAGAGACCTTCAGAGCCGAAAAGCGCGATCACCCGTTTGCCATCGGTGGCGACAGTTGTGTTCGCGTGCGTCGCTTTGGTGTGGCGCCGAGCCCTGGGCTTACCTCGATGCGCAGTTTGGCGCCAGAGAACTTCACCGCTCAGCTTATCGAGACAATAGAGCACCCATTCCTGCTCGGCGTCGTCATCGGCTGAGTCGCCGCTACCGTACAACCCGATCTTCAGTGGTGCTTTTCCGGCGCTCGAGATGGCGGTGGTGACGAACAGCTTGTTTCCGAGGACGACGGGGCTCGAATGACCCAGTCCAGGGATGGGAGCCCGCCACTTTATATTGCGAACAGGAGCCGTGTGGACATCGCCGTTCCAACTGGCGGGCGCCGCGCCTTGTCCAACACCAGTCGCGCCTGGTCCCCGATACGAAGGCCAGTCCGAAGCGGACAGGAGGGGGAGCATGCAAGCGGCGATCACGACGAATCTTCGCGACAGCATAGATATCGTCAGTATACGTCCGCGCCGTGGCCGAAATCGTCGCTCGACCGTGAGTCAGCGACCGTGTTCTAAGCGGCCATCGGCAATGTTGCTGCGCTCGGGCGGATTTGCTGCGGCTTCGGCTCGCTAAAGATTTCGAGCAGCGCCGATCGTGCGCGGAGATACCGTTGGCAGTCGGAGCAGCCGCATATTCGCTCAGCAGCATGGCCGATCAAGTATTCCAGTTGCTCGCGCAGGGCACCGTTTTCGTCCGCAGGCTCCGGAACTTTCAGAAGATTCAATCCAGTGTGCGGAACCGCTGTCGTTCCATTCAATTCTGCATGGGCGACCATCTCTCCCACCTCCACCTCCACTTTGATAGATGTATGGCCCTCCGATCGGGTTCTCTCAAGATTGTAAATATGAGTCTAGACGATTCGCCTTGGATCAATTCAGCGCGAGACCTCTACACAAGAATTTCTACTTCACTTTCATCACGATGAACGTGAGGTCGTCGTACTGTGAAGCATCCTTAATCCAGGTCCTCAGTTCCTGGGCGATGCGTGTGGACATCTCCAGCGCCGGCAAATGAACTACCTGACGCATCAAATCCTTCAGTCTTTCCTCACCGAACTCTTCGTTATTCGGATTTAACGCTTCGGTGACACCGTCGGTGAAAGCGATCAGTACGTCGCCAGGCCGCAGATCGATCGCCGCCTCTTGATAGCTCACCTGCGGAAACAAGCCCAGAACGGTACCACCCGCGGACAATTCCTGAATCTCCGAGGTGTCCATGGAGTGGAACAGATAAGGCGGATTATGACCGGCATTCACATAGCGAAGCTGGCGGTTGCTTTCGTCGAACTGTGCATAGAAGAAAGTCGCGTAGCTGTTCGACTTTGTCGAACGGTGGAGGAAACGATTCATCTTCGCTGCAAGCTGAGGTAACGAAATATCGCGCTCGGTGGCGATAATCCGTAGGGAAGCCTGCACCAGGGACATGATGAGAGCAGCGGCAATACCTTTGCCCGCAATGTCGGCGAGCGCGATTCCAATCTTGTGGTCGCCCAGATCGAGGAAATCGTAATAGTCGCCGCCCACGCTCCGGGCGGGGAGACTGACCGCGGCGAGTGTGGCGACAGTGGTGTCGGGAGGTCGCTCGGGGAGCAGGCGTTTTTGGACTTCGGCAGCCAGTGCAAGATCGCGACGTAGCTTCTCCTGCTCGACGACGCGATCCGTCAGCCGCGCATTCTCGATCATGAGCGCCAGTTGTTGCGCGGAATCACGCAGCACTCTTTTCTCGGAGGAACTGTATTCCTCGTGGCCCACCGGCGGACCCAGGAGCAGCAGCCCGACAACCTCGCTCTTCGTCCGGAGCGCCGCCGCGATCCGGACGCCGGTATTCCTCAGAGTCTCAATCTCGGCGAGATATTCGGGTTTGTTTTCCGTTGCCCATCGCCGCCAGGCATCTACGTCGCCGATGGTAAGAGGCAGAGGGAAAGCGTAAGACTTGAGCCGGTTCAACAGAAAGCCTTGGGCCGGCAGAGACAAATCCGGGTATTCCTCTTCGGGTGTCGCGGCTACACAACGATATTCCCGTCCGGAAACGTTCTCTAGCAACATAGCCCTTGTCGCTCCGACTCTGCTGCACAACTTGACCAGCGCGAACTGGAGTACTTCAGCGAAGGAGGCGGCGCGCCGGGCCGCATCGACGAACTCTGTCAATAGAGTCCCGTCAGGCGACAGAGAAGCATCGTCGACACGCCAGACCGCCTGAGATATCCCTTTCATGGTTCGCCGGATGCTCGCACTCGCGGATTGCCACGTGGTTGCCGGCTCATTGCGCATCGCCACCATCGGAGACAGCAGAGTCGCGCGCCAGGCGGGGAAGAAGGAAGCACCCAGCGTAATGCTTGCTATGATTGCCGTGGAAAACGCGTAAGGAAGAAATCCCACATCGTGAACGGCGAGCACTCGGACTAGAAGCCAGGCCGTCGCAATCAGCGCCATACCTCCGAAGGCGAGCCCATACGCCGCCATCTTCGCTCCCCCGCCAACCACCAAAATCAGAACATCGCGGCCTACCGCGCCAAGCGCCATACGCGTCCCAATCTCCACCGTTCTTTGACGCACGGAATAGGAAACAACCCCGTAGACGCCAAGCGCTGTCATCAGCAGCGCAGCGAGCGCAAAGAAGGTTGTCACTAAGGAACCGATTCGTTCGAGGCCTAGCGACTCCCGTTCAATCTCATTCATGGTGGTTACGTCGTGAATCGGCTGTAAAGGATCGACCCTTTGCACCGCTTGCCTCACCTCCGGAACCAGCCTTTCCATCGGCAGCAGCGAGCGAACCACGAACAGCATCGGGTTTACCGGCGCGATCACGCTCAGCAAGTAGATTTCAGGCACGGTGGGATTGCCCAGCCCGTCATTCTTTACGTCTCCAACAACCCCGACCACCTGGAACCGGGAGCCGTTCGGACCACTCAGACGTCCGTAAGCGCCAATGGGGTTTTGGTTCGGCCAGGAATGTCTGGCAGCGGCCTGATTGATTACAGCCGAAACAATAGTGTTACTCGTATCGTGTTCATTCAGGAAACGGCCGCTTCGCAGAGGGATCCGCATCGTGCGAAAGTACTCGGGGCTGATCACCAGGAAGCTGGTTCTCTGGACTTCGTTGGGATAAGCGGGCTGGCCTTCGGGATAAATGGCTGTACTGAGGCAGCAGCCGTTAAGCGGCAACTGATTTGTGAAAGCGGCGCCGCTGACGCCAGGAATCGACTCTAAGGCTTCAATTAACCTCTTTTGATAGGGGAAAAGCTTCTCCGCGCTCGATCGCGCTGTTTCGGCTACGGTGACTTGGAAGCTCAGCAGTTGATTGGGGTCAAAACCGGGGCGAGTGCGGGCGAGATTTCTCAGGTGCGAGATCAACACTCCGCTCGCCGCCAGGAGCGTGAAGGCCAGCGCGATCTCAGCAATAACGAGCGATTGCGATAGTTTGCGGCTCCGAGCCCCCGCTGACGCACGCACTCCCTCGTTGAGAACCTCATTGGGGGAAGTCCGCGCGGCCTGCCAGAGCGGCGCGAGACTCGAAAGCGCGCTGGCCAGGCACGCTGTGCCCGCCGCAAACAGCAGGACTGTCCAATCGATGGCAATCTCGTCGGCACGCGGAATGTAATCCACCGCGATAGACAGAACCGCGCGCACCAGAGCAATGCTCACAACCACGCCGGCCGCCGCCCCTGCCAGAGAAACAATCAGCCCTTCCATGAAGTACTGCAGGGCAAGTTGCCGTTGGGTGGCGCCGAGGGCAACACGAGTCGCTGTTTCCCGCGCGCGAGCCACGGATCGAGCAAGCAGCAGTCCGGCCACGTTGGCACAAGTGATGAGAAGCAGAAGTCCGGCCGCCGCAACAAGTAGAACGAGCGTAGGCCTGATTTCGTGGATGACCGCTTCGCGGAGATCATCCAAGCGAGCCGTGTACGACGGGTAGGATGCGGGATCCCGCTTCGCGATGTCCGCCGCGGCGCGGTGAACATCCGCCTCGGCCTGGGAAAGCGTTATGCCCGGCTTTCGCCTGGCGTAACAGAAGTCCAAGGCTTCTCTGGGGTCCTGCCCTTTTCCATGTGGATCGAGGAAGATCCAGACGTCGCTCCGCAGTCTCTCCACACCGGGTCCAGGTACGGGCAGGCGGAATGCCGGGGGCATGACACCGCTAATGGTGTAACCGCGGTCATTCAGCGTGATGGCCCGGCCTACGATGTTGAAGTCGCCGCCAAGACGTTTCCAAAGCGAGTACGAGATTACGGCGCTTGCGTCGTCGCGGAACCATTGCCCCACCATGGGGTTCACGCCGAGATGGTGAGCGAGCGTAGGCGTGACCGCTGCTCCGCTGATGTGTTGCGGCTGCCCCGGGGATGTGAGGTTGAAGTCTCCCAGCCTGAACCAGCCGAAAACATCGAAGCTGTGCGTCCGCTGCTGATATTCCAGCAGATCTGAAAAGGTGTGTGACGACCGCTGTCCGGGCTCGCTGAACCTTGCCCCATACAATGCGACCCAGCGCTCGTCGTGGGGATAAGGCAAAGGTTTCAGCATCACCGCGTTGACCACGGTGTAGATCGCGGTCGTGGATCCGATGCCCACCGCAAGCGCGAGAACTGCCACCAGGGCTACCGTTTTCCCGCTCTTCCAGGATCGCCACGCCTGCGAAATAACCGACGGCACCAGCGAGAATCTTACATTATCGGCAACCACACTCGCTGCCGCGTGTCAGCATCCGGATAATGCGGGCGCCGTGCACCTTGTCCAACGCCGCTATGCGCCGTTGGAGGCTCGAGCAGGTACAAACCCGCCGCACATCTCAACTGATGAACGCGAAGATACAACGTGGATCGTTTCCGAGCCGGGGCTGGCGACACAGCGCGTGGCTAGCGCTTCTTCGGCGTGGCCGCCTTCGCCTTCGCGCGCTCGGCGACTTCCTTCGCGCGGAACTTCGCGATGCGTTCGATCAACTTCACGGGGACGGGCTCGGAGAGCGGGAAGCGGATGGTGCCCTTGCTGACCTCGTACGGCGCAAGGTCGTCCTTGAACGCCGCGACGACGTGAGCGGTGGCGGGGTAGAGCGAGTAGTGCTTCCTCCACCCACCGAAATAGAGCACGGGGCCACCGTGCAGTTTGTACGTGGGAATCTTGTACGAGATCACTTCCTCGGCTCTGGGCACGGCCTCGCGGATGGTACTCCGCACGCGCTTGAGTATGCCCTGCACGGCCTTGGGCTGCGAGGCGATGTACTCGGCCACGGACTTAAAGTCGGTCTTGGCCATCGTAATTCCAGACTTCTGGATTCGGCTTCAGCGCCTTATCGGCGCGGAACGAGCGGCCGAGGACTGAGTATTATCTCACAGGGTATTCTGTCAAAGTGGTTATCTGGTTTAAGCGGCCATCGGCAATGTTGCCGCGCTCTGGCGGACTAGCTGCGGCTTCGGCTCGCTAAAGATTTCGAGCAGCGCCGATCGCACGCGGAGACACCGTTGGCAGTCGGAGCAGCCGGATATTCGCTCAGCGGCATGGCCGATCAAGTATTCCAGTTGCTCGCGCAGGACATCGTTTTCATCCGCTGGCTCCGGAAGTCGCGGCAGATTCAATCCAGTGTGC
Organism: Acidobacteriota bacterium; assembly: GCA_003223115.1. GTDB lineage: Bacteria > Acidobacteriota > Terriglobia > Bryobacterales > Bryobacteraceae > QHXW01. The sequence goes on from QHXW01000292.1 coordinate 12,003, forward strand.
GGAACGGCTGTTGTTCCATTCAATTCTGCATGGGCGGCCATCGTTCCCACCTCCGTCTCCACTGTGATGTGATAGGTGTATCGCCTGCCGAAGGGGTTCTTTCCGAATTGTAAATATCGGTAAAAGTAGATTCGTTCGCCTTGTAGCGACGGGCCAAACCAATGTGGATACGCCTCTTACCGCATCGCGCGGATCAGGTCCACGGTGAACTGTGCGCAATACTCGCCGGCGATCTTTTCGAAGGTAGGATGACTCAACTCGCTGTCCGACACGATGCGAACGGCCAGGACGCCGTTCTGATTTGCATCATGAATCTTGGCGCTCAAGAGGATAAGCCCAAAGACGCCGAAGGCTGCACAGATTCCCCGCTCATCACTCTTTTTCCAGGCAGCGTCATCAACTCCTGCGAGAGCAAAGAGTATGAGCAAGCGGATTTCCCGCTGCCCGACGACAAGGCGAAGCACGTGGAAGGGGAGTATCACACATGGGATTACGCGACGCGGGAGGGGACCCGCGAAATTCAGGTATTCCGCAATTTTCAGACGGCGCTGAAGAACGCCGGCTTCACAATTGATCACACGCTTTCACCGTTGCAACTTGTGGCCCACAAGAATGCCACTTGGATCTTCATTGACAATCGCGGCAGTTATTACGACCAGACCATCGTGACCGAAAAGGAAATGAAGCAGGAAGTGACGGCGGACGCGTCCTTCCTTTCCGATGAAATCAACAAGAGCGGACACGTTGCCGTGTACGGCATTCATTTCGATACCGGCAAGTCAACCATCCAGTCTGATTCGGAAAATATTCTCGGCGAAATCGTGAAACTGCTACAGCAGAATCCCGATTTAAAGCTGCGTGTCGAAGGCCACACGGACAATCAGGGCAGCACCACAGCGAACCAGGCGCTCTCAGAAAAGCGCGCGCAGGCAGTCGTTCGATGGCTGGTGGCGCATGACATCGGCGACTCGCCCTCATGGCCAAGTGTCTGGGGCAGACCACGCCCGTCGCGGATAATTCGACCGAAGATGGCCGCGCGAAGAATCGCCGCGTCGAGCTGGTTAAGCAATAACGCACGGTCGCGCCTGCAAAGCCGCGCCTGGAGGCGAGACGGTCGAAACCGCGGCCGAGGGATTAGCAGTGTTACCGGCCGTATCAGCGCATTGAATCCGCTCGCGACTGAAAGCCGGCGAGCAATGCTTCCACGGCAGGGCGATCGTCCGCATGAAGTGCAGCCAGATACTGACGCAGTTCGGCGGCCGCCATATTGAATGTCCCTCTCTTTGAGCGAGTACCTGAGCGGCTAAGAGCCTGGCTTTTGGAAATTCGTGAGCAGACTGATCCAGATGCTCCACGACCTCTGCCGGATCCCGGTCCTGTGAGTTGAGAACCAGCCCCAGCAACTAATGTGCTTTGGCCGAGCAGCCGTCCAGACGAACGGCGGAGCGTAACTCGGCTTCCGCCTCTGGCAGATCTTTCAGAATAAACATTGCGAGCCCGAGATTGGTGTGGGCGAGTACGGCATCGCGGTCTAATCGCAGCGCCTCCCGGAAGTGGGCTATCGCGCGTTCATAATCCTGAAGAGCCATGTACCGCGTGCCCAAATTGTTGTAAGCCTCCATATAATCCGGCTGAATGTGAATAGCCTTCTTGAGATGAGCGATGGAAGATTGGATATCTCCCTCCCGCAGCTTTCGTTCAGGTGTCCGCTGGTTCGTGTCCATGGGGGTTCTTCGGCCGAATTCGTTGAGGCTCTCCGCACCGTGGTGCGGGGCCAAGCATATCTCAGCCCTGTTGTCGCTGCTCGGGTGATGGAATGGGTGAGGACCGCGGAACCGCAGGGCGAGCGGCACAGCGCGCTTCGAGGGCCTGACCGAAAGAGAGATTCAGGTGCTGAGATTGCTTGCCCGGGGGCAGAGTAACCAAGGAGGTTGCGTCCGCTCTGGACCTTGGGGTTGAGACCGTCCGCTCCTACCGGAAATCTCTCATGAAGAAGTTGCAGATTCACAATGTCGCGGAACTCATGCGTTTTGCCATTTTGGCTGGTCTAATCACGATTGAGCTGAAAGATTCGGGAGGCGAGCAGAGCGGGCTCTCAGTGAGGGCGTAACGCGGTTCCGCGCTCCGCACAAGTGCATGAAATCCGCTTGACAGGCCATCCGGCCCCCGCTATAGTTAACCTTGTAGTTAATTAACTAGGCGGTTTATTACGGATGCCGCCCGATCACCTCAGCGCGACTTTCGCGGCGCTCGCCGATCCCACTCGGCGTGCGATCCTGTCGCATCTCATCTCAGGCGAGGCCTCGGTCACAGAGCTGGCGGAACCATTCGAGATGAGCATGCCGGCTATTTCCAAACACCTCAAGGTGCTCGAGCGCGCCGGCTTGATTGCGCGCGGGCGCGAAGCCCAATGGAGACCGTGCCGGCTCGACGCAGGTCCGCTCAAGGACGTCTCCGACTGGGTGGAGCACTACCGCTGTTTCTGGGAGCAGAGCTTCGATCGTCTGCACGAGTATCTGATCGAGTTGAAAAGCAAGGAGAAGAAGCATGCCCGTAAGCAACGCAAGCACTAGCAACTAGCGCCGTCTCGAAGCGGGAGCTGGGCCGCCCGGGCTATATACTTGGCAACAGAATCAAAGGAGCAATCCCGATGATCCAGAACATCCTGACCTTCTGGCACGACATGAAATTCGCAGTGCGATCGCTGGCGCGCACGAAAGGGCTTACGCTTACCGTGGTGCTCACCCTGGCGCTCGGCATCGGCGCTAATGCGGCCATCTTCAGTGTGGTGCGCGGTGTGCTCTTGCGGCCGCTTGTCAACCGCGACGAGGACCGGCTGATCTACATCAGCCAGAGCGCGCACGGCATTGGCGCCGACAACGTTGCGTTCTCGGTGCCGGAGATTCACGATCTGCAGGAACGCGTCAAGACACTGAGCGCGTTCGGTGACTTCTCCACCATTGGGTTCACCATGGCCGGGCTCGGCGAGCCGCGCGAAGTCCGTGCGGGCGTCGTCGGCGGATCGTATTTCGAGGTGATGGGGCTGCACCCGGTGCTCGGCCGGCTGCTCGACGCGCGAGATGATGGCGCGAACGCTGCCGGGGCGGCGGTTCTGACCTACCATTTCTGGATGGCCGGGCTTAAGAAAGATCCGTCGGTGCTCGGCAAAACCATCAGGCTCGGCGAGCGCACAGCCACCATTGTGGGTGTGCTCGAGCCATCGGTACCCTATCCGGCGGAAACCGAAATCATCGCCAATGTCGTGACCAGCCCACATCATCTCTCGGCGACGATGGTGACCGGACGTGTGCACCGGATGACGCAGTTATTCGGCCGGCTCGCTCCCGGCGCGGATCTCGAGTCCGCACGAGCTGAGCTGCGCGCCGTCCACGGAGCCATGGTCAAGGAACACCCGGAGGCGTATTCGGCGAAAGCGGATTTCCGGATCGACGCCGTGCGGCTGCGGGACCAGATCACGTCGCGCGCAAGGACCGTGCTGCTGGTGCTGCTCGCGGCATCGGGGCTGGTCTTCGTTATTGCGTGCTCGAACGTCGCCAACCTGATTCTTGCGCGAACTGTCCGTCGCGAAGGCGAACTGGCCATCCGTGCGGCGCTGGGCGCAAGCACCAGTGCGTTGCGCAGGGCGCTGCTGGCCGAAAGTCTCCTGCTCGGCGGCACCGGCGCTGCGCTCGGAATCCTGAGTGCACGGCCGATGGTGGCTATCCTGGCCCGGTACGCCGCCCGTTTCTCGGTCCGCGCGCTCGATCTGACGGTCGACTCCAGCCTGCTCTGGGTTGGCGCGGTCCTGGCCGTTATCGCAGCGGTGCTTTTGGCGTTTGTCCCGCGTCTGCCATCGGCCGACACGTCGCATGGATTTGGTCTGTCGAGCGGCAGCCTGAGGATCACCGGCAGTACCAGCCGCCGGTTGCGGGTCTTCGCGGTAACACAGATCGCCGCGTGCTTCGTGCTCTTGGCCGGCGCCAGCATGTTGCTCACGACGCTGCTCGAACTGCAAGCGGCGCAGACCGGCTTGGACACGCACCACGTGCTCGCCGTGAACGTGCCTGTCATCACATACGGACGATCGCTCGATCAGATCGCCGGCTTCTACCAGGAAACCATACGGCGCATCACAGAGCTGCCGGGTGTGGACCATGTCGCCGTGGGCACCGTCGTTCCGTGGCGCGACGCGGGCGCTTTTGGTCCCGGATTTGATTTCTCCGCGGACGGCCATGTCCGGGGGCCGGGTGAAGAAGATCCGCGGGCGCAACTGCGGACCATCTCGCCCGGTTTTTTTGCGGCACTCGGCGTCCCGATCATCGCCGGACGCGATTTCAACGATGCCGATCGCCGCGGCGGCGAGCAGGTCGTCATCGTGAGCCAGAGCCTGGCGCAGCGGATGTTCCCGAATCAGGATGCGGTCAACCGGCACATGATGTGGACCGATCCGGTGATGAAGTTCATCGAGGTGAGCACCGCGCCCCGGCGCATTGTCGGCATCGCGGCCGATGTGGACGACGAGCACGTGGTGCCCGGACCGACATTGACTGTGTATCATCCGCTCCAACAGCAAGAGCTCTGGGGAGGCCGCCTGTTCGTTCATGCGCGCATGGATCCGTACAGGCTGGTGCCGCGGATCACGAGCATTATCCGTGCAATGTCACCTGACCAGCCGGTCGAGCGCGCGGCGACTCTGGCAGACGTCCGCGCAGAGGTGCTCGCGCCGGATCGGCTGAACACACTGGTATTCGGCGCCTTCGCGGCCGTCGCGCTGGCAATTGCCGTGGTCGGCGTCGCGGGCGTCCTGGCGTTCTCGGTGAGTGGGCGTACGCGCGAGTTCGGCATCCGGCTGGCAATCGGATCGTTGCCGCGGCATATCCTGATAAGTGTCATCGCAGAAGGCGTCGTAATGGCGGCGACGGGCGTCGTTGCAGGCGCGGCGTGTGGGTTCACGCTGGCGCGTCTGGCAGGCAGCTATTTCCAGGAAGTGCAGATGCCGGGAGCCCTACCGGTGGTCGGCTCGGCGGTCGTGCTGCTAACCGCGGCAGTTGTTGCGTCGGTGTTGCCGGCGGCCCGCGCGGCGCGTGTCGACGTCATGCAGGCACTGCGATCGGACTGACCCCTATCATCATTTTTTGGCGCCAGAGCTCAGATTGCCCAGACAACGATCTGGCTGAACTGAAAAGAGGAGAACAAGCATGGCCGCAGGCAACGCGAAAAGTGGTGCAGCCGCGAACGAAACGGACCGGGAACTGGTCTTCACGCGCGTGTACGATGCGACGCGAGAGCTGGTATTCAAGATGTGGACCGATCCGAAACACGTGGTGCACTGGTGGGGACCGGAAGGCTTTACCACCACGATTCACGACATGGATGTGAGACCGGGCGGCGTTTGGCGCTTCGTCATGCACGGCCCAGACGGCGTGGACTACCAGAATCGGATCGTCTATCTCGAGATCGTGAAACCCGAGCGCCTGGTCTACAAACACGACCCGGAAAAAGGATCCGAACCAGTAAATTTTCAAGTGACGGTGACGTTTTTCGAGCAAGCCGGCAAGACTACGCTCACCATGCGTATGTTCTTCCCGTCGAACGCGGCACGTGAATTTGTCGTTAAAAAGTATGGGGCCGTGGAGGGCGCGAAACAGACGCTTGGACGCCTGGCGGAGCACCTGGCAAACAATTCCGGTGAAGGTTGGTGACTTACTCGTGTTGGGTTTTCAGTCGGATGAGTCTTACTCCATCCGACTTATTCAGCCAGTAAAGCAGCAAGGCGCCGAGTAGACCAGCGAGAGTGATTAATAATCCCAGATAGACTGAAGCCGGCTTGTATGCCATTACAACGCGATGGGGGCCTCGATCCACCACGACACCCCGAATGGATACATCTGTTTCGTAGATTCTTGCCGGGTTACCGTCGATCGTGGCGACCCATCCAGGAAAGGCAGTGTCGCTGACAACTATCATCCCTCGACATGCCATGTCGACGTTCAGGCTAAAGTATTCGCTATCCCTGTATGACAGATTGATCCGGTCTTGAGCTGGGCACTGTTCAAGGTTTGGGCCTCCCGCTACCACAAGGGCGCGTGAATGAAAGTCAAAGTGACCGTCGTGCATGATTTTGACGCCCTCGTCTAAATCCTTGATGTTCTGAATCTGATGGACGCTCCATGTTCTGGGCATCACATTGTTATTGGCAAATACTTTCAGGCCGGTGGAACCGGTAAATAGCTCCGTCTGATTCTCGTGGGTCGGAGCATAACTCACGGTATATCCGACACCGTACATTGTTAGTACCCAGGTATCCCACCAACCCATCTTGTAAATGCCATCGGGCACGCTAGGAAGGTATCCTGAAATCGCATCGATTCCGTACCAATCCCCGAAGTTGAACAGTAAGTCATCGTATCTGACTTCGACGCGGATTGGACCAGGTCGCTTCCGAAGGAAATCCGCGATATCCTGTGTACCTCCTGTCAACTTGGAAAGTACCGACTTCTTGGTGAGCTGTTCGGTGTGCGGGTAGTTGAAACCCACGCTGTTGCCTAGTTCCAATAGCAGCAGTGCGCACACCAGAACTGCCGCACCTCCGCGCCCGATCCGGTGCGAGACCCAACACACGCATACGACCGCGAGCAGCAGGCCCACCACACCGGCCATGGCGAACCGATCTTCGCCACGGTCGATATGACGGATGAATTCAGGCTGAAAGAGCAACATCACAAATACGGAAATTCCGAACAAAGCCAAATATTTCGCTACTCGCATGGTCCATGGCAAAGAGATTTGCTGCAGGAAAGTATCCACACCGAATCCTACGAGAACCGTCAGCGAGAAGTGAACGACGCTCAGTGCCATAATCGGCGACCGCGCCTTATCCAGAAACGGTATCAACGCATAAAGAAGGCCGTGAAAGATGTTGTGGCGAGCCATTGCGAACAGTAGTGCCGCTGTTGCCAACACGGCGAACAGACGGGTGAGTAGAGTCTCGAAAGTCAGCACTATGGCCAGGACAATAAACGAGATGGCAACAACGCCCACTAATGGGTTGGAAATGCCTGTGTGTCCAGGTATGACCGCATGAAGTAAGTCGGCGGGGCGCAGGCTGTTATTTTCGTGGACGAGATATGGCACCTTTGTCTTCCAGTCCACCGGATTCGCCGCCTCCACCCAGCGAATGGCGTGGTGGCCATACTCAACGGCTGGAAGCATCTGTACCGCACTGGTGAGGGCCGCGGCGCCGAAGAGTGCGGTACTCCGCAGCAGCAGAGCTTTTCGGGAGACCGCTTTGTGAAAAAGCAGAAACAGTACGATGCCCGTCAAAGCTATAGTCACGAAGAGCGGCACTTGATGGTGACCAGACAGCCAAGATACTCCCAAGAATATCCCGGCGACTGCAGCGTTACCGAACGGACGTAGCCCTCGCAAAGAGCGCAGGAAAAACAGAAAAATCAGAGGCATCCAGATTCCGGAAGCCGCTATCTGGGGCCAAATGGTATTTCCGTTAAAACCGCTGATCGCAAAGAATAAGCCTCCAACCACCGATGCCGTACGGCTACACTGAAGGTCCCGAAGGAGCCAGTAAGCGAACAGCGCCGCCAGATAGTGAATCAGGACGAACCAGTAGTTCACGAATTCCGGGCGAAGCTGGCCGTTTCGCAGCGGAAGAATCAGCAGCAGGTAAGTGATCGGACTTGTAACACCCGGTTGCATCTGTCCAACCAACGGTTGACCTCCAAAAAGGTAGGGGTCCCAGAGCGCGATATGACCATGCCGCAGCGCCGCAGCTTGCACTTGTAGCCAGGGCACCACCTGTTGCGCTATATCGGGAGTTTCGACAAATGCGAACTGCTGCGCGAAAACAAGCTTCCAGAAAGCGCATGCCACCAGCAACAGGAGTACAAGAATAGCGAGCGGGCCGGGATATTTTGCCGATAACCTCTTAAAGTAATCGCTCAGGGCCCCACGCATTTGAATGAGTATACTTCGCTCCAGGCGCCCCGTCGCCTTTCTAGAAATCCAGGTTTGAGTTCGGGTTTCAGGCTTGGATGCCAGCATAGTACGATAACGGATTGGAAAAATACAAACGTACCTGGAGTTCAGTGGAATGGAAACTAAAACATTCGTGAGTCCAAAGGAGGGCAGCGCTCTCGTGCTGGTCGGCACGATAAAAGGCGCATTTGTTCTGAATTCGGACGCTAGCCGCGAACGCTGGGAGGTCTCGGGGCCGCATTTCCCGGGCCGCGTCGTGTATTCCATGGCTTACGACGGACGGAGCGGGCGGCAGCGAATCTGGTCCTCTTCGACGCACTTCGCGTTTGGAACCTTGCTGCATTCGACCGAGGATTTCGGCCGGACGTGGACCAATCCGGAGAGCGCACCGGTGAAGTTCCCCGAAGCAACAGGGCAATCGCTGAAGCAGATCTGGCAGATCGCGGCCGGCAGCGATCAGGAACCCGGCAAAATGTACTGTGGCGTGGAACCGGCGGCACTGTTTGAATCGAATGACGCGGGCCAGACTTGGTCGTTTGTGCAGGCGTTGTTCGATCACCCGCACCGGCCGCAGTGGCAGCCCGGAGGCGGTGGTCTCTGTTTGCACACGATCCTGGTGGATCCTTCGAATACCAAACGATTGCACGTGGCGATTTCCACAGGCGGCGTCTATCGCACCGACGATGGCGGAAAATCGTGGCAGTCGCGGAATCAGGGACTCAGCGCCGAGTTCATGCCCGACAAATATCCCGAGTTCGGACAGTGCGTGCACAAAGTTGCCCGCAATCCTTCGCGCCCGGAGCGGCTGTTCCTGCAAAACCACGGCGGACTGTTCCGCAGCGACAACGCGGGAGATAGCTGGACCGAGATCGTGAACGGCGTCCCGTCTGATTTCGGATTTCCGATGGCTGTGCACCCGCATCATCCGGACACCGCTTACGTTTTCCCGCTGGAGAGGGAGATGCGCTGTTCGCCCGACGGCAAGCTGCGCGTCTATCGCACGCGTGATGCTGGAAATTCATGGCAGCCGCTCTCGAAAGGTTTTCCGGACGAACCGGCCTATGAAACCGTACTCAGGGATGGCCTCAATACCGATACGCTCAAGCCGACCGGCATTTACTTCGGCACACGCGGCGGGAAAGTGTACGGATCGCGCAATGAGGGCGAGACCTGGAGTTTGATTCTGCAGGGCGTTCCCGCCATCACATGCGTGAAAGCCGCGGCGGTTTAATGGCCATCATTTTCTACATTCCAGGACCGCTCCGGGAGCACACCGATGGCCGGAGCCAGGTAGAGATTGATGTCGAGATCGATGCGGACAGCGGCACCCTGCGGGAAGTGCTCGCGGGTTTGTGGCAAAAATATCCCGGCTTGCGGGACCGCATCGTCACCGAGCAGGGCGACGTACGCCAGCACGTCAACATCTTCGTTAACGAAGAAAATATGCGCGACTGCGGCGGATTTGCTGCAACCGTGGGCCACGGCGCTACGATTACGATCGTGCCTGCCGTAAGCGGCGGATAAGGCGCGACGAAACCTCACCAGCGCGGTAGTTAGTGGGCCAGGCGTCGCGTCGAAGATCCGCGATTCTCCCAGAACCCGCGTCGTATCCGGGCTTCCGCCTGTCGTGTTCGTTCGTCCCCTTCGCCCGCTCAGAAGCCGCGACCGTCAGCGAGCGCTGCCCTACATTTCGCGCGTCCGCCAGCGGGACTGGCGCCAGGGACTCGTGGTTTATCTGGGCTGCCGCCTGTCGGGCTCCTCGCTACAAGTGGAATTCCTCGCCTACTTGGTCCACGGCTACGCGATCGGAGTGGTGCGCCGCGGCTTCCTGGAAGCGCTCAATGGGCTCTAGGAACGGCTCGCGGCCTAACTGAAAAGTCTGATGATGCACAGGCAGGAAGAATTCCGCGCCGGCGTCGTTGCCCATCTGCCAGGCTTGCTCGGGCGTGCAGTGGCACCAGATCCACGGATTGTACGCGCCAATGGGCATGATGGCCAGATCTATTGTCCGCGATGTTCGCAGCGAGCGAAATGAGTTGGTGGCGGCCGTATCGCCGCCGAATAGCACGCGGTACCGGCCAATCTCGAGCACATATCCGTTATAGCCGCGAGATGTATCGCTGCGCATGCGTGCGCCCCAGTGATGCACTTCAAAGGCGCTGACCTCGGCGGCCCCAGCCCGTACTTGCCCGCCCCAACCAATCTCCCGGACGCTTGCGTAGCGATTGACGCGCAGAAGATCGGAAGTCTTCGAGGCCGTGACGACGGACGTCTTGCGGTCCTCCAAGCCACGCAGGCTGGGCAGATCGAAATGGTCCATGTGTGCGTGCGACAGCAACACCAGATCGATGTGCGGCAGCTCAATCCGCTTGAGAGGCGGCGCGGTCAGTCGCTTCAAACCCAGCGTGACGGGTCCGACGTTCAACCCTACGCGATCGCTGAAAACCGGATCGGTCAGAATGGTCATGCCGTCCACTTTGAGCAGGACAGTCGAGTGGCCGAGCCAGGCGGCGTGCAGGCCGAGATCGGGCCACTCTTTCGGGTGCGGCCGGACGGAAGCCGGCAGAATAGGGCGTCGCAATTCGCGGCTGTACTGCTGCCAAAAAGAGGGCGCCGCCCGGTAAGCAAACGTCCCCAGACCGGCTACGCCAGTCACCGCGGCTCCAAGTAGGGCTCTGCGGAACACCTATTGTATGATGCATGGCCGCAGCGGGGAGTTGCAACATGTGTCCTGCCCGGACGGGAGCACATGACTTTGCAGGCCTTTGACGCGAGCGAACCGGGAAAACCTGCTCCTACGACTTGCTTTCGGCTCTCTTGCTTTCGCCGCGGTAATAAATAAGGTAGGCAAGCCCTACGCCGATCGGGATCAGGCCGATGAGTGACACGCCTTCCGGAAACTCCTTGCGTACGGGTTCGTTACGAGTGAGGAAATCCTTGACCTGTTCTTCGGGAACGCCTTCGTGGCGGAATTGGTTGGCACGCCACAGCCGGTCTTCATAAGTTTGCGATCGGATGCCAATGCTGATCGAGAGGCCCCAAAGGAAAATGCTCAGACCCAGACCGGTGAACAGCCAGATTAATCCGCGCAGCAGGTAAACGCGCGGGCTCCAGGGCACAGGAGGCTTCTCCGGCGGTTCCTCCGGGATGGGCGCGCCTTTCTCGAGAGCCGCCATCCGCTCCATGTGCCGAAGCTCATGCCGCTTATAGCGAATAGTGAGCGACCATACGATGATGAGCGCCGCAACCGCGACCATCCCAAAAAATAATGCTTCTGGACCCATGTTTCTTTCTCCTTCTGCTGTTGAGACTTCCACGAGGGGCGCGGATGTTTCACGGGCTGCTGAAACATTTTGCCGGCCACCCAAGGTCTAAAATCACGATGGCGTGTCCCAGCTAGCTGTCATGGAGCAGGAGATCCGCGCATGTCTCGACCAGAAGCGTTACCGCGAAGCGTTCGATCTGCTGCTCGCCGAATACCGCAACAAGGTGTTCCGGCTGTGCTCATCCATGCTAGGCGACCGAGCGCAAGCCGAAGACATCGCACAGGACGTTTTCATGCGCATCTGGAAGGCGCTGGCGGGTTTTCGGGGCCAGTCGTCGCTGTCAACCTGGATTTATGCCATTACCCGCAACACCTGTTTGACGGCGATCAAGGCAGCCGCGGCGAAAAAAGAGGTGCCGCTCGATGAAGCAGGCGGCGAGCAGGCTGCGGGGAGAGTCGAAGAGCCGGCGATCTCGCGCAGCGGCGTGGATCTGGAAGCGCTGGTGGCACGGCTTCCGGAGAAGCACCGGCAGGTTCTACGCCTGTATCACATGGAAGAAAAGTCCTATGACGAAGTGGCACGGCTGCTGGATTTACCGATGGGTAGCGTCAAGACCTATCTGCATCGCGCGCGCAAGCAACTGGCTGAAGCCGTCGCGCGGAGTAGAATGGAAGCAAGGAACTGCTGAGATGGCTTGCGCGAAATTCGAGGACCTGCTGCTCGGCTACGCCGAACTTTCGGATGCCGAACGCGTGCGTGCGGACGGTCATGTAGCGGGCTGCACGGCGTGCAAAGAGTTTCTCGAAGCGCTGCAAGCGGTGGATACCAACCTCACAGCGCAATATAGCCATCGGGTTCTCGACGCGAACTTCGATCACGCACTAAGACGCCGCATCCGGCAGGAAATTCCCAGACAGCGGCCTTCACTGGTCCCAGAGCTTCTGGATTTCATCGGTTGGGCTGGTATCGTGGCGCTGATCGCCTTGTGGATTGGCCCGCTAATTCATACGCCGGTTGCCGATGCTACCCAGAAGGCCGCTCGATGGAGCGCCGGAATCCTCGTGGCTTGCGCCACATTTGTAATGGCTGGTTTCTGGGTCGCGCTTCGTTGCTTTGCCGATCTGAAACATTAGCCCCGCGGTACTCAGTCTAAACAGCGAGCGTGAAAGCTGGAGGAAGCTCGCGAAGCTTGTATGAAGGTGGATACAAGCAGGCGGAAGCGCGTGGAGGGGAATGAAATGCCGGGAAACTTCTTAAGAGATCTGCGCTACGCACTGCGCACGCTGCGTAACAATCCGGCGTTCACAACCGTAGCAGTGGCTGCTCTGGCGCTGGGCATCGGAGTGAACACCAGCATTTTCACACTCTATGATGCGTTGGCATTGCGGCCCATCCCGGTGAAAGATCCGGAGCGGGTCATACGCTTGTTTCGGTCATTCAAAATCAATCCGGAGCGGGAGTGTTCTCTTACCCGCAGTATGCCGATGATCGCGATCGAAACAGTGTGTTGTCCGGTCTGGCGGCCTGGTCCTGGACAGGAGTGATGCTGGGATCGGGCGAACACGCGGAACCGCTGCGCGCGATGGTGGTGTCGGGAAATTATTTCGATGTGCTCGGTGCGGATACCGCGCTTGGCCGTACATTCGTTCCTGAGGAGGGCCGGACTCCCGGGGCGCATCCGGTGGCGGTGCTGAGCTACGTATTCTGGCAACGGAGATTTGCGAGCGATCCGGCTATGGTTGGATCCACCGTCCAACTCAACGGGCATGCATTCACCGTGGTGGGTGTGGCGTCTCCCGATTTCACGGGCACTGACCGCAGCGGCTCCGGAAGCCTGGATTCCTCTGATTAATAAGTGCCACACTGGCGCCCGAGCGCACCAAATTGCTCGAGCAGCGGGATGGTCATTGGCTCCAAGTGCTGGGCCGCCTGAAACCCGGCGTGAACCGCGATCAGGCGCGCGCCGCGCTCGAAGTGCTGACCAGACAACTGGCCAAGACGTATCCCGATGAGCGCGATGCCGGAGTGCTGGTTGACCGTGTGGTGTTCATCCCGCCGAACGTCAAGAAAGCGGCAACTCCGATCATCATGCTTGTGATGGGCGCAGTGGGCCTGGTGCTTCTCATTGCCTGCGCGAACGTGGCGAACATGCTGCTCTCGCGCGCGGCTTCGCGCCAGAAAGAGATTGGCATACGGCTCTCGCTGGGGGCCACGCGCCTGCGCCTGGTGAAGCAGTTACTGACCGAAAGCCTGTTGATCGGGCTGCTTGGGGGCGCGGCGGGCTTGCTATTGGCGAGCTGGATTTCGTCCCTTCTGCTGCGCGTGGTGCAACCGCCTTTTTGAGGCTCCGCTCCAGTTTCGCGCGAGTCCGGACTGGCGCGTGCTGGTATACGCGCTGGCAATCTCGGTCGCAACGGCGATCATCTTCGGCATGGTTCCCGCGCTCAGCGCCAGCAGGCCCGCATTAATGACCTGATCAAGACCGGCATTGTGCCGCGGCGCCGGAGCTTCGCCTCGGGAGTGTTTGTGGTCCTGCAGGTGGCGCTATGCGTGGTGTTGCTGGTTGCTGGGGGATTGTTGCTGCGCGCGCTGCGGCGTGCACAGTCCACCGATCCCGGGTTCGACATCAAGCACGTGATCGCGACGTCGCTCGATCTGCGGGTGCAGCATTACAGTCCCGAAGCGGCGGTAGAGTTCGATCGCCGCGTGATTCAGCGCCTGGAAACTTTGCCCGGAGTGAGATCGGTGGCGCTGGCGGCTATGGTTCCGCTGGCCACCGCTTTCATGGCGTCAGGCATCACCATCGAGGGACACGAACTCGAACCAGGCGGGCGGGAGCTGATGTCGGTGAAAACATTGTGTCGCCGAATTATTTTCAGACGCTAGGCATTGCAGTTCGGCGCGGGCGCGGGTTTGAAGAGCCCGACACGAAGAACGAGGCCGTCGTGGTGATAAACGACAGCATGGCGCGGCACTACTGGCCGGGGCGCGATCCCTTCGGCAAGCGCTTCAAGACCGGCTCGAAGTCGGTACAAATTGTGGGTGTGGTGAAAACGACGCGCAGTTCGTACTTATGGGACGGTGATGAGCCGTATTTCTACTCGGCTATGACGGTGGACCACAAGAACACGCCCGAAGCGCATTTTCTGGTCAGGACCGCGGCAGATCCGGGTACTCTGGTGCAAATTTTGCCGGCCGATGCGCGCTCTCGACCGTAATGTGCAGGCGACTTCCAAACGGCTCGAGGAGAATATTCAAAACTGGATCTGGCCGTCGGGGGCGGGCGCACTGCTGGCTACATCATTTGCGGTGTTGGCCCTGGTGCTGGTGACGGTCGGCATTTACGGAGTGGTGGCCTACGCGGTGAGCCGGCGCACGCGGGAAATCGGGATTCGCATGGCTCTGGGCGCACGGCGCGAGGATGTGCTTCGGCTGGTGTTGGCCAAGGGATGCTGCTGGTGGCCGCGGGTCTCGTGGTGAGTCCTGCAGATCCTCTTACGTTCGGCGGGGTTGCGCTGATGCTGGCGCTAGCTATAGCTAAGCGTCTGACGGCCGCGTTGCGGGCGTCTCTGGCACCACTAACAGGGCCAGAACGCCCCGGCTGAAAATGCAGGACTTAAGGCCCGGTTAGTGGAGAGAGCTAGTGGCGCTGGCCGCGAATTATAGTCCCGCGCGCCGCGCGATGCGCGTGGATCCGATGACGTCATTGAGATACGAATAACAATTCCTTTCCTCGTAGCGCGCAGGTGTCCCGGTGGGAGAAGTATGGTGTCCACGCGTTCGGTCCCCGCCTCTTCTTTCGCCACGATATTCCCGAGACCGAGCTGGAGCCGATCGAGCCCGGCAGCCAACTTCCGGGATTGCTCGTCGCCCTCTACGACGGACGGGGCCGCTGCGAAACGCCGCTGTGGCTACCCGAGCAGCGGGCTCTCGTTTTCGCCGACGCGCTGACGGCAGCAGGAGGCGAGCTGCGCGTCTGGGCGACGCCGTCGCATGAGGAGCGAGCGTTGCCGGCGTTGCGTGCGCTGCTCGAGCTTGCCTTCGACCACGTGATCGTCTCGCCCGGTGAGCCGATTCACACCCGCGCCGCCTATGAGCGTGCCATCGAGCTCGCCCCTGGAGGGGATAACGCACGGATTTTAGTTAGGGCGAGCGACTTTGCCGGACGCGTTTGTCAGTCGGCCGCTTTCCGCGCCCAAACCAATGTCATACGAGGCGCCAGGATGAGGACCGCCGGATATTCAGCGGCATCCTACATCTCGGAAAGTGTCCGTGCCAATGCATCGGACGTGATGATTCCTTCATGAACCAAAGCCGTTCCGGCCTCCTCGACACTCCACTTCAAGAAGAAGAGCTGTTCCCCGCTGATATTGACTTCTTCTGACGTTTGTCTACTTCCATCTGGTTCTCGTCCTTGGCAAGACGACGAAACCGCTCCTTCGTATTGGAGGCCGGCCCTCGGCCTAGACCGCGCCGCGCCACACTGAATCACGTGCGGAAAGAACTGGTGGTTTGGGTTCAACAAGAGGCGATTTTTGCAAATCTTAATCCTTTGGTTACAACGATGTTGAGACCGAACTTGGGATCGACCTCTAGTCAAAGCTTGTGGAAACGTTCGTAGCGCTGAGCTCGACCGGTGTGTGTGTGACCTGCGGGTTCGCTGGCAGTGACGATTCGCAGAGAACCTCATTCGTCGGATACGCAAATGGGCATTCTGGGGGGCGCTACGGTCGCAGTCCCCAGGCCGCCCCATACTCTTCCAAGGCGATCCGAACTAACTGGCTGCGCGTCCGAACTCCCGTTTTCACGAAGAGCTGCTGGAGCGCTGATTTCACAGAAGCCTCGGAGATATTGAGGTGTGCGGCAATCTCCTTATTACTCGAACCGGCAAACACTCCCTTGAGTACGTCGCGTTCGCGTTCGCTCAATTGATTCTTGCGCGCTTGACGGCCCTCATTCTCAACCGCCTTGACCAACCCCTGGACACAGCGCGGGTCGATCCACGTTTCACCAGCCATGACCTTATGTATGGCCTCGACCAACAACTCGGGTGAACTGTGTTTAAGGAAGATGCCGCAGACTCCAAGACCCAGCGCGCGGACATAATCGGCGTCGTTCATGCCAGCAGTCACGATGAAGATCCGGCCTGAATAGCCGGCCTCGCGCGCCTTGCGCATGAACTGAAAACCGTTTTGCCTATTGCCCAGATCGTAGTCGAGAAGCACAAGATCCAAGTGATTGCCGTCGAGAGCTTCCAGCGCCTCCTGACTGGAGGAGCAGTGTGCCACGACTCGAAAGTCAGACCCCGTGTCCAGTAGGCGACTGAGCATCGCTCGAAAGAGAGTGTGATCGTCGAGCAGCAAAAGCTGGATCTTCACCACTATGTGCCCCCTGCGACTCCCGGCTGCTGCGCTGACGCGAGAGCGAGAATAATCGCAAAACAACATCCCGTCGCCTGCGGCTCGAAGTCGATATCACCTTGAAAAGCGCGCACGAAGGTCCGGGAAAGATACAGCCCCAAGCCAGACGCTAGCGCGCCGGGTTGAAAGGGCTCGAAAAGCTGTTCCGGATGGCTGACGCCAGGCCCGGTGTCGATAAACCGAACTGCCACAACATTGCCATCGAAACAGGCTCGCACAATGAGCTCTCTTTGATCGTGTCCTTCCAGTGCCCGCTGGCTGTTCTTCGTAATGTTCAAGAATGCCTGCAAGAGAGTCTGGCGGTCAGCCCAGACGCGTGGGAGCGATTCGGGAATCTCCCAGT
The DNA here is from genome assembly GCA_003223115.1 of Acidobacteriota bacterium. Lineage (GTDB taxonomy): Bacteria > Acidobacteriota > Terriglobia > Bryobacterales > Bryobacteraceae > QHXW01. The sequence continues at coordinate 29,024 of QHXW01000292.1, forward strand.
GGACAGTCATCTCAGATTCGTGAAAAGACGGCTCCACCACAATTCGCAGTTCTTCAAGCGCCGAACGGATATCGACACTTTCTGCCACTGGCTGCGTCGTCTGCCGCAGCTCAAGGCCAGCCATTCTTTCCAAGCCTTGCACAAGTGTGCCCAAGGCGCCAAAATCCTCGTCGAGCGCCAACCGCTCATCACGAGCAAGTTTTGAGTGGACAACAAGGATGGCGCCGCAAACATTGCGAATCTCATGACACAGAGCGCCGACTAGCACTTTGGACCCAGTGAGGATCTGCTGAAGGTTGAACTCGGCGCGGTCGCGGAGTTCCTCCGACAAATCGAACACAACCGCAGCTAGCCGGGGGCCGGATTTCGTGTGGTACGTCGAAAACCACACGTGAGCGAGGAACATCTCACCATCTTGCCGCCGGCCCCGGCACTCCATTTCCGTGTGAAACCTCGGCGATTCGTCCTGGGAAGACGGAACACTTGCAAGCGCAGGAAAGAACTGGCTGATCGGCTGCCCTTGCAGCTTGCCTTTCTCGACATGAAGTAGCCGATGCGCCGCTGCGTTTGCGAGCAGCACTTTGCCGTCCGCATCGAGCGTGAAAATCGTCGCCGGGCTGCTAGAAATGAGAAACTCCAGTTGCTCTTCAGTCTTGCGGCGCAATTCAACCTCACGCTCGATCTCTCCTAAATGCTGGTTCGTCAGCCGTCGGCTGCGCCCCGCCACGAACCCGTAATAGCCCGCTCCGAAGAACGCCGCGAAGGTAAGAATAATGCGCGAGATGCCTACCGGCATTGACCACGGAAATGGATCGAATGCCTCGGTCAATCCGGTACAGAGCGTAGCAACTCCCGCGATTTGCCACCGTGTCAGGCAACCGCCCACCACGAGCATTGGAAACAGGTAAAGGAATCCGAACGAGATATTGTCTTCGAAGTGCCAATCTACCAGCGCAATCACGGCGATCAAGATTGCGGCCCACAGTAGGGCGGTGGTCCGGCGACCCTGAAGAACGCGAACAACCAAGATCTCCCGCATCCTGCTTTTTATCAAATGTTATCTCTTCGAGGAGGAGCGGCGCACGGCAGGCGACTCCGTCAGGTAGCGGGCGCAGAACCATTGCGCGTAGTCTTCGTAGCCTTTATTGTGAGGCGGTACAGGCATATCCCAAGTGATTAGCTGAAAGATATAGCCAAAAGATCCATCCGAAAGAATCAAGGCCACTCGACGAACGATCTATAGAAAGCCGCGGTCCGAGGTCCTTAGACTAGTAGTGGCTCACGCCTCAGACGCAGTGGGCCGACGAATTTTCTTCATCAAGAATTCGGCGGTGGAGCAATGCTGAGCGTCCTGCTCACAGAACGGCCGCCGGAATGTGCACCGAACCAATGAAATTCCCGAGTGCTGCTGCGCGAGATTTGGCCATCGCTGCGGTCCTGGCGAATACTCTGCATGGCCAGCCCACGGTCTTGAACTGGGATCAGATCAAGACGCGCTTCCTGACCCAGAACCCCAGCGTGCTGGCCGGCCGGCTGAGCATCGAAGAAGCCAGGGCCAACGAAATCACGGCGGGCTTGCGGCCCAATCCACAATTCAACCTGAGTCAGGACGGGTTTCAGCTGACTCCCTCATCAGACACGTGGCGCCCCCTGACCGGTGTTGTGATTACGCCCGGCGTCAGCGTGCTGCTCGAGCGGCAAAACAAACGCGAGCGGCGAGTGGACAGCGCCCGGCTGGCAACCTCCGGCGCAGGCAGTGACCAGCAAGACTTCCAGCGCACGCTGTTGTTCGCTGTTCGAACCACGTTCTTGAATACGCTGCAAGCCAAAGCACTGGTCGGACTTACCCAAGCCAATCTTCAGACATACGACTTAGCGATTGAGGCAAATCGCTCCCGCTTTCAAGCCGGAGATATCTCCGAATTGGATTTCCAGCGCGTCGAAGTCCAGCGCGTCCAATTTGAAAGCGACTTGGCTAACGCCAGAGTCAATCTGCGCACTGCGAAGATCCAGCTTCTTGCTCTTCTGAACGACCGCACACCGGTCGATGATTTCGACGTCGCAGCGGACTTCGAATACAAAGAGCCCACTATTCTGTTGCCCGAGTTGCGTCAGATGGCGGTTGGCAATCGCCCTGACTTGCGCTCTGCCGAGACCGCCATCGGAAAGGCCAGGGCCGATAACCGCCTGGCAGTCGCCAACGGGACCGCTGACCCAGTCGTCGCCGCCTGGTACGCCAGGAATCCGTCATTCAATAATCCGTTTGACGCGAATACGCTAGGCGCGAGCGTCTCTATTCCCATTCGCATTTTCGATAAGAACCAGGGCGAAAAAGCCCGGACTGCCCTGGAAATCACCCGCACCGAGCGGCTTCGCGACGCCTTGCTGGCTGGTATCTATCGTGATGTTGATTCTGCCTACGCGGCCGTGGAAAGCGTGAGCACATTGGTGCGGTCCTACCGCGACAAATACTTGCGGGAGTCGGGCGACATTCGCGACAAAGTCTCGTTTTCCTACAGCCACGGCAACGCCACAGTACTTGAGTTTCTGGACGCCCAAAAGTCTTATCGGGACACACAGGTGGCCTATATCGGTCTGGTAGGAAGCTATTGGTCAGCGTTAGCCCAGCTCAGTCTAGCCGTGGGCCAGGAGGTGAATCCATGAAGGGTGGCTCTCTCCTAAGGAACTCGCGCCGTTGGCCCGTGTTTTCAGGCACTTGCAGGGGGCGATTTTTGGCAATTTTCGCGGAAGGCACCTTGGTCGTCGAATCGAGTTCCTCGCCAGTATGGCCCCGCCCCGCGGGCAGGTTGCTTCTGAGGAACTCGCACAAGATGGATTGCGCTGCTATCAGTTCTTTCCCTCGTCTGCCGGTGCGCGCCGCACCCTTTGCGCTTCTTGCGGGCTCGGTCTTAGCTGGCGCCGCTCTTCTGATGATGGCCGGGTGCTCGCGCGAGGCTGTGAATGCCGCCTCGAACGTAGCACCTGCGACGACTGTAGAAACCGTGCCGGACCGCAACGTAGTCACGGTCGTGAATCCAGAGCGATTCGCCTTGGCGCGGGCCGCTGTCCGGCGCGAATCCGACCAGATCTGGGCCAACGGTGTTGTCGCCGCTGACGTGAGCCGGACTTATCCCGTAACTGCCCTTTCTTCGGGTCGCGTGGTCGAAATTAGAGCTCGCTTGGGAGACGACGTGCGGAGGGGACAGCTCCTGCTCACAATAACCAGCCCGGATATGTCGCAGGCAATCTCGGACTTGCAGAAGTTCAGAGCGAATGAAGCGTTGACTAAGGCCCAGCTCGACCGCAATCAGGTTCTCTATTCTCATGGAGTGTTTGCAAAGAAAGACCTGGAGATCGCTGAAGACACCTATAACAAAGCCAGAATCGACAGGCAGACCGCCGAGGAACACATACGCATCCTCGGGGGGGACCCGCAACATCTGTCGTCGCAGATCGAAATCTATGCGCCCGTGGCGGGGACGATTATCGAGCAGAACGTGACCTCCGCCGCCGGGGTAAAGTCGCTGGACAATTCGCCGAGCTTGTTCACGATCGCGGATCTCTCCAATGTATGGGTGTTGTGCGATGTATACGAGAACGATCTGGCGCGCGTTCACCTGGGCGACAAGGCCGAAATCGAGCTGATTGCCTACCCCAATCGCCATCTGGCGGGTCGCGTGGCCAACATCTCCAAGTTGCTCGATCCGAATACGCGCGCAGCGAAAGTGCGTATCGAGCTTGCAAACTCGGCTGGAATTCTGCGGCCCAACATGTTTGCGAGCGTGCATGTCGTGTCTCAGGGATTTGAAACCCGAACGGTGATTCCAGCAAGCGCGGTGTTGCGTCTTCAAGACCGCGACTGGGTTTTCGTCAAGCTGAACGACAAGCAGTTCCGCAGAACCGAGGTCCACGCTGGACCCGTCAACTCTGACAATACGCAGAATATACTCCGCGGTCTGCACACGGGAGAGCAAGTGGCATCCGACGCCCTGGCCTTCGACCGGGAAGTGCAGAAGAGCAGTGAACAGTGATTCAAGAGTCCGTAGATTTCGCCCTTAGAAATCGGTTTCTGGTGCTTTGCGCCGGAATTCTCGTGCTGATTTGGGGCGCGATCTCCTTCAAGAATCTGCCGGTCGAAGCCTATCCCGACGTAGCGAACAACTACGTGCAGGTAATTACGCAATGGCCGGGGCGTGCGGCAGAGGAGGTGGAACAGCAGGTTACGATTCCCATCGAAGTACAGATGAATGGCCTGCCACAACTGGTGTCGCTCCGGTCGTGGTCGCTGGCTGGCCTTTCCAGCATCAACCTGACGTTTGGTGATGGATCCAACAACGATCTTAACCGGCAGAAAGTACTCGAAAAGCTTTCGCAGGTCAATCTTCCCAACGGACTGCAGCCAACGCTGGGTGCCGACTATAGTCCGGTTGGACAGATCTATTTTTTCACGCTCACGAGCACCAACCCGACCTACGACGTGATGGAACTGAAGACGCTCCAAGACTGGGTAGTTGTCAAGCAGTTGAAGTCCGTACCGGATGTGGTTGACGTTTCGGTCTTCGGTGGCGCTACACGCGAGTACCAAGTCCAGGTGGACCCGAACAAGCTGATCTCTTATGGACTCAGCATCGGGGCGGTGGAGCAGGCATTGTCGAACAACAACGTCAACGCTGGCGGAAGCTTCATTGAGCGCGGGGGACAGGCGATCAACGTAAGAGCAGTGGGATTGGTGCAATCCGCGGAAGACATCGAGGCAACTGTCTTAAGAACGCAGAACGGGATTCCGGTACGGGTGCGCAATGTAGCCATTGTTCAGCAAGCACCCAAAACCCGGCTCGGGCAACTCGGTAAGGCAGTTCACGATGAGCCCGCCACGGTCGTGGACGATCCCGACGTGGTATCCGGAGTCGTGTTGCTGCGCAAAGGGGCTGACGCGGATAACGTGCTCACAGACCTGCATAAGAAAGTCGATTTCCTCAATGATCACTTCCTTCCGCCAGGCGTCAAGATCGTTCCGCACCTGGATCGCAGCGATTTGGTCCACCTGACCACCCACACCGTGCTACGCAATCTAACCGAGGGCATCATTTTGGTCTCGGTCATTCTATTTATTTTTCTGGGCAACATTCGCGGCGCACTAATTGTCACTCTTACCATTCCGTTCTCGCTCCTGTTTGCCTCCCTGTGCCTGAATCTGCGGCATATCCCGGCCAACTTGCTTTCATTGGGCGCGCTCGATTTCGGAATGATTGTCGAAGGCGCCATCGTCATGATCGAGAACATCGTGCGCCTGCTGTCCCATCCGGGCGTCCATCCTGCAGAGACCGTAGCTCAGAAAATCAAGAGGGCAGCGCACGAGGTGCAACGCCCGGTTTTCTACTCGATCACGATTATCATCACCGCCTACGCGCCCATATTTACACTGCAGCGAGTGGAGGGCCGCTTATTCAAGCCCATGGCGTGGACGGTTGCCTTCGCCCTGGCCGGTGCTCTGCTGTTCTCGATGTTTCTCGGTCCGGTGCTGGCGAGCTTCGTGTTTCCGAAAGGTACGAAGGAATGGCGTAACCCACTGATGTCGTTCCTCACGCGCATTTACGGTAAAGCGCTGGGAGTGGCCATCCGATGGCGCTGGGTCACCGCAGGGGTAGCCGTCCTTACCCTTGCCGGCACCTTGCTGCTGGCTCGAACCATCGGTTCCGAATTCTTACCACACCTGGATGAAGGCGCGATCTGGGCTCGGGGCACGCTCGCGACGAGTACCGGGCCGAGTGAGGGCATTCGCATCATGAACGAAGCCCGCATCAGCTTCGCAAAGTTTCCTGAAGTGACCAAGGTCGTGAGTCAAATTGGGCGGCCAGACGATGGTACGGACTACACCGGCTTTTTCAACACCGAGTACTTCATCGACTTGCGGTCGAAGGAACAATGGCGTCCCATGTTTCACCGGGATAAGGAGCAGTTGATCGCGGCCCTGGGCCAGGAAGCAGAGAAGATCCCAGGCGCCGTTTGGAATTTTTCGCAGCCGATCGCAGACAACATGGAAGAAGCCGTTAGCGGCGTCAAAGGCGAGCTCGCGATTAAAATCTACGGGACTGACTTGAAAGTCCTCGAACAGAAAGCCGACGAAATCATGGGCGTCATGAGCAAGATCCGGGGTGTGCGGGATCTAGGCATTTTCAGAGTCATTGGTCAGCCGAACCTGAACCTGACGGTGAACCGCGACAAGGCCGCCCGCTTTGGAATCAACGTCTCCGATGTACAGGATGCTATTGAAACCGCCACCGGCGGCAAAGCTGTTTCTTCGGTGCTGAAAGGCGAGGAGCGCTACGACCTGGTCGTGCGTTATCAGCCCCAATATCGTGGCACGGTCGAGCAGATCGAGAACATCCGTGTTGTAGCCCCATCCGGCGAGCGTGTTTCGCTTGGGCAGCTTTGTGAAGTCGGCATTAAGGATGGCGCCTCCGAGATCTACCGGGAAGGAAACTCGCGATACGTTGCCATCAAATACAGCGTTCGAGGCCGTGACTTGGGCAGCGCTGTGGAAGAGGCAATCGGCTCCGTAACCAAGATCGTAAAGCTACCGCCGGGGTTTCGTCTGGAGTGGGCCGGCGAATATGAATCGCAGAAGCGCTCCCAGAAACGGCTGCAGATCATCATTCCCCTCACGTTGCTGGTGATCTTCCTGCTCTTGTACTCCATGTTTGCATCCAAGAAATGGGCCGGCCTTATCTTGCTCACGGTTGCGACTGCCCCGATTGGCGGCATTTTGGCGCTCTACCTGACCGGCACGAATTTCAGCGTCTCTTCAGGGGTTGGATTCCTGGCGTTGTTTGGGGTTTCGGTGCAGACGGGCGTGATCATGCTGGAGTGCATCAATCAACTACGCGCACGCGGGCATTCCATCATAAATGCAGTTCAGCAGGGTGCTGTTTTGCGATTCCGCCCCATCCTGATGACTATGCTGGTTGCATCGCTGGGGCTAGTCCCCGCCGCAACCTCCCATGGCATCGGCTCGGATTCGCAGCGCCCTTTTGCAATTGTGATCGTGGGCGGGCTGATGGCGGTGCTGGTCATGAACGTCTTCCTTCTCCCGGCCTTCTATATCTGGTTCGCCGGCCCTTCTGACAACCTTCCAGAACCGGACGCACACGAGGAGTAAATGAGGAAAACTGCCAAAACGTGCCGGATTGCAGTTGTACTCGTGCTGCCTGTGTTATTTGGTCTCGGCAGGTCGCTTTCGGCCACCTCGCCAAGTGCCTGTGCCACTGGAAAGATGCTCGCCTCCAAGCTCCAGAACGATCTCGTAATTGTGGTTATGAACGAGCAAGGCAAACTGACTGCGGGCGACAACAGTCTTTGCGTTGTGTTCAGGAAGGTTGAGACCGGCGACCCCGCCGAGATTCAGAATGTCAGCATGGACTTCCGCCTGCTCGTCGGAAAAATTCAAGAAACGCCCATCAAAGTTCAGCTCACTCAGATTGGCGTGGGCTACTATCGGGGCTCTGTCAACTTGGGCCGGCAATACTACGACCCAGCGAGCTACTACGCTTTTGTTCATTACATAGATTTAGCCGGGACGAAAAAGAAGAAGCGGTTTCTCTTCATAGTAAAATAGTCTGATCCCGAGTGGCGGCAACCACAACGATCATGCCACCGTATTGATTCGCGCCCACTCACTCTCCGTGCGAGGTGCCTCCTCGGCATCGGCGTGGATCTTAAAGGTTTTCATCCACTGTGTGACCGTCATCAACCCCCATAGTGAATATCCCAGGTTCTGACGGCCTTCAAGATGCTCGCGCAGGAGATGTTCCACCGCCACCGGTCGAAAGATCCCGCACTCCTGGACGTTCCGCTTCGACAGAACTTCCAGCAGGAACGGTTTCAGAGCGCCGCGAAGCCACTCGTGGACCGGAATATCGAAGCCCTCCTTGGGTTTTCGCAATATGGATGGCGGTAATCCTGCCTTCATCAGGTCGCGCAACAGAACCTTCGTGCGCGCCCCGCGGAGTTTCATTTTCGGTGGCAGAGAAGCCGTGAACTCTACCAGGCGATGGTCAAGCAGCGGCGGCCTTACTTCCACCGAGTGCGCCATGCTCATACGGTCGCATTTTGTAAGGATGTTGTCCGGCAAGTAGTACTTCTGGTCGAGCGCCAGCCAGTCGTTCAGTGCGGGTCGGCTGAGTCGCTTTAGGCCCAGGTGGGCGCCCAGATTCGGCATGTTGTAATACCGCTCCGTGCCCAGCAGCGCGACCTTCTGCTGCCATTCGAGGCTGCCGTTCCAGTGAAAATGGGCCTCCAAAGGAGGCAACAACGAGCCGGAAAGAAACCGCTTCAGCTTGTACTCGAATCCAATCTTTTCGTTTGACACAGGGAGGAGCCGCGCCGTCCACAGCAGCGTCCGGCGCAAGGCTATCGGCGTCCTCCGCATAGCAGCGGCGTAGGCATCGGCCCGATAAGTGACGTAACCCGCCATCAGCTCGTCCATGCCCTCACCGCTCAGCGCGACCGTCGCGTGCCGGCGCGTCATCTGCGCAAGAAACCACACCGGCACCGCCCCCGCGTCCGCACTAGGCTCGTCACAGTGCCAGATAATTTTCTCAAAGGCTCCAGCCAGATCTAGCTTCTCATTTAGGTCCAGCTCATGATGATCCGTGCCGTAACAGTCCGCTACCTCTCGGAACCAGCGGCTCTCGTCGAAGCGCCGGCCGTTGAACGAGACAGAGAAGGTCTTCAGTGGGGCGGAATTCTGCGCGGCGGCGAAGTGCAGGATTGTGGACGAGTCCAACCCGCCGCTGAGCCAGACACCCATAGGCACGTCCGAGACCAGGCTCTCACTGACGGCCGCCCGAAGACGCTCGGCAAGTTCTTCCAGTGCCTCGGCCTCGCTCCACGTCCGAGGCTGCATGCGGATCTGCCACCACGGCTGCGTCGTCACTACCCCTTGATGCCATTCGAGCCAATGGCCCGGCGGGAGTTTCCGCATCCCATCGACGAGCGTGCTCGGCCCTGGCACGTAGTTCAGTGAGAGAAATGAGCTGAGCGCAGCGAGATCGATGTTCCGGGGAAGCTCCGGATGGAAGAAAAGGGCCTTCAGTTCCGAACCGAAATAAAGGTTATTGCCGCGGACAGAATAGTACAAAGGCTTGATTCCAAGTCGGTCGCGCGCAAGTACCAGCCGGCGGCGTGACTCTGACCACAACGCTACTGCGAACATGCCGCGAAACTTCGAAAAACACTCCGTGTCCCATTCGCGAAAGCCTGCCAGTAGGGTTTCCGTATCGCACCGCGTTCGGAACTTGTGGCCCCGGTTTTCGAGTTCGCGACGCAAAGCCATGTAGTTGTAAATTTCACCGTTGAATACGATTACGGTGTCGCCGTCATCGCTGGTTAGCGGCTGGTCGCCGTCGTTGAGATCGATGACCTTCAGCCGAACAGCGCCGAGGGAAATGTTTGGTGATTCAAAAAACCCCTGTTGATCCGGCCCACGATGCGCAATCGAAGCAGTGATCCGGCGGATGGTGTCGCCATGTGCCGCGCGTTCGTGGTGAGTAAATCCTGCGATGCCACACATTTATGGATGGCCAGCCTGCCATTAGACCATATCTGAATCGACCTCTGGGAGCCCAAGGGTGTATGATTTTTTAGCTGCAGTCGCGTTCATTCGCAGCATAACGCGCGGATGACCGCAAGTCACTGGTTATTCAATCCGGGGCGGCCCTACCAGCTTGCCGGCGGCATTGGTTCCCTTCACGGTTGCCGTCACCGTCTTGTCGTCGGCGGAAATAGAGTTTTCGCCTATCTTGATCAGCTGTCTGCCGAGAATGCCATCGTCATCTACGACAAGCATATGGCAGGTTATTTTAGACCACCATCCTTAGAATGTATAGCTCCTGCGTGAGAATGTATAGCTCCTGCATGACAGCCCCGTGACAGCCCTGGCGGTAATGACTCTCGGGTTGTCGGCGTGATCAATCGCAAGCCGAAAATGGACCGCGAGAAAACCCCATGCAACGGGCGACGCCCTGCTAGAACCCGTGCGGCCGGCATAGATGTGGGTGCGAGAGAGATTTACGTCGCACTCCCACCAGATCGGGATTCCGAGCCAGTGCCTCAACTGGACGTTCGCGCGTCCCAACACTAAATCGATCGACTCAAAGCCACTGAAACTCCACAATCACAGCGGCCGCGCGATGCGGGTAAGCTGCTGAGCAACCAGTACCCAGCGGCGGTCGCGCTTCACGAAGACATGCATGAACTTCAAGTGTTCTCTGCGCTCCTCGCCACCGAATCGCCAGTGCACGTCACCTCGTCCGGTGACCACAGCGGTGTTCTCATGAGCGTGAACTGCGACTCCGTCGGTGTGGATTGAGATAAACTTGATTTCACCGGATTCGAACTCTTTAAGCGCGCTCGCTTTTTCACCGAGGATGCCCTCGGGATTCACCGACACATAATTGTCAGCGTAGATGCGACGAAGGGCTGCGAAGTTGCCGTGCAACAGCGCCGTGGTCAGTTCGTTCTCCATGTTCAAGACTTCTAGCTCCAGACCGAGCAGCCGCTTGGCCTCACGACGGGCGTCATTCCCACTGGTTCGAGTTGGCGACGTGAGCTGCACGCGCTCTGTTCCAGAGGATCGTGTGGGAAGAAGGTTTCCCGATGCGGTCAGCAGTGTAGCGCTGATCAACAGTTTCCCGATGAGTTCAGCGCGTTTTTCCGTTCCACGCCACCACACGAAGCCTTCGTTGACGATCTTGGCAGACACACGTAGATACCGACAGCAGCGCGAGGGCTACTCCTGGTTCAGGCGGCCAGAACTCGACCCATCAGCACAGAAGGCAAGAGATACCGCAGACTCGGAAGAACACCTGCCCTCCATATTTTCAGGGGCTGGCGTATCAGCGTAAATCCGGTAAAGCCCTGAGAGAGCGCGGGCCAGACCGGCTGCACACCAAGGGGTACATCTTGGACCCGAGGAGCAAGGCCAAGTCGTTGGTACTGAACGCGGAGGGAGTTAAGCGGTCGCGGGAACTCTTCGAGCAGCACTTCGGGCGAAAGGGCTGAGCTGCAGCGTGCAGTCAGGCTGCCTATCATTGCCCAATGAAAAACAGCCCGCTTGCTGCGACACCGGTCGACCTCGAAAAAGCTCTGGCCGACCCTAGCCAACCCGCCTAGACGGCACCGTTGGGTATCGTTTGTGCGACAGCCGCGACGGGAAGGCAGAAGGCAGGAAAAAGCACAGCCAAAAGCGGAAGAACCCTTTCCCTTGATCTCATGGTGACGGTCCTTTCAGACCTTGATCCTGACTGATGATCTTTCCATGAAGGGGTACCCTCCGGGGCCTGATTAGAGTTACGCACTGGCTCCCGGGATAGTTCCGCGATTTTACGAGGTTCGTGACGCGTTGCGGTCCCGATGCAGTTCGATGCCAAACGGAAGTTGGGATTTTTGCCGATCGTCGGCGGTTTCAACATTCCGGTTACGCCGTCATCCGAGCGCGATGCCACTTTCGGTCACGCCGGCTTCATACGCCACCAGCCCATCTCTCAAACCCCGCAATTGCCCTGGAGTTCAATTTGTCCCCGGCTTGCTAAGCGACAGATGCTTCGATCAGGCAGACTGGCGAGTGAGTAGGTGTAATGCCCACCAACCTGAGCCCGGCTGACTCAAAAAGCTCCGCGAATTCGGTCGCCGCACGCTCTTTGCCTCCCGGGGCCAGTACCAGCATTTCGATGTCGAGCATTTTCGCTGGCGAGGGTTCGGGAAGTTCGGCCACAGTCATTTCGCATAGGAAAACGCGGCCCGTGCTTGGCGCCGCTTTGACGAGTTGCTCGCGCATCAAAGAAAGAATCCGGCGGCAGCTCTCGTCGTCCCAGTCGTGGATGATGTGCTTCATGATGTAGGCATCGCAGCCTTCCGGAACCCGTTCGAAAAAGCTACCCGATTCGAAATCGACGCGGCTTTCCGAGTTGCGAAAATGGCCGGCGGCCGGAGCGCCCGAAAGAACCTCGGGAAGGTCGAAGAGAACGCCATGAAGGCTGGTGAACTTCTCCAAGATCCGGCTAAGGAGCATGCCGTGCCCCCCTCCGCAATCGGCGAGGCGGCGAAAGCGCGAGAAATCGGCGACCTCGAGTACCGCTGCCGACGAACCGCTGGAGAAACTGGTCATGGCGCGGTGAAAGTTCGCCGCCTGATCCGGGATGTCGTGGAAGAGATCGAAGACATGCTTGCCAAACTCGAGCGTGACTCCATCAGTGCCCGTGCGAAGGCACTGGTCCAAGCGTGCATAGCTCCTGAGCACCCAGGGGTCTGCGAACATGACCGCCATGTCGCGCAGCGACCGCGAGTGCCCGGACTGCAGCAACTGTGCGGCTGGGTTGAGGGCAAAGTGGCGGGGCGGACCCTCCCTGAACACACCGACGCTGACTAGCAGTCGCAGGACGCGGTAGAGAGAGGGCGCGTGCGTGGCGGTGTCGCGAGCGATATCTTCGACGACGCGCGGAGTCTCAGAAATATGGTCGGCAATGCCGAGTCTGGCGACGGCCGTGATGGAAAAGAACATGGTCTTTCCAAACAGCAATTGCATGATGACAGCATCGGGCGGAAGAGTTTCCGGCCCTGCGGTAGGCGATGTGCTCATAGGGATCTAAGCATACAATAATTGGCTTTGTCGGCCATCATCCACAATTGGTCCGACGGTAGGTTATTCGCCCTTTGGTTCGATTCCGATTCGGTCATTCACGGCCGACTGAATGCGCTGCTTACAGCCAGAAATCGCTCCGTGGTCTGGATCGAAACGTGTCGGAGGTTCGCTCACGGTGCTATTGGCCGAACGTGAACCGAACCTGCGGGCGGTCGTAGTCTTTTCCGGCGCCCGCTATAGCTTTGATCGCTCTCCGGAGTTGCGAGCGCGGCTCCTCACCGCCATTGACCGCGTCGCGGCGTAGGCGCCCGCCGCGAGCCGATCGGTAAACCGCATCGTTTGAAGATCTATCCGCCGATCGGGCACACCGTGGACGATTGGCAAGACTTCCTCCATCTTGGGGTGAGCATTTGGGCCCGACGTGTTCGTCTTTTTGGACGAAAACATGCGGAGGTGAGCCTGCCGGGGAAGGGTGGCCGGCTCACAAACTTCGGCTCAATCTGTGCAGGCCGCACTCGCACGTTAACTCACAATCAGCTTGGTCCATCGCCTTAGTGGGGAAGCGAGCGAAGCAAATCTTCCAAGTAAGGCTCCGCCACAGTTCGGCGTCGGTATTATTGCCTTCCCCATTACTCTGTTTGCCCGCCGGAATGATCACGTATCGGCCTTTCTTGACACGAGGCATCTCACGCTCCAGCGCTCCAAACTGAGGAGAGTTGATCTGATCGTCTGCGAACACAATCAAGAGCAGCTTGGCCCCAATCTTCTCGAGGTCAGGAGCCGGGCTGTAGTCGCTGGAAGCATCATATAGAGGCGGTCATTAGCGTCCGCACGTTGGTAGGCACCCTTTGTCATTCGTTCGTACCATGCGTCAGCTTCGACTCGTGTTGGATACTTCTCGGGGCTACCGACCATAATTGCGATAAAGGGTACCATCCGTGAATACGCGTGAGGTTGCTGCTCATAGTCCCCATTCTTCCACTCCGGGTCGTTGCGAATTGCTTCAACAACCATGTGACGCCCCGGACCATGCCCGGCCGGATTAGTTTAGTTAGTTAGGTACGCAAGTCGCCTCGCGACCGCTGATCTCGTCAACCACCACTTGGCCCACAACCAGCATCCCGAATTCCCCATTCGACCGGAGTGGTAGGCTTTCGCCTGTCTGCTCCTCAAACACAATTTCGAGAGCGACTCGAATCACACCGCAGAACTTTATCGCTTGCCCCGGTCGCAAGTGCGCGCGTAATCAAGTCCTACCAGAACGATCTGTCGATTTCGCTGTGCGTGTTTGTGGCCAAGCTACGGTGATCAGGTTCGCGGCGAGGTAGCGCGCGGTCTCGGCTCCGATTCCGCTGGAGGCGCCGGTCACGACGACGACTTTGCCGATCAGGCCGGAATAGATCGGCATTGCTTTGGGCACTGTCGACATGGCTCCATTGCCCCTTCCTCTCGCTGGCGGATGGGCCGAAGCCGCAACGTGCGCGTATGCCTTGCCGGAATCGTTCCCGCTCCTCAGGGGTCATCTGCTCCCAGCGCTCGGACATACGACGGCGGAAATTGGAGCGATAGAAACCGCGGTGTCCAAATCCGCCGAAGAGGATCCGGCACAGCGCCAGAATTCCAACGGCTTGCCAAAGGTAATCTGGCGCCAGCCGAAGAGCGGCGGTAGCAGCCAATTCCACAGTTGCAGCACTACTTCGCCGCCGATGGCGATAAACAGCAGCATCGCCAGCGGAGCCAGGAAAATCCATTTCCTTCTCATCTTCAGTTCCTCATGCTTTCGTAAGTTCGTCGTAAATGCTTTGCAATCGCTCCCGCAGATGCAGCACCGCATAGCGTTTGCAGGAGACCA